>JAZSAP010000085.1:0-7314 GCA_045601925.1 Lawsonibacter sp.
GTTCTCTACCCCGGAGTTTGAAATCGATGAGAACGGTCATCCCTGGTGGATCGCCCCCCGGGTGGTCAAGACCATCGGCCTGTTCGGCGGCACCGATATCCGGGGCGCGGTGCTGGTAGATGCCGTCACCGGCGAGAGCGAATATATGGAGGAAGTCCCCACCTGGGTGGACACCCTGTACACCCCCTCCCTCATCATGGAGCAGTATGACTATTACGGCACCTACGTGCGTGGTTTCTGGAACTCCATCTTCGGTCAGCGGGACGTGACCCTGACTACCGACGGTTATAACTACATCGCCATGAACGACGACGTGTACGCCTACACCGGCGTCACCTCCGCCAACGCCGACCAGTCCAATCTAGGCTTCCTGCTGTGCAACATGCGCACCAAGGAAACCAGGTATTATGTGGCACCCGGCGCGACTGAATATGCTGCCGAGCGGTCCGCCGAGGGCGAGGTGCAGGACCTTGGATACGATGCCACCTTCCCCCTGCTGCTGAATGTGGCGGGCGAACCCACCTATTTTATCCCCCTGAAGGACGCCACCAATCTGGTTAAGATGTACGCCATGGTCAATGTAGCCCAGTACCAGATCGTCGCCACCGGAACCACCGTTTCCACCTGCGAGCGCAACTATATCAACATGCTGGCCGACAAGGGCATCACACAGCAGGAAGAGCTGCCCCAAACCAGCGTCACCGGTATCGTGGCTGAGATCCGCACCGCCGTGCTGGAGGGCAACTCCGTCTACTTCCTGCGTTTGGACGGCAGCCGCACGTTCTATGCCATCTCCGCCGCGCAGAACCGCGACGTGGTCACCGTGAACCCGGGTGATACCGTAACAATCGACCACACACCCCCTGCCGAAGGCGAAACAAGCGCCATTCTGGACGGCTATTCTCTCACCCTTGGCACGCCCCGGCCCGTTGACCCGGAGACACTGCCTGTCTCTCCCCTGCAGGAGTCTTACGACGCCCTGCCCTATCCGCCGACATGGTCCGGCACGGGCCTTCCCATGACTCTGGCCTGATTCTCTCACAACAAAACAGAGCCGCCGCAGAATGTCGTTCTGCGGCGGCTCTGTTCTTTATTTGCTTCGCACAAGGTTCATCAGCATCTGCGCCGTCTGGGCACGGTTGGCGGGGTCGGTGACCAGCCTGAAGGGCAAATCGTCCATCAGGCCCACCGCCTGCGCCCAGCCGATGGCGTTACCCGCCCACTCGGAGTGGGGCCCAACGGCGTCGGCATCACCGGTGAGGGGCGGATTGCCCATATAATTCCACAGGATAACAAACACCTGCTCCAGCGTGACTGGATCATCGGGCTTAAACACACCGCCTCCATAGCCGCTGACGATTCCACGGTTGCTGGCCCATGTAATGGCATTGTTATACCACTGACCGGCAGGCACATCGGAGAAATTGTGTGCTTGACCATTGAGTGCCGGCTGACCCTCCTTATTGTAGAGTACCTGCACCACCTGCGCCCGGGTGAGTGTGGCCTCGGGGCCGAACCTGTCGGCACCAAAACCACGCATCACGCCGTTGGACAGCACCCAATCCACCGCAGCGTGGTACCAGGCGTCACCGGCCACGTCGGTCATGGCCGCAGCGGGGCAGCTGTGGTTGGCGGCAAGGATCGGAACAAGCGCCGTGTTCACGAACAGCACCACAATCACCATACTGCGCAGAAGCTTTTTTACACCCATCATTACCCTTCCTCTCTTTCATGTCCTCTCGTGCGTTATTTTGCCATCCCCCTCCATACCGCAAGGGGATGGGGGATTTACCATTCACATAACTTCACTTTTTCCTGCCGGGTCAGCCGCTTGATCTCATACTCCCGGCGCAGGGCGGCGGACTTGTCGGGAAGCTGCTCAAAATAAGCAAGTTCCAGCGGGCCGCGACCCCGGGTATACTTCGCGCCCTTCCCCGCACGGTGGGCCGCCAGCCGCTTTTCCACGTTGTCGGTGCTGCCAGTGTACAGCGTTCCATCCCCGCAGCGCAGAATATACACATACCACTCCAAGTCCCCACCTCCTTTTTCTAATGTATTATAACATAAATTTGTTGCCTTTGCAGCTATTGCGTGGTAAAATATCTTGATATTATATGTGCCTTGCGCACACTTGCAAAGGAGCCATCACAATGGACGAAAAGAAAGTTATGCTCTCCGGCATCCAGCCCAGCGGCGATCTGCATCTAGGCAACTATCTGGGCGCCATCAAGAACTGGGTCGCCCGGACGGACGAGTTTGATAATTACTACTTCATGGCCGACATGCACACCATCACCGTGCGTCAGAATCCCGCCGATTTGCGCCGGCGCACGCTGGAGCAACTGGCCCTTTACATCGCCTGCGGCCTGGACCCAGAGAAGAACACCCTGTTCATCCAGTCCCACGTGCCCCAGCATGCGGAGCTTGGCTGGGTGCTGCAGTGCTACACCATGTTTGGCGAGCTGTCCCGCATGACCCAGTTTAAGGACAAGTCCGCCAAGCACAAGGAGAACATCAACGGTGGCCTGTTTGCCTACCCCTCCCTGATGGCGGCGGACATTCTGCTCTACCAGCCCGACTTCGTCCCCGTGGGCGAGGATCAGAAGCAGCATTGCGAGCTGACCCGCGATATTGCCCAGCGCTTCAACAGCGTGTACGGTGACGTGTTCAAGGTGCCCGAGCCTTATATCCCCAAGGCCGGCGCCCGAGTCATGAGCTTGAACGCCCCCGACAGCAAAATGAGCAAGTCCATGCCCGAGGGCTGTATCTTCATGATGGAAAAGCCGGAGGACATCCAGCGCAAGTTCAAGCGCGCCATCACCGACAGCGATACGGAGAACTGCGTGCGCTTCGACCCCGCCGCCAAGCCCGGCGTAGCCAACCTGATGGGCATTTACTCCGCCATCACCGGCAAGAGCTACGACGAAATCGAGGCCGAGTTCGCCGGCTGCGGCTACGGCAAGTTCAAGCCCGCTGTGGGCGACGCTGTGGTGGAGTGCCTGCGCCCCATCCGTGAGGAGGCCACCCGCATTTTGGCCGACAAAGCTTATTTGGAGAGCGTCTACAAGACCGGTGCGGAAAAGGCCGGTTACGTGGCCAACAAAACTCTGCGCAAGGTCTACAAGAAACTGGGCTTTGTGGCCCGCTGACCCTTGATAGGCGGTACAAAAGGAGATTTTTATCATGCAAGTTGATATGCTGACGATCAAGTGGGTCATTGCCGCCCTGGTCATTGCGTTTCTTATTGCGTACGTTTCCACCCCCGTGGTAAAGGATCTTGCGTTCAAAGTTGGTGCGGTGGATGTTCCCAAGGATAATCGCCGCATGCACAAGCACCCCATCCCCCGTATGGGCGGTCTTGCCATTTTCCTTGGTTTTCTTTTGAGCGTGATCATCTGCATCCCCGCCGGGACTCAGATGCGCGGTCTGCTGCTGGGCAGCGTTATCATCGTAGTGCTGGGCATCTTCGACGATATCTACGCTTTGGGGGCCAAACTAAAGTTTGCTGTGCAGATCATCGCTGCTTTGGTGGTAGTGGCTGCAGGCAACCGCATCACCATCCTGTCCAATCCCAATGTGTTCAGCTCCGACCCCATCTGGGAGCTGGGCATGTGGTCCATCCCCGTCACCGTGATTTGGATCGTGGCCATTACCAATGCCGTCAACCTCATCGACGGCTTGGACGGCCTTGCCTGCGGCGTGTCCTCCATCAGCGCGCTGACCATGCTGGTCATCGCCTTGTGCGTGGCCGAGCCGGACGTGGCCATCATCATGGCGGCCCTGGCGGGTTCCTGCCTCGGCTTTCTCCCTTACAACACCAACCCCGCAAAAATTTTCATGGGTGATACCGGTTCCACCTTCCTTGGCTTTGTCATGGCGGTCACCTCCATCAATGGCCTGTTCAAGCTGTACAACGTTATTTCCTTTGCCGTTCCCTTCCTGATGCTGGGTCTGCCCCTGTTTGACACCTGCTCTGCCATCGTGCGCCGCGTGTCCCATGGCAAGTCCCCCATGGCCCCCGACCGCAGCCACGTCCATCACAAACTCATCGACATGGGTTTCTCGCAAAAGCAGGCTGTGGCCGTTTTATACGTTATCAGCGCCATTCTTGGTCTGTCCGCCGTTGTGCTGACCACCAGCGGTGAGCTGCGCGCCATGATGCTTCTGATGGCCCTGTGCGTGGCCGGTGCTGTGGGCTGGCGGTTGTTCACCCATCGCAAGCAAAACCACCCTGCTCCCAACGATAACGAGCCGTTTTTCGGCGAGGAGGATGTATCTAACAAATGAAACAGATTACGGTAATGACCATCTTTGGCACTCGGCCCGAGGCCATCAAGATGTGCCCGCTGGTTCAGGAACTGGATCGCCGCCCAGAAATCAACAGTCTGTGCTGTGTTACCGCCCAGCACCGTGAAATGCTGGACTCCGTGCTGGAGATTTTCGGCCGCAAACCTGACTTCGACCTGGACATCATGCAGCCCCGTCAGACCCTGTCCACCATCACCTCCAAGACCATTCTCGGCATGGACGATGTGCTGGAGCAGGTAAAGCCCGACCTGATCCTGGTCCATGGCGATACCTCCACCACCTTCGCCGGCGCCCTGGCCGCGTTCTATCACCAGGTCCCCGTGGGCCATGTGGAGGCCGGTCTGCGCACCTACGACAAGTGGTCCCCCTTCCCCGAGGAGATGAACCGCAAGATGGTTGGCTGCATCGCCGACCTGCATTTCTGTCCCACGGTGGCCAACCTCGAAAATCTGGCCCGCGAGAACATTACAAACGGCGTATTCCTCACCGGCAACACCGTTATCGATGCTCTGCAGACAACGGTTCGTGAGGATTATCAGTTTGCTACCGAAATCCTCAACCAGTTGGATTATGTCAATCACAAGGTTATTTTGGTCACCTGCCACCGCCGTGAAAACTACGGTCAGCCCATGACCAATATCATGACCGCCCTGCGCCGTATCGCCGACGCTTTCCTAGAGGTGGAGCTAGTCTACCCCGTCCACCTCTCCCCCGTTGTGCAGCAGGCAGCCAAGCAGTATTTGGGCGGTCACGAGCGCATCCACCTCATCGACCCCATCGCCGTGGATGAGATGCACAACCTGATGGCCCGTTGCCACCTGGTCATGACCGATTCCGGCGGTCTGCAGGAGGAGGCCCCCGCATTGGGCAAGCCTGTGCTTGTCCTGCGCCGGGAGACCGAACGGCCCGAGGCCGTGACCGCCGGCACCGTGCAGCTGGCCGGCGTGGAGGAAGAAGACATCTTCTCTATGGCCTCCACCCTGCTGTCCGATCCCGAGGCGTACGCCCGCATGGCACGCGCCGTCAACCCCTATGGCGACGGTCATGCCTGCCGCCGCACGGTGGACGCCATCCTGTGGCATTTTGGCCTGCGCAGCGATCCACCCGAGCAGTTCAACCCCTGAGTTTTTCCATCCCAACAAAGGAGGTGACCCCTTTGGAACAAAACAGACGTACACGGGTTGCGGTTTTGATCGCCCTGATCGTTTTGCTGGCCGTGTTCGGCAGTTTTGCCTACAGCATCTATTCCTCCCGGACCGCAGGGGTCATCCTGCCCTCTTCCCAGCCGGATGTCGGCGTTGACTCCCCGGGCAGTGAGCACGCGCAGCGGGTGGAAATTTCGGTAGAAACCGTTCAGGCGGCGATTGCCTCCTTGACCCGTTCCGACAGTTACTATCGCCAGCTGACCGTCCAAACCCATTGGGATGGTGACTCTTCCGTCACCTCTGCCCAGACCTGGGTGGATGGCGGGTATACCTATTCCCGGATCGTGCTGCCCTCCGGCACTGTGCGCTACAGCCTGTCCGACGGAACAACTCTGTATTACTGGTTCTCCGGAAACACATCCTATCTGACCGCACCCGCAAATTCTCTGAATGCAGATCTGGCTCAGCGCATCCCTACTTATGAGGATGTGCTGAACCTGCCCGCCGGGCGCATCCACGATGCTTTCTACGGTGCCTACGGCGAACACCTCTGCATTTATGTAGAAACTGTCGCGGACGAGCTCGGTTATCTAGAGCGCTACTGGATCAGCATCGACACCGGTCTTTTGGTGGCCGCGGAAACAGTCAAAGATGAGACAGTTGTCCTTTCCGTTAACGCCACCTATCCCATCACCTCCCCCTGTCCCTCCGGTGTCCGGTTCGCTTTGCCGGATGGCACTGTGCTTCACTCGTTTTGAGCGTCTTCCCCGCCAAACAACAGCATAAACGCCAGGGTAATGACCAGTTCCGTGTTGTCACCTTCCAGGAAAACCAGCAGCAGGATCAACAGCAGCAAGATGTCGCCGCTGTCCGCTTCTTCCAGCCCAAGCCCCTTCAAAATGCCGGCTAAGCCGGCATTTTTTGCCTCTGCGCCAAACAGGTTAAAGGAATCCCCCAACTGTCGGAACAGCTTCCGCCCCGGGCCAAACAGTCTCTCTGCCCCGCTGTTGCGTGCATGGAAAGTATCTGAATGTTCCCGTTCCCTTTGTCCGCTACCGGCTATGTAACGGTTATACATCGTTCACACCCCGGCTCTCCTTCCATGTGTGCAGCAGCACCCGCACCACCCGGGAAAGCCGCGCTGCTTGGGTCGCCCTGTCCAGCTTTGCGTATCGGCTGGGCTTTATAAACGGGCGCAGAGCCGTCAGCAGCGCCGCCGTATCGTCATCACTGCGGTTGTACTCCTGCAGCAGGCGCATGCCCAACTGCAGCATGGCGGGATCAACCGAATTCAGCAAGCCGCCGAGATCCATCGGCGTTTCTTCCCGGGAACTACACTCCTCCACCGGGACAAACGCAGCAGCCTCTTCCGTTGCCTCCGTCGGCTGCTGCGGCCCGGACAGAGATTGCGCCAACGCCATGATCTGCCCCATGGCGTTTTTGTCGCCAAGGATCGCGTTGAGTTTTTCCTCAAAGCCTCCGCTCATGGGGCGCACCTCCCGTTAAAGTCCCTTTTCCTGGGCCTGTTTTGTGATTCGCTCCACCAGCTGCGCCCCCTCCGGGCTGCTCATCAGCTGCTGCATCATACCCATCAGCTGGGCGCTGTCGCCTTTTGCGGCGGCCTGTGCCGCGTTTTGCACACTTCCCTGTCCCTGCAGCAGCTGCATCATGCGCTTGGTGTCCTCGCTCTGCAGCAGCTGTTTGACTGCACTGCTGTTACCCAGAAGTTTTGCCATCTGCCCCATATCCTGCGGTGTGTTCTTCATTTCGATCCCCCCCAATCTTTGCCTCAATCCAGTATATGTCTGTTTGACCCGGAGGTTACCTGATGAAAGTATTGGTTTTTTCCGATTCCCACCGC
>JAZSAP010000086.1:0-5319 GCA_045601925.1 Lawsonibacter sp.
TGCAGTCCGCCGCCCAGCTGGGGGGAGCATTGAGCCGCCGGGTGGAGGAAATCTACTCCGAACTGGTGGACCTGCTGGCCCACTTCCACGCGGTGCTGGATTGGCCCGACGAGGACATCGACCCCTTTACCCAGAAAACTATGACCGAGGCGCTGGACAAGGCCAACCGACAGTTGGAACGCCTGCTGTCCGCCTGGCGGCGGGGACAGAGCATGGTCAGCGGCCTGCCATGCGCCATCGTGGGCCGCCCCAACGCCGGCAAATCGTCCCTGCTTAACGCCCTGTTGGGCTATGACCGAGCCATCGTCACCGACATTCCCGGCACCACCCGTGACACGGTGGAGGAACGGGTCCGTCTGGGCGGCACCCTTCTGCGGCTGGTGGACACCGCCGGCCTGCGGCAAAGCGGCGACCCGGTGGAGCAGCTGGGTGTGGAGCGCAGCCGCGCCGCCATGGAGGAGGCCGCCGTGATTTTGTTCCTGTGTGACCGCTCCGTGCCCTTTACGGCGGAGGATGCGCAGCTGCTGGAACAGGCGGTGTCTTGCGCGCCCACCATTTTGGTGTGGAATAAATGCGACCTGCCCGAAGTCGGGCAGAATGTGCCCTGTGAGGTTCCCACCGTGGAAATCAGCGCCAAGACGGGAGAGGGCCTGGAGAAATTGGAGGAGTTGGTGGCCGAGCTGACCCGCCAGACCGGGGATGACCCCTGCGGCACCCTGCTGACCAACGCCCGACAGGCCGAGGCCGCCCGTCAGGCCAAACAGGCGGTGGAACTGGCCCGGCAGGGCCTGCTGGCCGGATTTACCCCCGATGCGGTGCTGGTGGACGTGGAAAACGCCCTTGCCGCCCTGGGCGAGCTGACCGGGCGCACCGTGCGGCAGGACGTGACCGACCGGATTTTCCAGCGCTTCTGCGTGGGGAAATGACCTGAAAAAGGAGAATTACCATGGAAAACACCATTTTCCTGCCCAACGTGGCGTCCATGCAATATGGGAATATCTGGACTGGCAGCCGGAAAAACGCCCGCTGGCGCATCGTGCCCGCCGACGGCGAGATGGCGGCGGAGGTGTGGTCGGGGCCGCTGTGCTATGAGTGCAGCACCGTGACCCACACCGCCAGCTTCCCCATCAGCGACGAGGGCATCGAGCAGCTGCGCGGATGGCTGTTTGAGCGCTCGGAGGAATTGTGATACAACATAAAAACGCCCCCGCTTCCATATGGAAGCGGGAGCGTTTTTATGCTTGCAATCATCAAATCAGGCTGAGAACCAGGGTCAGCACCAGCCAAACGGCACACACCCACTTGGTGCCGCGGGCCAGCTTGGCGTCCAGACTCTTGGCCTTGTTCTTGGCCAGGAAGGTCTCGGCGCCGCCGGCGATGGCGCCGGACAGGCCGGCACTCTTGCCGGACTGGAGCATAACCACGGCCACCATAATGAGGCACAGGATCACCTGAATGATAGTAAGAGCGAGCTGCATTTGTTCATCGTTCCTTTCAAGTCCCAGGCGGGACAGATGTTGTTTTAGGACGGAATTCTTCCGACGTACCCCGCATTATATCATGCTAAAACGGGAAAATCAAGCCTTTTTGCGCTTTTTTAATCCTTGAGGGCGGAGAGGATCTCTCCCGCGTCCTGCAGGACCAAATGGGGCTTGTCGGAACTGGCGGCCAAAATCTCCTGGGTGGTCTCTCCGCTCAAGACCAAAATGCCCGTGACCCCGGCGTTCAGGCCGGATTTTACGTCGGTGTAGATGCGGTCACCCACCACGCAGGTCTCATCCTTGGCAACGCCAAGGCGCTCCATGGCCAGCTGGGGCATCAGGGGGGAGGGCTTGCCGATGACCACCGGCTCCCGCCCGGTGGCGTTTTTGATGCAGATGCACACGCTGCCGCAGTCGGGCACGCTGCCGAACTCCGTGGGGCAGACCAGATCCGGGTTGGTGGCGATGTAGGGCAGGTCCGGGCGGGTCAGCAGCAGATAGCAGACATCGTGCAGCTTCTGGAAGGTCAGCTCCGTGTCAAAACCCATGACCACGCAGTCCGTGTCCTCCACCCGGTCAGTGACGGTGAAGCCCTCCATGCGCAGCTCCTCTTTCAGGGACTGGGTGCCGCAGACGTACAGCCGCTGGCCTTCGTGATACTTATGGAGGTAGTAAGCCGTGGCCTGGGAGGAGGTAATAAAATCCTCCCGGGTAGCCTCGATGCCCAGCTTCTGCAGCTTTTTGATGTAGTCGGCCACACTCTTGGAGGAGTTGTTAGTCATGAACAGATAGGTGCGGCCGGTTTTCTTGATGGTGTCCAGCAGTTCAACGGTGAAGTCGTACAGCCGGTCGCCCAGATACAGGGTACCGTCCATGTCGAACAGGAACAGCTTCATGGGGGAAAGCAAATCGTGTTGGTTCATAATTGCGCTCCTTAGGGGCAGTTCTTGCAGCTATTGTACCCCAGCGGCGGTCAATATGCAAGGGGCGCAGGTCAAAACAGGAACAGTCCTACGCCCCACGCGGCAGAGGCGAGGGCGGCCCCTACAATGCCCCACACGGCCCGGGGCAGATGCAGTCCCTGCCGTCCCCGGATGGAATGGGTGCGCAGATAATCGTCGGCGGCCTGCTGGGCCTGACGGATGATCTGCTCGGAACTGACCCCGTCCCCCACCGCGTCCTCCCGCAGTAGGAAGATGGCCTGATCGAACAGTTTGGGGTCGGGGGATTTGACTACGATGACCTGTCGGTTGATACCTTTTACCATGTACACCACGTCCTTTCGGAATTTTAGAAACAGTATCATTCTGTCCGTGAAAGGGGGTGGTTATTCCGGGGGGCAACAAATCGTTGGTCTGTGGATGGCAAAGGACTTTCCGCGCAAAAGCCGGCCACAAAAAAGACCGCCCTCGCTAATCAGCAAAGAGCGGTCTTTCGTTTTTGGTTACAGGTTCAGCAGCTTGATATCAAATCTGCCGTTTTGTTTGAAGTAGCCCAAGTTGAAGATTTCACCTTGATGTGATTTGCTCCAAGCTTCTGCGACCGCCTTCAATTCAGCCGCCGTAATCAGCAGAATCTGCGTGTCGTTGTTCAAAGAATAGTCCACACACTCCTGCACACTTTGGGGCGTAAAGTCCGGTGCAACCACCATAAACACAACAACATCCTTGTCGGACGTCTTGATGTATCTGTCGAACTGCTGAATGTGGTCTTTGAGGTTAACGGGCTTTTCCTTGGACTTATTATCCCACATAATATACTTGTCTTTGAAAGACAGTTTTCCGTCGGGGTGGTCCGTTCCGGTAAGCGTCAATGGCTTGTTCATCAGCATTGCTTCAAAGATGTAGTTGGTCGCATCTTCAAAATAATGCTCGCACTGCAAGTCCTTTTCGATTATGTTGTTGGCACGCAGGAACTTCAAATCTCGTTTTGCCAACTCGTCATACACGGCGACAAGCTTTTCTCTCGAGTCCTCTGTTTTTACCTCAACGCGGCGCATGGAGTCATAGTATTCCAAAATTCTATCAATCAGCACTTTCTTTGCGCCGGAAACGTTGATTCCAAGTTCTGCACACCACGCAGACAAATCTTCCACGTTCATTCCGTCATAGGCAGAGAATCCACCCAACAAATTCGACGGCTGAACGGATTTTACAATAATGTCCTTCAGTTCGCTGATGGTAGAAGTGGGTGAAATATCAAAATTCGCCTTTTTGTAGTACTTGCCCGCCTTTGCGATAATATCAATCAAATACTGTTTCTTGGCTTTCTTGACAACATAATCCACCAGCTTTTGGTAGCCATAGGCCCGAATCTCAATGCCGTAGTACTGACGAATCCCCTTGGCAATATCATCAGGAATCACATCACACAAGGCGCCGTCTGCATCCCTGATGCAAGCAAGCAAACCGGCCGACTGCAATGCCTTTCTTGCGGTATCGATATCGTCGAAGGTATGAAGCGCGTTTCCGGGGTTCGGGAATCGGCCCGACTTGGCTTCCAGCAACTGCTGTTCATGAATGGAGATGGACAGATATTTCCGCAGGGATTCCAACAGGTTCTTCTCGTCTACGGAGATATCATCATTCAGCGCCCACGCCGTATCAAGCATATACTTAAACAGCGCCAAGTCCTTCGAAATCTTATTGATGTCAAAGTTGTTGGACGCGTCGATTACGCTCTTCTCATAGTTGAGTATTGCGGAATCGGTTTCCTTGCAAGTAGAAATAAAGTCATCTTGATTGAGGAGATAATCCCGAAGCAAAATCGGCGCAATAATGCGCACAGCTCTATTGCTATCCAACTTGATTTTCTCAAGTTGGGCGGCAATATTCTCGTAAGACGTGTATTGCTGCGCCGTTTTAACCAAATACGCCTTTACTTCGTCGAATTCCAACCGGCGGTAGTCTGCCACATGGGCTGTTGCAATCCGTTTGGCGATTGTCACATTGGGTAGTTGCTCGACAAATTGAATAAAATTCATAGCAATATCACCTCTTGGTTTCATCTTAACACGACTTCCTCATATTTGTCAAAGATTGGTTTTGGAGTTGTGTCGCCCTGCGGGGCGAGGTACTTTGCCCGCGGCGGCAAAGTGCCCAAAACGCCGCCGGGGTTTGAGTGGATGAGATTGGCCGCTTCGCGTCTGCATCTCAAACACTCCGCACCCCGGACCCCAAGGAGAACGGCTTGTAAGCGGAAGATATCCCTTGCGTTCGGCGCACCGATGACGACACCGCGTTGTTTCTTTAGGCTGTCGTCCCTCGGCGATACAATCGGATTTTTCGTCCTACCGCACAGACGCGCCTGGTGCGGTGGGTGTTTCGTTCCTGCGCACCATGCTGATGAGGGGCGGCCCGATGGGGGCATCGGGCCCTACAACAAACCTGCAATTCTATGCAGTAGTCGGCGGGAGTTCGTTAGACAGGAAGAGTTACAGAGGGTACGAAGTGCGGCAGCCTAATCGGCGCCGGACGGGTCAGATAGGTCCGCCGACCGTGTGGGTGTGACCCCACGGATACCTCCCAAAGGAAATACATAGAAACCATGGGTTTCTATGCGCCTTTTTCGTGTCTTTTGTGGCGCTACAAAAGACACCAGCCCGGGGGCGGAACATCCCCCGTCCTATCCCGCCCCGCAGGGCGAAGCGCCCCTTTCTGCCGCACCGCTCAAACAAAAAACCACCCCACACAGCTGTGTGGGGTGGTTCGTGTCGGTATATTGCTTTGGGGTACGGCTTAGTAGCCGACCTTCTCCCAGCACTCGAAGGGAGCAGCCAGCTCCTCGCTGATGTAGACCTGAGTCTTCTTGGTCTGCAGCATGGTGGAGGGGATGTAAG
>JAZSAP010000087.1:0-6678 GCA_045601925.1 Lawsonibacter sp.
CACCTCGTAGCCCAGTTTAGCCTTGATTTTGTAGGTGCCGCAGGCCTTGATAGGCTCGTCCAGCACCAGCTTGGCCTTGACGATGGACAGGCCGGTCTGTTCGTTCAGGCACTCGGAAATTTCCTTGGAGGTGACAGCGCCGAACAGACGGCCACCGTCGCCGGCCTTGGCGGCCACCTTGACGGTGATGCCCTCCAGCTGCTTGGCGATGGCCTCGGCCTCGGCCTTCTCGGCGGCCTCCTGAGCCTTGCGGGCCTTCTCCTGCTGCTTCATGGTGTTGACGTTTTCGGCGGTGGCGATGACAGCCAGTTTTTTGGGCAGCAGGAAGTTGCGGGCGTAGCCGTCGGATACGTCCACCAGCTGGCCCTTCTTGCCCTGACCTTTAACATCCTGCATCATAATAACTTTCATAATAGGTTCCTCCGTTTATGTGATTGGTTATAGTGGTTATTCGTCCAAATATTCATCGATGGCGGTATGGAGCATCTGCTCCACCTCGTCCACAGACTTGCCGGGGATCTGTCCGCCGGCAGCGGCTGCGTTTCCACCGCCGCCCAGCTTTTCCAAAATGACCTGCACATTCAGGTCGTCCAGAATGGAGCGGGCGGAAACGGTGACCTGCTCCCCGTCGGGGAACATAACAAAGGAGGCGTTTACGCCCACGATGTTCAAAAGTTCGTCCGCGGCCTGGGCAGCGGTGACCCGGCCCACGGTCCGGTCGGACACCGCCACGGCGATGCCCGGGCGGTAGATCTGTGCGTTTTGGATCAGCGCGTACTTGGAAACCGTGGACTCAAAGTCGTTTTGGAACACTTTCTTCACGTCGCCGGTGTCCGCGCCGCTGCGGCGCAGGAAGGCCGCCGCCTCGAAGGTGCGGCCGCCGGTGCGCAGGGTAAAGTTCTTGGTGTCCAGCACGATGCCGGCCAGCAGCGCCTCCGCCTCGGTGCGCAGCAGGTCCGCAGGTTCCATGATGTACTGGGCCAGCTCCGCCACCATCTCGCTAGCGGAGGAGGCGTAGGGTTCGTGATAGTTCAGGGCCGCGCCCTCAATATAGGTGGCGGCGCGGCGGTGGTGGTCAATGACCGCCACACGGTTACAGCTTTCCAGTAGCTCCACTGCCTGCACCTGATCAGGGCGGTTGGTGTCCACCACCACTAGCAGGGAGCGGGAGTCGGCGATCAGCAGGGCGTCCTGGGCGGAGATAAAGCAATTGGTGTAGGCGTCCAGCTCCTCCAGCTTGTCGGCCATGACCTTGGAGGGGGAAGCGCTGTCGCGGACGATGTGGGCGGAAATGCCCAGCTTGCGGGCGATGGCACACACGCCGGCGGCGGCACCGATGCAGTCCAGATCGGCGAAGCGATGGCCCATCACGAACACGTGGGACGAGTCGCTGATGAGGGAGGACAGGGCATTTGCCATCACGCGGCTTTTGACCTTGGTGCGCTTTTCCACCTCGGTGGAGCGGCCGCCGTAGAACTCGAAGTTAAAGCGGTTGCGGATGACCGCCTGATCGCCGCCCCGGGACAAAGCCATGTCCAAAGAGAGGTTGGCGAACTGCAGCAGCTCCTGTAGGGTGTCGGCGTCCTTGCCGATGCCCACGGACAGGGTGGCCTCGATACCGTTGGGGTTGACCACCTCGTGGACCAGGTCCAAAATTTCGAACTTTTTGTCCACGAAGGAGGACAGATATTGCTCCTGGAAGATGAACAGATAGCGGTCACGCTCCAACCGGCGCAGCACACCGTGGGCGTGTTCCGTCCACGCGTCCAGATGATTGTTGATCTCGCTGAGCAGCAGGGAACGCTGGTTCTCGTTCAGACCTTTCATCAGATCTTCGTAGTTGTCCAGCAAGATCAGCGCGGCAACGGGGCGGGTGGCCTCCAGCGTCTGGCGGCTGATGGAATACTCGGTCACGTCTACCCAATAGGTGGTGGCCAGCAGGCTGGTGCCCTTGTCGCCGGTGCGGATCATGTGGCCGAAAACCAGAAAACGGCGGCCCGCAAAGGACACCTCGCCGGGGAATTCGTTTTTGCCCTCCATGAGCCAGCGGCTGTCGAATCCGGGAACCAGCACGGACAGCTTGGAGTCGTACATCTCGTCCCCTCGGTCGGTCAGGTGGAGGAATCGGTCGTTGCTCCACACGATCTCGTCCCGGTCAGGGCGGAAGATCAGCATGGGCAGGGGGGAGTTGACAACACTTTCTTTGCTTGCCTCACCCACCGAGCCGGTCAGGTTATCGATGTACTTGGCGATCTCGCGCTTGCGGCGGCGGGAGGTGTAGCGCAGGTGCAGGGCGATGATGAGAATGGCCGCACCCTGTGCCGCGGCCAAATACACGTTGAAGAACGTGCTGACCACCGCAAACAGCACGAGACAGACGAAATAAAGGGTATAGCTCGGCTCCAGGAGCCGGGACAGTTTTTTGTTCATGTGATCCCCTCCTTGATGGGAATACTACATTATAACAAATAAAAAAGACAATTGCAACTGCGCGCAGAGAAGTCACGCCCGGTCAACGGAAACCACCGTCAGGGTGTCCCCGGCCACGATGAAGCGCACGTTGAACCCGGCAAAGCCGAAGCCGTACACCCGCTGGGGGTCGTCCTGATAGGAGGGGCGGGGATCCTGGGCCAGTACAGCAAGCAGGCCCTCCCGCCGGTCAGCGGGCAGGGGGGTTAGCAGTTCTTCCGGGCAGACCACCTGCAGGGTGGCAACCTTGGGCGCGCTGGCGAAGCCGCCTGTGGCCTCCGGCTTGCAGTCGGCGTAGGGCAGGTAGGGCTTGATGTCGTAGATGGGGGTGCCGTCCATCAGGTCGGCTCCGGCCACGTGGATGACCGGCCCCAGCTGGGGGTGCTGTTCCACCGCCAAAAGCCGCACGCAGGACAGGCCGATGGGGTTGGGGCGGAAGGGGGAGCGGGTGGCAAAAACGCCTAAGCGAGCATTGCCGCCCAGCCGGGGCGGGCGGACGGTGGGGGACCAGTCCTCACGCACGGCTTTGGAAAACTGCCAGATCAGCCACAGGTGGGAAAAACCCTCTAGACCGCGCAGGGCGTTCGGGTTACGGAACTCCGGCTCAAAGACCACGGTGGCGCGCAGCTGCTCCACCAGACCACTCTGGCGAGGGATACCGAACTTTTCCGTAAAGTCGCTGCGGATGCGGGCGATGATTTTCAGTTGAGATACTTCGGACATAGGGCAAATCCTTTCTCTTACCAGATGAAGGGGATCAGGCGGTATTTTACACGGGCTTTGTAGTCCGCATAGCCATCCAACCCGGCGGTCAGCACCTGTTCTTCATTGTGGATGCGGCGAATGAGTATGCAGGGGAAGGCCCAAAACAGAACAAAAGCGGGCCAGGAGCCGAGAATGAGGGGCATGGACAGGAACATCAGCAGCACGGCGGTGTACATGGGGTGACGGACCACGGCGTAAGGGCCGGAGTCCACAAGCTGCTGACCCGGCTGAATTTCAACGGTGCGGGCCAGCCAGCGGTTGTGGGCGATAACAATGCCGTACAGAGCGTACCCCAAAAGGAACACGGCGCAGGCGGACCAAACCGCCCAATGGGGGACGCGAAACCGCCGAAAGCGGAAACACAGTCCCGCCAGCACGAAGCCGAGGACAAACACAACAGCGCTGGCACCGATCAGCCGCCGCTGGGTCCGCTCCGGCTCTTTGGCGCGCAGCCGTTTTTTCAAAAGGTCGGGATTTTTGATCATCAGCACCACACCGGCAATCAGCATGGGGATAAACAGCACGGCTAAAAGCAGCCAGCCGTTGGGAAAGTGCCATGTGCCGGCGGGCAGAAAAATCAGAATGCAAACAAGAACCATGCCCGCAAGGACTTTACCTATGGCCTGAAAAAACAGAGATTTATCCATATGTATCCCTCCGTGGAAAAAAGAATGGGAGCGCCGGCAAGACGCTCCCACCCGTTTGTGGTATCAGAAGGGCAGACCCATGCCGCCGGTCAGCTTCTGCATGGAGCTGCCGGCATCCTCTTCCGCCGCGTGCATGGCCTGGTTGACCGCGGCCACGATCATGTCCTGCAGCATCTCTACGTCGTCGGGATCCACAGCCTCGGGGTCGATGGTCAGTTCCTTCAGTTCCCGCTTGCCGGTGACGCAGGCGGTGACCACGCCGCCGCCGGCGGTGGCACGGTATTCCTTGGACTCCATCTCCTGCTGCATGCGCAGCAGATCCTGCTGCATTTTCTGGGCCTGCTTGATCATGTTCATGTTCATGCCGCCGCCCATGGGCATTCCACGGCCTCCAAATCCTTTTGCCATGTCGATTTCTCCTTATCAGTTGATGGTGATGTTATCAAATTTACCGAAATCCAGCAGGGCGTCCAGCGCGTCGCCGGTCTCCTGCGCAGGTGCGGGGGTGGGAGCGATGTTTGCCTCCGCCGGAGGCGTACCCACCGCAAAGGCAACCCGGGCACTGCCGCCGAAACGGGCGCCTGCGGCCTTGGCCATCACTTCGGTGACGGCGGGTTTGTTCAAAATGGTTTTGGTGAAGTCATCGGGGACCCAAACGGTCAGGATGCCGTCCTTCCACGTGCCGCGCACCTGGGTGCGGTTGGACAGGTAGGGGTAGGCCGCCATGGAGATCTGTCCCCGCAGGCCGGTAACGAAGCTGTCCCAGAATGCGCCGCCGCTCTCAACCGAGGGGGCGGGCGCAGGGGCGGGTTTGGGCGGCTCCGCGGGGGTGGGAGCGGGTGCGGGTTTAGGTGCGGGAGCCGGCTTGGGCTCGGATGCCGCTTCCTCCCAGGGGGGCAGGTCGTCAACGGGGGCAGGTGCGGCGGGTTTTTCGACCACCTTGGGTGCAGGCGCGAGTGTGGGAACGCCGTCGCGCATCAGCTGCTCCAGTCGGGTCAGTCGGGCGGACAGACCGGACAGGGACTCGTCCAACGTCACGTCACACAGGCGGATCAGGCACAGCTCCGCATCGGTGCGGCGGCTGGTGCTGCGGGCCAGGTCGGCGGTGGATTGCTGCAGCAGGGTCAGCATCTGCATCAGCCGGGGGGCGGAGAACCGCTCGCCCAGGGTGCGCAGGGTGGTTTCATCGAAACCGCCGGTGAGCAGGCCGGCTGCACCCTGAGGCGCGGTCCGGCGCAGCAGCAGGTCACGGGTCAGGCAGGACAGTTCGCCCAAAATGGCACCCACGTCCTTGCCCGCTGCGTACAGAGAACCAAGCCGCTCCAGCGCGGCGGCGGTGTCGCCGTCGGCGATATATTCCATCAGCTGGGCCGTGTCCAGATTGCCGGCAAGGCCAAGGGTGTCCAGCACCCGGGCCTCGTCCACGGCGGCGCCGGCAGCGGCGCACTGGTCCAGCAGGGACAGGGCGTCGCGCATGCCGCCGTCGGCCAGGCGGGCCAGCAGGGCGGCGGCGCCGTCGGTCAGGTCAATACCCTCCTGTCCGGCCACATGGGACAAACGGGAAGAAATGTCGCCGGGCAGGATGCGCTTGAAGGCAAACTGCTGGCAGCGGGACTTGATGGTGGCGGGGACCTTGTGCAGCTCGGTGGTGGCCAGGATGAACATCAGGTGTTCCGGCGGCTCTTCCATGATCTTCAGCAGGGCGTTGAAGGCGGGGGTGGAGAGCATGTGTACCTCGTCCACGATGTACACGCGCTTGCGCACGGCGGCGGGGGTGTACACCGCCTCGTCCCGCAAGGCGCGGACGTGGTCCACACCGTTGTTGGAGGCGGCGTCCAGCTCCAGCACGTCCAGAATGGCGCCGCTTTCGATGCCCAGACAGGCGGGGCAGGCGTTGCAGGGGTTGCCATCCACAGGGTTGTGGCAGTTGACCGCCCGGGACAGAATTTTGGCGCAGGTGGTCTTGCCCGTGCCGCGGGTTCCGGTGAACAGATAGGCATGGGAGGGCCGACCGGCGGCGATCTGCCGCTTCAACGTGTCGGTAATATGGGACTGACCCACCACATCGTCAAAGGTGCGGGGCCGCCATTTGCGGTACAGAGCCTGATACATGAAAAAACCTCCCATTCGGGGGTGAGTGATAAAAGGATTCGCTCCGGAGCAAGACCGCACACCGGCCTTTGAAGCCTGTACTATACCCGTTACCGTGCCAGCCGGCTCAGAAACGGCATCCCCGCGGCACACGCGGCGGTCCGCTTAGTGCTGCTTGGTTCCCCACCTGACACGGTTCACGGTGCCGCGTTGCGCGGGACCGGTCCATCATCACTGCTTAGCACGGTCAGACGGTACAATACAGGTCCGGGGGCCGGGATTCATCCCTGCTGCAGCGGGTTGCAGGAAAAGGGCACCGCTAACTCCCCGACTAGTGCGGCCTTGCTCCGGAGCGAGCAAGCCATTACCGATATATTCTACTATAAAAAACCAAAATTATCAACAGCGGGTTTAAGAAAAAGAATTTTTGAAAAAGGCAAAAATAGTATTGACAAGTTTGGCTTGCTCTGTTAAAATAACCACCGTTGCGACAGCGCTAAATACGCTGGTATAGCTCAGCTGGTAGAGCAGCTGATTTGTAATCAGCAGGTCGGGGGTTCGAATCCGTCTACCAGCTCCAAATCGTCCTCACGGATGTCGCTTCACCAAGTAAATATGGAGGAGTTCCCGAGTGGCCAAAGGGGGCAGACTGTAAATCTGTTGCGTTTCGCTTCGGTGGTTCGAATCCACCCTCCTCCACCAAAAA
>JAZSAP010000088.1:0-18431 GCA_045601925.1 Lawsonibacter sp.
AAAGTCGCCCTGCGGCAGCGACCGACCAAGGGTCTGCTGGCGGGACTTTGGGAGTTCCCCAACGAGCTTGCTCCCGCAGAAAAAGCCCTGCTTGACTGGGAAATTGCGGGCAACGCCGTCCCCGGCGACATTGGGCGGCACATCTTCACCCACATTGAGTGGCGTATGCGCGCCGTTACGGTGCAGGCGGAACACGACCGCCTGCCCGACGGCTGGGTGTGGGCAAGCCGACAGGAACTGGACCGGCAGTACGCTGTGCCCAACGCCTTTCGCGCCTTTGAAACCGCTGTGCGCCAGCGACTTGGATATTTTTAACGGAGGACACCATGGTTTGTGATGTTTGCCCCCGCCGCTGTCACGCCCTGCGCACAGCGGAAAAAGGGGAGGGCTATTGCCGCATGCCGGCCCAGCCGGTGCTGGCCCGGGCTGACCTGCATATGTGGGAGGAACCGCCCATCTCCGGCAACCGCGGGTCGGGAACGGTGTTTTTCTCCGGCTGCAGCCTTGGCTGTGTATTTTGTCAGAATGAAGAAATCAGTCACCGGGACTATGGCAAGCCGGTGAGTTTGGCGCGGCTGGGTGAAATTTGCGACGAACTGGTGGAGCGGGGCGCCCACAACATCAACTTTGTCACCCCCACCCACTATGCCCACACGCTTATCAAGCTGCTGGATGAGCATCCGTTACCCGTTCCCGTGGTGTATAACTGCGGCGGATACGAGCGGCCGGAAACGCTGAAAGTGCTGCGAGGCAAGGTGGACATCTCCCTGCCCGATTTGAAGTACATGGATGCTGCCCCGGCGGCCCGCTACTCCGATGCCCCGGACTACCCGGCGGTTGCCACCGCCGCCATCCGGGAGATGGTGGAGCAGGTGGGTCCCTGCATGTTTGATGAGGACGGCCTTTTGAGGCGGGGCGTCATCATCCGCCACCTGCTGCTGCCCGGACAGCTCAACGGCGCGAAAGCAGCCATGGACTGGGTGGAAGAGACCTTTGCACCCGGAACGGTGCTGTTCTCCCTCATGAGCCAGTACACTCCATGGGGCAGAGCGGGGGAGTTTGCGGAAATCGACCGCACCCTCCGCTCCGGAGAAATTCGCGCCGCCCGGGAGTATATGGACAATCTCGGTCTGGACGGCTTTGTACAGGAGCGCTCCAGCGTGGGGCGGCAGTACACCCCCAACTTTGATTTGACCGGAATATAAAAGCACGCCGCAGACCATCGGTCTGCGGCGTGCTTTTATTTTGCTTATTACTTCTTGGCCTTGGTGTCCACGACATCCTTCAACAGAGCGGCGAACTCCTCGAAGGACATGGCACCCAGGTCGCCCTCGGCCCGGTGACGGGGGGAAACGGTGCCGTTTTCCATATCCCGGTCGCCAACCACCAGCATATAGGGGACCTTGTCCAGCTGAGCCTCGCGGATCTTCTTGCCGATCTTTTCGTTGCGGTAGTCCACCTCCACGCGGAAGCCCATGGACTCCAGCACACGGGCCTTCTCGGCGCAGTAGTCGGCGGCGCGGTCGGTGACGGGCAGGAAGCGGACCTGCTCGGGGGCCATCCAGGTAGGCAAAGCGCCGGCGTACTCCTCAATGAGGTAGGCCAAAGTGCGCTCGTAGCAGCCCAGAGAAGTGCGGTGGATGATGTAGGGCAGGGCCTTCTCACCGTTCTCGTCGATGTAGTACATGCCGAACTTCTCGGCCAGCAGCATATCGATCTGAATGGTGACGATGGTGTCCTCCTTGCCGAAGACGTTCTTGTACTGGATGTCCAGCTTGGGGCCGTAGAAGGCGGCCTCGTCAATGCCGATCTCGTAGTTCACGCCCAGATCGTCCAAAATCTGCGCCATGACCCGCTGGGCCTCGTTCCACTGCTCGGCAGTGCCCTCGTACTTGGCGGTGTTGTTGGGGTCCCACTGGGAGAAGCGGAAGGTGCACTTGTCCAGCATACCCACGGTATCCAGGCAGTACTTGGCAAGGTCAAGGCAGCCCTTGAACTCCTCCTCCAACTGGTCGGGACGCAGGACCAGGTGGCCCTCGGAAATGGTGAACTGGCGCACGCGGATCAGGCCGTGCATCTCGCCGGAGTCCTCGTTGCGAAACAGGGTAGAGGTCTCGCCCAGACGCATGGGCAGGTCGCGGTAGGAGCGCTGGCGGTTCAGGAAGACCTGATACTGGAAGGGGCAGGTCATGGGGCGCAGGGCGAAACATTCCTTGGTTTCATCCTCGGGATCGCCCATGATGAACATGCCGTCACGGTAGTGATCCCAGTGGCCGGAGATCTTGTACAGGTCGCTCTTGGCCATCAGGGGGGTCTTGGTCAGCAGGTAGCCGCGCTTTTGCTCCTCGTCCTCCACCCAGCGCTGCAGGGTCTGGACGGTGCGGGCGCCCTTGGGCAGCATGATGGGCAGGCCCTGGCCGATGACATCAACGGTGGTGAAGTATTCCAGCTCGCGGCCCAGCTTGTTGTGGTCGCGCTTCAGGGCCTCCTCACGCTCGGCGATGTAGGCGTCCAGATCGTCCTTCTTGGCGAAGGCCACGCCGTAGATGCGCTGGAGCATCTTGCGGCTGGAGTCGCCGCGCCAGTAGGCACCGGTAGCGGAGGTCAGCTTGATGGCGTTGCCTTTGATGCGGCCGGTGGAGTCCAGATGGGGGCCGGCGCACAGGTCGGTAAAGTCGCCCTGCTTGTAGAAGGAGATGGTGGAACCTTCAGGCAAGTCGTTGATGAGCTCCACCTTGTAGGGCTCGTCCTTCATCAGTTCCAGCGCCTCGGCCCGGGACAGCTCGAACCGCTCCAACTTGATCTTCTCCTTGCAGATCTTGCGCATCTCGGCCTCCAGCGCCTCCAGATCCTCGGGGGAGAAGGGGCGGGGGGTGTCAAAATCGTAGTAGAAGCCATTCTCAATGGCGGGGCCGATGGCCAACTTGACCTCCGGGTGCAGGCGCTTCATCGCCTGGGCCAGCACGTGGGAACAGGTGTGCCAATAGGTCTTGCGGTATTCCTCGTTTTCAAAGGTGTAGATGTTTTCTTCGGACATTGTCTTTTCCTCCTTGTGTGTCGTAGGGGCGCGCTGTGCGCGCCCGCGGGCGGCCAAAGGCCGCCCCTACCATTTTCGGGGTAAAAACAAAATGCTTCACCCCTGAGTATTCAGGGGTGAAGCATATAAGATACTCCACGGTTCCACCCTGCTTGTAAGAATATAACTTCTTACCGCTCGTGGGCGCTGTAACGGGCGCTCACCCGGTCTGCTCGTCGCAGACAGCTCGGAAGTGGTACCGACCACCATTCACACGGGGCACTTGCACCAAATGTGCCCCTCTCTGGGAGTGTCCGGCGGCCTCGTCTTCGTCAAAGCCGATTTAACAGGGGTACTATATCATTTTGCAGAAAAAATGTCAAGAGGTGCGGCAGGTTGTGTTTTTCTTTGCTGTATGCTATAATTTCTGTAAACGGACAAGGAAGGAGGGCTGCAGAATGAAACGAAAGCTGGCGGTGCTGCTGTGTGCGGCGCTTTTGCTGGTGGGTACGCCCACGGCCCGGGCCATCACGGCGGAGGACGTGTATTTCACTGCCATAAACATCAGTCTGCTGCCTCTGAATATGAATACTATGCCCATTTGGGTGGATGGACAGATCTATGTTCCTGCCAGCGTGTTTGACAGAAGTCAGACCGGGGCAGACCTTGGCATATCCCTGTCCCGTATGGGGTCGAAAGATACGGTCATTCTCCTTGGTGAGCGGGAAACCATGATTTTCAATCTGACTACGGGCACCTGTAAGGACCAGTATGACGATCCCATTCCCAACTGCAGGGCCGTGGTGCGCAAGGGTGTCGCCTTTTTACCCTTGGCCCGGGTGTGTGCCTACTTCGGCCTTGTGGACAGCTATACCTACACCCGTTATGGTTATCTGGTCCGAATTAAAACTCCCAATGCGCCCTTGACCGACGAGCGGTTTGTGGAGGCGGCAAGCGCCCTGATGCAGACCCGGATGAAGGATTTTATTCAGGCCAACACCCCTGCTGCCGAAAAGCCGACTCCGCCCGACCTTCCTCAGGTGCCCGATGATCCAGAGCCGGTGGAGCCGCCTACAAACCGGGTGCGGGTGTATTTGGCCTTCCGCTGTGACAGCGGCGAGGGGTTGGAGAGCATTTTGAACAGCCTGGACCGCCATCAGGTTCGCGGGTTGTTCCTGTTTACGCCGGAGCAGCTGCTGGCCCGGGACGATTTGGTCCGCCGGGTGGTGGGGCAGGGCCATACTATTGGCATTTTGGCCGAGGAAAGCACCCAGGAAACCTTGGAACGCGGCAACCAACTGCTGGGCCACATCGCACGCACCGCCGCCACGGTGGCTTTGGTACCCGAGGGGCAGCGGGCCGGACTGGAGGACCAGGGCTGGATCTGCTGGAACCAGACGGCCGATGGCCGACCCCGACAGGGGGAGCGGTCCGCGGCTTACGTTCAGCGCGTTGCGCGGATGCTGGACGGGCGCAGCCGCACCATCTATCTCACCATGGATGACGGCGCAGTCACAGCTTCGGCACTCAACGCTATGCTGGACGAGTTTGAACAGCGGGAATTTACCGTTGTCACACCGCTGGAGAGCCGACTGTAAGGGAAAAAGAAAGGCACGCCTTCTGCAACGGACGGCGTGCTTTTTCGTCTATAGAGTTAAGGGGGGGCCGAGATGGAAGACAACCGCATCATTGATCTGTACTGGGCCCGATCCCAGCAGGCCATCGCGGAGAGCGAAGTGAAATACGGTGCATACTGCCGCACGGTGGCCCGGAACATCTTGAGCCGGGCGGAGGATGCGGAGGAGTGTGTCAACGACACCTGGCTGCGGGCGTGGAACGCCATGCCGCCCCAGCGGCCTGCAGTATTGCAGGCCTTTTTCGGCACTCTGACCCGCAACTTGAGTTTGGACCGCTGGCGGCGGGACCGGGCGGAAAAGCGGGGCGGCGGCACAGTGGAGCTGGCTCTGGAGGAACTGGAGGATTGCCTTGCCGCCCGAGAACAGGTGGAGCAGGCGGTGGAGGCGGAGCAAACCGCCCGGCTCATTTCGGACTTTCTGCGCCGGCAATCCAAGCAGGACAGACAGCTGTTCGTCCGCCGATACTGGTATCTGGACGATATCCGCGCTCTGTGCCGCCGGTTTGGCATGGGGGAAAGTCAGGTGAAGTCCCGCCTGCACCGTATGCGGCAAAAGCTGAAACAAGAGTTGGAACAGGAGGGTGTTGCAGTATGAAACGGGAACATTTGCTGGATGCCATCGGTATGCTGGATGACGACCTGATCGTGGAAGCGGCGGCAAAGCCCGCCCGTCGCAAACTGCCTGTGTGGCAGATGGCCACTGCGGCCGCTGCCGCCGTGGTGGTGTGTGCGGGGCTGTATATCCTGCCTGCCATGCAGCCGGCGGGCATGGCCGCGCCGGAAAATCAGGTGATGAACGATAGATTCGACCCCTTTGCCGATGTGGCCGACGTGGCGGGCGGAGTGCTGGCCGACGGGACCCTTGAGGAATACGAATACAAGAGCAGCAGCGAGTCCGCTTTGCGGGCGCCCTCCACAGCCAATAAGGATACTGCCGGTACGACCCAGGGGGTCTTTGAACCGGTTTTCCGCACGGAGCAGGGGAGATACCTGCTTGTTGGCGAGGAACTTCCGATCAAGGCCAAGCTGCCCGAAGACGTGCTGTTTTTGGGTGAGCTGGTGCTTACCGCACCGGATGAGCCGGGTTATCCCTCGGTTGGCACAAAGGAACTGGTTGGCCAACCCGTGTGGGAGAGTGTGGATGGGGAGTACCTCTACATTCAGACGTCGGATGGACGATGGCTGCAGGCAACACGCAGCAAATAAGAAAAGGCCGATGCACACCGTGCATCGGCCTTTGATTTTATTCTTCTTCCTCAGATTCGGGCAGGACGCTGACTTTGATTTCCATGACCCGGCGCTGTTCCACCTGGGTAACGGTGACCTCCAAACCCTCGGCCTGGAACATATCACCCTCCTCGGGCACGCGGCCCAGCTGGTCCACGACCCAGCCGGAAATGGTGCTGGCGTCGGGGTCGCCCTTGACGGAGAACAGGTCGTACAGGTCGTCCAGACCTGCGCTGCACTGAATGATGTAGCTGCCGTCATCCAGCTTGCGGAAGGACTCCACAACCTCGTCATGCTCGTCCCAAATTTCGCCCACAAGCTCTTCCAGAATGTCCTCCAAAGTGACGATGCCCTCGGTGCCGCCGTACTCGTCCACGACCACAGCCATGTGGGCCTTGTCCTTCTGCAGGATGCGCAGCAGGTCGGAGATTTTAGTGCTGCCGGTGGTGTAGATCACGGGACCGATGAGGTCGGCCAGGGACTTGAAACCACGGTAACGGGCGGCGTAAAAGTCCTTCTCATGGACCACGCCGATGATGTTGTCGATGCTTTCCTTATAAATAGGCAGGCGGGAATAGCCGCTTTCGGTCAGCAGACGGGCGATCTCGTCGGGGTCGGTGTTTTCCTCCACCGCCACAAGGTCCACACGGGGGGTGAGGATCTCGGACACTTCCAGGTCGTTGAACTCGATGGCGGCGCGGATCAGCTCGCTCTCGTGTTCGTCCAGACCGCCCTCGGTCTCCGCCTGTTCCACCATGCCCACCAGTTCTTCTTCGGTAATGCCCTCATCCTCCGTCTTGTGGAACAGCAGACCCAGCAGCTTTTTCCACAGGCCAAACAGGAAGTTGAGGGGGGTAAGAATGATGGTGAGCAGCCGCAGTAGGGGGGTGGCAAACATGGCCCACCGCTCCGGCGATTCCTTAGCGAGGCTCTTGGGAGAGATCTCGCCAAAAATCAGGATGGCCACGGTCAGAACCACGGTGGCAAGGGCGGGGCCCAGGTCGTCAAAATGCTTGGTGAACAGCACGGTGGCGATGGTAGTGGCGGCGATGTTGACGATGTTGTTGCCGATCAGGATGGTGGACAGCAGCTTGTCATACTGCTCCGCCAGGGCGAGGGTGCGCTTGGCACGCCGGTCACCGTCATCGGCCTTCGTCTTAAGGCGGATGCGGTTCAGGGAGGTGAACGCGGTCTCGGTGGCGGAGAAGTAGGCGGACATGGCAATCAGAATTACCAAGGCTACTATCATTCCTGTACTGTTAGGGTCCATTTGGACGAATCAACTCTGCTTTCTTTATAATATTTTAAGTACTTCCGTACTTAATTGCACAGTATAGCACACTTCTATAATAAATGCAAGGATATGGGCAAAAGCGGGGGGCCTCAAAAAGAGGACCGCCGCAAATGGATGCGCTGAATTTTAGTCGTCGAAGGCCACAGCCTTGTCGTACAGAGCCTCTACCTCTGCGCCGGGCTTCTTGGTCAGCAGGGTGACCACAACGGCGGCAACGGTGCTGGCGATGAAGCCGGGAATGATCTCGTAGATACCGGTGGAGGACAGGAACGCCAGCCAGGCAATGTCCACTACGAAACCGGCTACGATACCGGCCACGGCGCCGGCGAAGTTAAAACGCTTCCAGAACAGGGACAGCATGATAGCGGGGCCAAAGGCGGCGCCGAACACGCCCCAGGCGTTCTCCACCAGACCCATGATGGTGCCGCTGTTGGGGTCGGAGGCAATCACCACGGCGATAATGGCGATGGCCAGCACCACGAAGCGGCCGGCCCACAGCATCTCCTTGTCGGTGGCCTTGTTCTTGCGGAATACAGGCTTGTAAACATCGCTGGCAAAGGCGGAGGAGGCGGCCAGCAGCTGGGAGTCGGCGGTGGACATGGCTGCAGACAGGATGGCAGACAGCAGCACGCCGGAGATCAGGGCGGGGAACAGCTTGCGCACCATCTGGATAAAGACGGTGGAGCTGTCGGCGATATCGCCCAGCAGCAGGTGACCAACAACACCGGCGGCCACGGAGAAGATAACGATCAGGGTGGTCCAGGTGATGCCGATCTTGGCGGATTTCTTCAGGGACTTCTGGCTCTCTAGAGACATAAAGCGGATGATGATGTGGGGCATGCCGAAGTAGCCAAGGCCCCAGCCCAGACCGGATACGATGTCCTTCCAGTTGCCGAACAGATTCCAGTAGTTCTCGGGCAGGGTCACGTTGGCGGCGCCATGACCGGCATTGATGACACCCAGGGCAAAGATGGGGGCGACGAGCAGGGCGCCCAGCATCAGCAGGCCCTGGAAAAAGTCGGTCCAGCACACGGCGGAGAAGCCGCCCAGGAAGGTGTAGCTGATGATGACCACGGCGGCCAGATACATGGCAACGGTGGTGTCGATGCCCATGACCTGATTGAACAGAGTGCCGCAGGCCTTAATGGAGGAGGCGGCGTACACGGTGTAGGCCACCAGGAAAATGACCGCGCACAGGATCTGCAGCGCCTTGGACTTGGAACGGAAGCGGTTGGTCAGATACTGGGGAATGGTGATGGAGTCGTCAGCCACGATGGAGAACCGGCGCAGGCGGGGGGCCTGAACGGTCCAGCTGATGGCGTAGCCGATGGCAAGGCCGATGGCGATCCACGCCTGGCCGATGCCGGCGGCATAGATGGAGGCGGGCAGGCCCATCAGCACCCACGCGCTCATGTCAGAGGCGCCGGCGGACAGGGCGGACACCCAGGGGCCCATCTGGCGGCCACCCAGGAAATAGCCCTTCTCACCGGTGTTGCGGCTCTTCAGGAAGAAGAAGATGCCGATTCCCAGCATAAACAGCAGGTACACCAGGAATACCAAACTTTCTGTGTTGAACATATTTTCTGCTCCTTAACTTTTCGGCGGAGGATCCGCCGTTATTGACCATGGCATTATACCACAGTTTTTTGCAGAATGAAATACAGAATGCAGTACAGAATAAACTCCGTACTGCATTCTGTCAAAAACGTAAAATGCTATAAGCGGCAATGCTTTTATGACTGTATAATATTTAGAAATGATAATTGTATAAATTGTACAAAAATTACGATTTCACACGAAAACTGTCCAAAAAGCGGGGCAGCATGGTGCGGCTGTAGTGGGTCAGGGAGTAGCTGCCTTCGGACAGACACCAGTCGTAGATCAGCGCCCGCTCGCACATGGCATAGACCCGTACCATCTCGCTGACGGTGGAGTCCTGAGTCAACTGTCCCTTCTGCTGCCCCTCGGAAATGATGCGCCGCAACAGTTTATAATAGGTGCGGTTGTGGTCCAACAGGTGCTTTTCACCCCGGGTGACCAGCTGGGAGGAATAGAGTCGGGCCAGCAGGTCCAGAGAGATGGAGTTTTCGATCATGGCGAACAATTCCCGGTTGAGGAACATCAGGGCATCAAAGCTGTCCATATCCGGGGTGATCTGGTCCATCAGCTCCTCATACTTTTCGTCAAAGAGGTAGGACAGGGAGGACAGCAGGGCGTCCTTGCCCTCGAAATAGTGGTAGAACGAACCCCGGGAGGTGCCGGATTCCTCGATGATCTCCTCCACGGTGGTATTGTCATAGCCCTGACGGTAAAAGAGGCTCCAGGCCGCGGATACGATGCGGCCCTTGGTATTGCGCCCGGCCCTTTTCGACATCAGTTTCCACCGTCCTTTCGCTCCAGAAACAGTTTGCGGGTGACGAAGTTGTACACCATGACCACCGCCGTGGCCGCCAGCTTGGATACGGAGGTGGGAACAGGCAGCAGCCCGCTGAGCAGCCACAGCAGCAGCTCGTTGATGCCCAGACCTACGGCACTCATGGCGGTGAAGAAGGTGAACTGCGCCCCGGTGCTGCGGCGCTTATCCGCATCAAAGACAAACTTCACACTCAAAATGTAGTTTACAATGACCGACACCAAAAAGGCCACGGGGTTGGCGATCAGGTAGTGTACCCGGCACAGCTCGGTCAGCAGCAGGAACAGACCGTAATCCAAAACAGTGGCAATAATACCCACCACGCCGAAGCGCAGAATTTGGTTCAGCAGTTTATTCATCGTTGTCGCCCTCCTCCCATTGAATGGGTCGGCCCAGGGGATTTACAGGCCCCCATTCGGGCAGAGGCAGGCGCTGCATAGCGCCGAAGATGCGTCCCTTCAGGCCGGGATAGCGGCCGTTGAGTTCGTACAGCAGCTCCTTCATCTCCTGACGGCGGGTGTTGCCGTCAGCGGGGCAGGGATTGTGGACCACGGGCAGACCCAGCCGTTTGGCGGTGTTGCGCACCAGCGTCTCGCTGCAGTAGAGCAGGGGACGGATCTGGCTGATCTCGGTCCGGTCCAGCCAGGTTACCGGCTGGAAACAGGACAGGCGGCCTTCGTAAACGAGGGACAGCAAAAAGGTTTCCACCGCGTCGTCGTAGTGATGGCCCAGAGCGATTTTATGGATGCCGCGCTCCACAAGGGCGTTGTGCAGCGCCCCCCGGCGCATTTTCGCGCACATGGAGCAGGGATTCTTCTCTTTCCGCAGGTCGAAAATGATGTGATGGATCTCGCTGTCCAGCAGGGTGAAGGGGACATCGAGGGATTTGCAGTACTCCGCCACGGCGGTGAAGTCCATGCCGTCCCGGCCATCGGCGGCGCCCATGTCCAGGGTGATGGCCTCCACCGTGAAGGGGACGGGGTAAAAATCCCGCAGCTGGGCCAGGGCGGCCAGCAGCACCAGGGAGTCCTTTCCGCCGGACACACCCACCGCAATGCGGTCGTTGGGCTTTATCATATCGTAGTCCTCCACGCACCGGCGCACGAGGGACAGAACCTTTCTCATAGAAGCTTCGCCTCCGGGTCAAATCATCTTATGCGCATTTTACCAAAAAAGTTTTTAGTTTGCAAAAAAACACCTGCACAAAATTGAAAAACGAAAACGAGAAAACAAAAGAAAACAAGAGAAAACGGGAGGAATAGAAAGATATAGAAAAATTCAAGAAAAAAATACAAAAAAGTGGTTGACAGGGGAGAAACGGCATACTATAATGCATTTTGCTCGGTCAACCGGGCTCTGTTCTGTTTGCAACTGCAATAAGTTCAAGATAAAAAACAATGGAGGTTTCACCTATGTCCACTTTTATGGCCAACAAGGCGAACATCGAGCGCAAGTGGTACGTTCTCGACGCCGCCGGCAAGCCCCTGGGCAAGACCGCCGCTGCTGCTGCTGATCTGCTGCGCGGCAAGCTCAAGCCCGAGTTCACCCCCCACGCCGACTGCGGCGACTTTGTCATCATCATCAACGCGGAGAAGGCTGTCCTGACCGGCAAGAAGCTGGAGCAGAAGTACTACCGCACCCACTCCGGTTGGGTGGGCGGCCTGAAGGAAGTTCAGTACCGCACCCTGATGCAGGAGAAGCCCGAGCTGGCCATGAAGGTCGCTGTTCGAGGCATGATGCCCAAGAACGTCCTGAGCAAGGACGCTCTGTCCCGCCTGAAGATCTACCGCGGCGCCGAGCACGAGCATGCTGCTCAGAAGCCCGAGATCTGGAACGGCTAAGGAGGTAAATGATTATGTATAAGAGCAAGAAGCCTTATTTCTACGGCACTGGCCGCCGTAAGTCCTCTGTCGCCCGTGTGCACCTGTTCCCCAACGGCACCGGCGCCATCACCATCAACGGCCGTGACATCGACGATTACTTCGGTTTGGAGACCCTGAAGCTGATCGTTCGTCAGCCCCTGAACACCACCAACACCTTGGGCAAGGTGGACGTTGTCGCCACCGTCGCCGGCGGCGGTGTGACCGGCCAGGCCGGCGCTATCCGTCACGGTATCGCCCGCGCTCTGCTGCTGGTGGACGAGAACAACCGCGCCGCCCTGAAGGCTGCCGGCTTCCTGACCCGCGATCCTCGTATGAAGGAGCGTAAGAAGTACGGTCTGAAGGCCGCCCGCCGCGCTCCCCAGTTCAGCAAGCGCTAAGCTTATGGAACAAGCTATCAAGTGCCGCTCCGAATGGAGCGGCACTTTTTTATGCATTTCACAGGCCTTCAACCGCAACGAAGGGCCCCGCCGCAAACCAGCGCAAGCGTTTGCGGTGGGGAAAGGATGAGCAAGGGAGCGAAGCGCACTTTCGCCCCAGGCGGGACAAAGCGCAGCGGACTTTGCGACGACGCAAGGCCGCTCGCCGCGCTCCCCAGTTCTCCAAGCGCGGATTTACAACGCTGCGAATTACAGGAACGCCACCCAAACGGGTGACGTTGTTTTTATGCACTTCATTGCCTAATGTAGGGAATGACCTTCCGGCCCAATAGTATGTTGTGGATATAAGAAATGAGCGCTGACCCTTCCGGATCAGCGCTCATTTATACATTAAAATTACGTGTCCACCACAAAGGTGCCAAAGCTGTCCGGGTCGTGGAAGTCCAGACGGGGGACAGGGGCCCAGCTGGCCCAGTGGGGGGCGGCGGTGTGGTCGCCGCACTTATAGAAGTTACCACGCATCTTGTGGCCGGAGTCCAGTACGAAGGGGCGGCCATACAGCGCCTCAAACAACGAGGCACGCAGCAGGCAGGTGACCTGCCAGTAGGGGCGGCCGTTCTCCTCACCGCGCTCCGCCTCTACCTCGGGGTGGGGGATGCCCATGTCCACCACCAGACTGCGCAGGTGGCGGCAGGTGCCGAAGGAGCAGAAGGCTGCGCCGTTGGCGTTCATCTCCACGTTGAGGTAGCCCCGATGCATCTCGGGGAAACAGTCCACATAGGCCTCCATACAGCTGTCGGTGTAGATGGCGCCATTGGGGTCATGGTAGATGGCCCGGGGCTTTTCCTCGTAGCAGCGCATGGTGACCAGCAGACCCTCGCCGGGGCGGTAGGACAGGGAACCCACGGTCTCCGGGGCGGGGACACCCTCGGGCCGGTTGTTGGGGATGGTGAACGTAGCGCCGGTGAAGTACTGCAGCGACTCGTTCATACCCATTAGCCCTTGAAGTTAGCGCCGAACTCGGCGATGTCCTTGAAGTAGAAGTCCAGGGCCAGCACGTCAGCGCCGATATTCAGGAACTGATAGCCCATGGCAACGCGCTCGGCGGCGTTGGCCATGCTGCCCACGGTGCCGGCGAACTTGCCGTACTTCTTTGCGGCCTCAGCCACTCTGCGGAAGCCGGCCTGGACCTCGGGGTGATCCATTTGGCCGGGGACACCGATGGCGTGGGAGTAGTCGGCGGGGCCGAAGAACAGCATATCGAAGCCGGGCAGAGCGGCGATCTCCTCAATCTGCTCCATAGCCTCGGGATCCTCGATCTGCAGGATGACGAAGCGCTGTTCGTTGGCCTGGGTGGTATAGTCATGAGTGTTGACCATGGCGTACTTGCCGTCGGCGTTACCACCGTCTACGGGGCGGCGGCCGATGGGATGGAAGCGGGTCATGCGGATAACATCCTGAGCATCCTCCACGGACATAATGTGGGGAACCATGATGCCAGAGGCATCCAGCTCCAGAGGACGGATGTGGTCGCTGTAAGAGCCGCGGGGCACGCGCACCAGCACGTCAGCATCGTACATCTTGGCGGCCATGATCTGCATCTCGGTGGCGTGATAGTCGTTGGGGGTGTGTTCGGTGTCGACCCAAATGCAAGGAATGCCCATCATGGCGGCAATCTCCACCACGCGGGGATCGGCGGTGTTGCACTTGGCGGAGAACACGGTCTTGCCGGCACGCAACATTTCCAAAGTTTTGCTTCTTCTCATGTTCATAGTGGTTATTTCCTTTCTGTTTGGCTTGTTATTCCCTATTCCTGTTTGGGGAGCGTGCGCTTGGTACACAGCAGGGAGATTGTGTTATCAGCCGTACACTGTCTTTGTCTGCGTGGCGCTCCTTGGGAGGCATGGAATCTGCGGCTGCAGCTGTCGCTGCAGCCGCAAACAGTTCATGCAGTAATTCTGTTGCGAAGAGAAAGATTTACCAAGCGGTCCAGCCGCCGTCAACTACGATGTTGGTGCCGGTCATGAAGCTGGAAGCGTCGGAGGACAGCAGGATCAGGGCACCGGCCAGCTCGTTGGGGTCGCCGGTGCGGCCCAGCATGGTCTTCTTCTGCAGGATCTTCAGCAGGTCGGGGTCGGTAGCGGCCACCTTGGGGAAGGGACCGGGGGTGATGGCGTTGACGCGCACGCCGTCCTTAGCCAGGTAAGAGGCGGAGTACTTGGTCAGCTGCACAACACCGGCCTTACCGGCGCCGTAGGTGACGGGGCTGTTGTTGCCGGTGTCGCCGTAGATGGAGTGGTCGGGAGCCACGATGCCGTACATGGAGGCGATGTTGACGATGGAGCCGCCACCGGCACGCTTAAAGAAGGGGATGGACTCGCGGATGCAGCGGAAGGTGACGCCCACAACGCCGTCCAGGCCGTAGGCCCAGGTCTCGTCGTCGAAGTCTTCCATGCGGGTCTTGGTCATCTTCTTGCCGCCGGCGCCGCCGCCCCAGGCGGCGTTGTTGATCAGCACGTCCACCTTGCCGCCGACCTTCTCCACGGTCTCGAACATGCCGCGGATGGAGTCGGTGCTGGACAGATCGCACTTGATGTAGGTCACGTCGGCGCCCTCCAGCTCGGGCAGGGGGGTGTCGATGACGTCGACGATGAACAGCTTGGCGCCGAAGTCAACCAAGTGCTTGGCCATGATGCGGCCCAGGTTGCCGCAGCCGCCGGTCAAAATGACATTTTTGTTGGACAGGGAAAACAGTTCGCTCATTGGTAATACCTCCGTTTATTGTTTGGCTTCAGATTCTGCAAGGGGGGACGTACCGAACCTGGCGCGGAATTGCTGATAGAAAGCAGGTTCGCAGTCGTAACCCAATTCGCCGGCAAATTGAACCACCGGTTTCTGATGATTACTTGTTGTGGCGGTAGAAGTTCTTTTTGCCCTCGGTGTAGATGTCACAGACGAGCTTTTGGATCTTCAGCGCCTCGCGGCCGGAGATGGGCGGCTCGCGGTCGTTCTCCACGCAGTCGTAGAAGTCGGCGATCTCGCGGATGTGCTGGAAGCCCCAGTAATCCTTGCCGCCCTCGTACACCACGTCGGGATCGATCTTGGTCTCGATGGACAGCACGCGGCCATCGTTGAAGAAGATGTTGGCGTGGTCATAGTCCATGACCACCTTGCCGTTCTCGCAGTACAGGCGTACCTCGATGGCATCATCGAAGCCGTAGTTGTTCATGGCCCAGAAGCTCAAAGTGGCACCGTTCTTGTAGCGAACAAAGCCCTCGCTGGTGTCGTCCACTTCCATGATGGAGTGGTCGCGGTTGGCCATGCTGGCCTGGACGGACTCGATTTCGTCATTGATGAACCAGTTGGCAAGGTCCAGGGAGTGGATGGCCTGGTCAATGATGACGCCGCCGCCCTCTTTGTCCCAGGTACCCTTCCAGTCGGACAGAGAGTAGTAGGTGTCCGGCTTGGACCAGGTCAGGGTGACACGGGCGGAAATGATCTTGCCCAGCTCGCCGTTTTCCAGGTTCTCTTTGACCAGCTTGGCGGAGTCGTTGTAGCGGCACTGGAAGATGATGCCGTACTTCAGACCCTTCTCCTCGGCCAGCTTGACGTTGTACAGGGCGTCCTCCATGGTGATGGCCATGGGCTTTTCACACAGGACGTTCACACCCTGCTCCAGAGCGTACTTGGAGATGATGGGGTGCAGGTAGTGGGGCACGCAGATATGCACCACGTCCAGCAGATCCTTGCGGATCATGTCTTTGTAATCATAGTAGGCCTGCACGCCGTACTTGGCGGCGGCCTTATCGGCGCGGTCCTTCTTCACGTCGCACACGCCCACGATCTGCGCATTGGGCAGGTGATGGGCGCTGGTGGCGTGCATGGTGAAGATGTTGCCGCAGCCAACGATACCAACTCTCAGCATACGTATTCTCCTTACTTGACGATCAGGCCGCCAGCAGCCTCGATCTCGCGCTTGGCCAGCTTGACGGACTCAATAGCGTCGGAAATGGGGGCGATGGACAGGTCGTTCTTGCCCTGCAGGCCCTCAACAAAGTACTTCAGCTCGTTGTAGTAGCCGCCCAGGCTGGACAGGTTGCCGCCGATGTCGTTGGTGCCCTCGAACTCGGCCGCGATCTCGGGGTTGAAGCTGCCGCCCTCGACGGGGTACACGGTGACAACGCCGCCGGACAGAACGGCGGTAGCCTTCTCGAACATCACGCGCCAGTCAGCGGTGAAGGGGAAGTCGGCGGGGTAGTTCCAGCCGGCCTCCAGAGCAATGCAAACGTCCTTGCCGTAGCCGTAGGTGGCGTTGATCTGCTGGATGACACCGTTGGCATCGCGGTAGGCGTGGGCCTTGACCACGTCGGGCTCACCCATGATGTAGCGGACGTAGTCCACGTCATGCACGTGCATATCCACGGCGACACCGCCGCTCTTTTCGGGCTGATGTAGCCAGTTCTCCCAGGCCCAGGTGGGCAGGTTAGACAGACGGCGGAACTCGCCGTGAACGACTTTGCCGTACTCGCCGCTGTCCACGACCTTCTTCAGCCAGTTGTATTCGTTGAACAGGCGGACCACCTGGCCGACCTGCACCTTGGCGCCGGTCTCCTTCTCGGTCTGCAGCAGCAGGTCCATCTCGTCGTCGTTGAAGCAAACGGGCTTCTCGACAAACACGTTCTTGCCGGCCTTCATAGCGGCAACGGCATGGGCGGTGTGCAGATGGGTGGGCAGGCAGATGTCGACGGTGTCAACGTCAGCCTTCTCGATCAGCTCCATACCGGTGGCGTAGATCTCGGCACCGTTGGCCAGCTTCTGAGCAAATTCGGGGCGGACGTCGGCAACGGCGACCACCTTGACGCCCAGCTCTTCCAGAGCGGCGTAGCAGGCGGCGTGCATACCGCCCATAAAGCCACAGCCAATCAAACCAACTTTAATCATTGTTTGTTCCTCCTATCAGTTTATAATCAGAAGTTTTCCTTCAGGATGCGCTCCATAGAGGCAGAGGTGTTGTAGATGATCTGATCCGCGGCGAAAGCGTAGCCGGGGATCATCTCGCCGGCGGCCCAACCGGTGTAGCCAACCTCGTTAAAGGCCTTCATGACCTCGGGCCAGTTTACGTCGCCGCCCAGCAGGTCAACAAAGGCGTTCAGGCCGCCGGGATTGCGGCGGAAGTCCTTGAAGTGGACTTTCTTGATGCGCTTGCCCAGAATGCGGATCCACTGCTCGGGGTAGCCGTTGTAGACCACGTTGCCCACGTCAAAGTAGGAACCCACGTACTCGCTGCCCACGGCGTCGATAAAGCCGCGCATCTCCAGAGGGGAGAGCAGGAAGAAGTTCCACACGTTCTCGATACCGATGTTCACACCGTACTTCTCGGCGTAGGGAACCAGACGCTTGATGGACTCCAGCGCGCGGTTGTAGCACACCTCGTAGTCCACCACGGGACGCTCGGGCACGAACTCCACGGACACGGAGCCGGGGACGACCAGAATGGTGTCGGCACCCAGAGCCTTGGCGCAGCGCAGCTGGTTGACGATGATGTTGTGAGCCTCGTCCCGCTCGGCGGGATCCTCGGCAGTCAGGGAGGCGCCCCAGCACAGGCCGCTGGCCAGACTGGGAATGGCCAGGCCCAGCTTGTCGGCATAGGCGCGGATCTTGGCCAGCTGCTCATCGGTGGAATTGGGAGTCAGGTCGCCGCTGTCCAGCAGGGCCAGCTCGATACCCTCAAAGCCGGCGTCCTTGGCCAGGTCCATGGCCTGGTAGACGTCCTTGCCGGAAAAAGACCAGAAGTTAATGGATTTTTTCATAGGAAATCGACCTCCTTATGTATTGGCATTCGCCTACTTTTATGATAGAATAAAAACGAAAAAAGATAAGTGAAAATTTTACACTATATGTATAAAATTCTGAACAAAGGAGCAAGGGGTGACTTCCCGTGGCGGTATCTTACAAGAAAATAAGGCCGAAAACACTGTTCTATATTCCGGAAATCGTGACCATTCACTACTACGAACTGGACAAATCCTTCGTTTTTAACGGAGAACAGCACGATTTTTGGGAAATGGTCTACGTAGACAAGGGAGCGGTGGAGATCCGGGCGGATGATAAAACGCAGGTGCTCAATCAGGGTGAGATCCTGTTCCACAAGCCCCACGAATTCCACGCCATCCGCGCCTTTCGCTCCAACCCGGACTTTTTTGTCATCTCCTTCGTGTGCCGCTCCCCGGCCATGAAGCTGTTCGAGGGGTATCGGGCGGCCCTGAGCCAGAGCCTGCGGCCCTTCGTCAGCTCCATCATTACCGAGGCGCGAAACAGCTTCCATATTCCCAAAAACGATGTGACACTCCTCAAACTCCGCCGGCGTTCTCAGGCAAAAGTAGGCGGCGAGCAGCTCATTAAAACTTATCTGGAACAGCTGCTTATTCTGCTGGCCCGGGCGGTGCTGGAGCAGCAGGAAAACTCCGTGTCCCCAGTGCGGGAGAGCATGGAGACCCAGTTGATCTCTACGATAAAAACGTATATCCGTGACAATTTGGGCAAGAAGATCACCATGGAGGAACTGGCCGGTGTTACGGGTTACAG
>JAZSAP010000089.1:0-9690 GCA_045601925.1 Lawsonibacter sp.
GTGGAGCATGCTAAGGCCCACGGCAACGACATGGTCTTTCTGGACACCGCCGGCCGACTCCACGTGGACGAGGAGCTGATGGCGGAGCTTCAGAACATTAAAACCGCCGTCTCCCCCATCGAGATCATCCTCGTGGTGGATGCCATGATTGGACAGGACGCGGTCAATGCTGCCAAAGCCTTTGACGACGCTCTGGACATCACCGGTGTGATGCTCACTAAGCTGGATGGCGATGCCCGTGGCGGCGCCGCTCTTTCCATCCGGGCTGTAACCGGAAAGCCCATCAAATTCGTGGGCACCGGCGAAAAGCTGGATCAGATCGAGGTGTTCCACCCCGATCGCATGGCAAGCCGTATTCTGGGCATGGGCGATATGCTCTCCCTCATCGAGAGGGCCGAGCAGAGCTTTGACGCAGAAAAGGCCGCCAAACTGGAAGCCCGCCTGCGCCAAAACAAATTCACCCTGACCGACTACTACGATCAGCTTTCCCAGCTTAAGGGCATGGGTTCCCTGGCCGACATCGCCGGCATGCTGCCCGGCGTCAACGCCAAAGATCTAGAGGGTGCCTCCATGGACGAGGGCATGCTCGCCCGGACCGAGGCCATTATCCTGTCCATGACCCCCGCCGAGCGTGAGGATCCCAAGCTGCTCAACTCCAGCCGGAAAAAGCGCATCGCCGCCGGCTCCGGCACTCAAGTGGTTGATGTCAACCGCCTGCTCAAACAGTTTGAGATGATGCAGGCCATGACCCGCCAATTCACCGGCGGTAAAATGTCCAAGACCATGCGCCGGATGATGGGCAAGGGCGGCAAGGGCATGCCCGGCCTTGGCGGCATGGGTGGCCGCGGCTTCCCCTTCTAACGTTGGCTGACACGAAAGTTCGTGTTTCCCATATTACTTTATAAATTCATATGGAGGTGAATATAAAATGGTTAAAATCAGACTGCGTCGCATGGGTGCCAAGAAGGCTCCCTTCTACCGCATCGTGGTGGCTGACTCCCGTTACCCCCGTGACGGCCGTTTCATCGAGGAGATTGGCTACTACAACCCCCTGACCAACCCCGCTGAAATCAAGGTTGACGCTGACCGCGCTCAGGCCTGGATCAAGACCGGCGCTCAGCCCACCGAGACTGTCAAGGCTCTGCTGAAGAAGGCCGGCGCCATCTAATGGATGGAGGAACGACTTACCAATGAAAGAGCTTTTGACCTACGTCGCGCGTAATCTGGTGGACAACCCCGATCAGGTGTCCGTCACCCAGCACGACGCCGACAGTGAGATCGTTCTGGAACTGCGTGTCGCTCCGGAGGATATGGGTAAGGTGATCGGCCGTCAGGGCCGCATCGCCAAGGAGATCCGCACCCTTATCCGCTCCGTGGCACAGCGCTCCGGCAAGCGTGTCTCCGTCGACATCATCGACTGAGTAAGCAAGTACATTGTTTACCCAAAAGCGGCGCAGCATCACTCTGCGCCGCTTTTTTCCATCCTTTTTTAGGAGGCTGTCCCTATGAAACAGGAATTTTTAGAGGTGGGCAAAATCGTCAACACCCACGGCATCATGGGCGAAGTGCGCGTGGAACCCTGGGCCGACTCCCCCGACTTTCTGTGCGGCTTTTCCACCCTCTACGTGGGTCCCACCCACTGGCCCATTGAAGTTGAGCGCGCCCGGGTCCACAAGAACATGGTCATTTTGAAGCTGCAGGGTATCACCGACATGAACGGCGCCCTTGCCATGAAAAATTCCATTCTCTACATCGCCCGCAAGGACGTTGACCTGCCCGAGGGGCACTTCTTCCTTGCCGACCTGACCGGTCTGGAGGTCCGGGAAGCAGACACCGGCGCGGTGCTGGGCAAAATTGCCGAGGTGCTAACACCCCCTGCCAACAATGTGTATGTGGTCAAGGGCGGCCCCCGGGAGCTGATGATCCCCGCCGTGGACCAGTTTGTGCTGGAGACCAACGTGGACGGCGGCTACATCACCGTCCGCTTGATCGAAGGCCTATAACCTAAACACGAAACGGACTTTCCGGAATCGGAAAGTCCGTTTCGTTTTGAAAAACTTTTCGCCAATTCCCCACAGGTTGTGACGGGGTGCGACCGCCTTCTTTCCCTTCTCGCTTTTTTCTCGTTTGAAGTAGTCAGTTTCAGTCTTATCCTGCGATATTTCTTCCTTCCCTCAATGCCGCAAACACTATATAATGTGTTTGTAATCAATAACTCGGAGGAAATGCACAATATGCAGGAATTGTACATCGATGAACGCGCCTACCGGGACGAGGCCGGAACGACTCACACGTTTCAGTATTTTTTGCTGCAGAGCAAAAACACATATGAAAATCACCTCTGCACGGACTACGGCATTATGGTCCGGTCTTCCGGTTCGGAACAGGTCAGTATTCCGCACATTACCGCCGATCGTGACCGCATCACCGGACTGCTGAATCTTCTGTGCGAGCAGGGGGTCTCCCCCGTCCATCTGCGGGATGTCATTGAAGATTGGCTATAAAAAAGACCTGCGTTCCCTTGAACGCAGGTCTTTCTTTTTTGTTTAATAGGCCACCACAATGCCGCCGTCGTTGGCGTAAACAGTGGTGATCCCGCCGGCACCGGTCATCAGAATTTCGCCAAATCGGCACTTGGCTTCGATTTGCTCCTTCAGCTTCTGCACCCGTTCCATACAGTTGCAGTGGCTGATGATCAAAGTGCGGCCCACATGGTCCAGGTCCCCGGAAATCCGCTCCACCAGCTTGCCAAGGGCCTGCTTGACGGTCAGAGACTGACCCAGTTTTCCGATTTCCCCCTCCGGGGTGGCGTGGCACAGCAGCTTGATACGCAGCGCGCCAGTCACGACGGCCTGCATCTTGGTCAGCCGGCCGTTCTTTCGCAGGTTTTCCAGATCCTCCAGCACAAACAGGGTTTTCATGCGCTGAATAAACTGCTCCACCTCCCGCACCACTTTTTTGAACGGCAATCCCTGCTCCGCCAATTCCTTGATTTTCAGCGCGATCAAACTTTCACCGCAAACAGCGGAGCAGGAGTTGAACACGTGAATATTTTTTTCAGGCTTGTCCTCCTCCAGCAGCTGTTTGGCCTGCTGTGCGCTGTTGTGAGAGCCGCTGAGCAGGGCCGACAGAGTGACGGCGTACACATCCTCCTCTTCCCCGGAAAACGCATCCAGATAGGCCTGGGGCGAGGGGCACGAGGTTGCAGGGGCATCCTTGCTCTGCTTCATGGCCCACAGCAGGTCCGCCTGGTCAAAGCTGTCATCATCCACAAACGTATTGTCACCACAGGTAATGGTCAACGGCACACGCACAAAGGCCGCATCCCGTTTCATCTGCTCGGTCATTTCGCAGCAGCTGTCCAGAACAATTCTATAACTCATAACGCACACTCCGTAATATGGTTTTCGATATCATATTACACACTATAACATATTCAGCCCGCAATGTAAAGAGAAAGTTGTCGGCTTACCAAAGTCCCTCTTCTTCCATCTCCCGAACCAGCTTTTTATCTTGTTTGGAGGACAGATCCAGCTTTTCAAACATGTCGGGACGGCGGGCGCGGGTTCGCAGAATGGCCTGCTTCCGCCGCCATTTTTCCACGTTTGCGTGGTGACCGGACAGCAGGATGGGCGGCACTGCCCGGTCGTGCCACACCTCGGGCCGGGAGTACTGGGGAGCCTCCAGCAGGCCGTTCCAATGGCTCTCGTTTTCGTAACATTCCGGGTCGGACAGCACACCGGGAACAAGGCGGCATACTGCATCGGCAATGGCCATGGCAGGGATCTCACCGCCGGTGAGGACGAAGTCCCCGATGGAGATCTCCTCGTCCACACATTCCTCAATGAACCGCTCGTCAATGCCCTCGTAATGGCCGCAGACCAAAATCAGCCGGTCATAGTCGTCCTTCAGCCGTCGGGCATCCGCCTGACAGAACCGCTTGCCCGCCGGGGACATGAAGATGGTATGCACCCGCTCACCCGCCTGCTGACAGATATGCTCCCAGCAGCGGTACAGGGGGTCCGCCTGCATCACGGCACCACGGCCGCCGCCGTAGGGATAGTCGTCCACCTGTTTCTGTTTGTTCATGGTGTAGTCACGGATCTGGTGGCACTCGATGCGGATAAAACCGCGCTCCTGCGCCCGACCCAGGATGGACTCGCACAGCATATCCCCGACCACGTCGGGAAACAGGGTCATAATATCAATTTGGTACATATATTCGCCTTCTTTCTTTGCTCCATTATAACCCACGGGACAATGCATTTGCAATCTTTTCCTGAGCTGCTTCGAGCTGCGGAAGAATTTTCTGCCTGTCGCCCCCCTTGTCTTTTTGTCGAAAATGCGGTATTCTTTTTATATACTGTATTTTATCGACGGAGGTCGCCTATGAAACGACTGACTCTGCTGGCTCTGTCCGCTGCACTGGTTTTCTCCCTGTGCGTTGCGAGCGTCCGGGCCGACAGCCTGCCGGCTGAACTGAATACCATCTGCACCACAGAGGAGTGGCAAATGCTGCGTCTTGTGAATGAGCAGCGGCTGGAGCAGGAGCTTGTCCCCTACTCCATCTTCCCCGATCTGCAGACGGCCGCCCACACGCGGGGGCAAGAGCTGGTTACCCTCTACTCCCACACCCGCCCTAATGAGCAGCCGTGGCACACCGCCATTACCGAGGCGGGCGTCGGCTACCAATCCGCTGCCGAAAATATCGCCGCCGGACAGGAGTCCCCCGAGGCGGTGGTTGCCGCCTGGATGAACAGCGAGGGGCATCGCGGCAATATTTTGGACGCCAACATGTCCCACGCCGGCATGGGTTACATCAATGATGGTTTCCTTGGCACCAGCTGGGTCAACCTTTTTACGGCTGACCTCTGCACCGTTTCTTCCATCGAGCTTTCTCAAACCAGCGCAACTTACCCCGCAGACGGCTCTATTGACAGCCTGGACCTGTATGTCAAGGCCACCTGTTCCAACCACGGCAGCTGCTACCTGCCTTTGCTGGAGGGTATGTGTTCCGGTTTTGACCCCGTAAATGAGGAAAGCCAGACCGTCACCGTAGCCTACGCCGGGCAGACCGCCAAGCTGCAGCTGCGGCCCGCCGGACAAGCGCTGGACACCTCCGGTGCGGACGAATGGGCCGTGAACTGGCTGATGCAGGCCGATGAGTTGAATCTGCTCTCCCCCCGCAACCGCACCAACTTCACTGCAGATATTACCCGCCTGCAGTTTGCCGATTTGGCGGTCAGCCTTGCCCAGCAGCTGACCGGTAAGGAAATCACCCCCGCCGCTGCAGACACCTTTACCGACACCACCGAGGACGTGATTTTGAAAGCGAAAGCGGCCGGTATCGCCAGCGGCTACGCCGTGGACGGCGGGTTTGAATTCCGGCCCGGCAACCCCATCACCCGGCAGGAGATCTGCGTGATGCTGGCCAACGTGGTCAGCTATGTGGACTCCACATCCGGCAGCGCAGACATCAACCGCAGCGAACGTTTGGACGTGTCCTTCCCCGACGCCGCCGACGTGGCCGATTGGGCAGCCAAGGCGGTGGCCCTCATGTGCAACAACGGCGTGATGAGCGGCCGGACCCAGGGCAGCTCCACCCTGCTCACCCCCCTGGCCCACACCAGCCTGCAGGAGAGCGTCACTCTGGCCGTCAAGCTGAACGACATCTTGAAATGACACAAAGAAAAAGGCTGTCCGATCAAATCGGACAGCCTTTTTTATTTTGCTTTAACCCGGAGGCCAGGTCATATCACGGCCGCCCAGCACATGAAAGTGCAGGTGGGCAACGGACTGACCGGCCTGAGTGCCGATGTTGGACACCACGCGGTAGCTGTCCACACCCAACTGCTTGGTCACCTTGGAAATGACGGCGAAGATATGGGCCACCACGGCGTTGTTGTCCTCGTTGATCTCGGCAACAGAGGCAATGTGCATCTTGGGGATGACAAGGAAATGGGTGGGTGCCTGGGGGTCGATGTCGTAGAAGGCAAAGCACACCTCATCCTCGTACACCTTGTTGGAGGGGATGTCCCCCTTCACGATTTTACAAAATAGACAATCGGACATATCCGTTCCTCCTTACAGGCCCAGTGCCTGGGCCACCACGTTGTCCACAGCAGCCAGAGCATCGTCCAGCTTGATCACGTCGGAGCCGCCGCCCATGGCACTGTCAGGCTTGCCGCCGCCCTTACCGCTGCAGATGGGGGTAATGGTACGGATGATGTCGCCGGCCTTGACGCCGGCAGCCACGGCATCCTTGCCGCACACGGCCTGGAAGGTGATCTTGTCGCCGTTGACTGCAGCCAGCACGGCCACGATGTTGGCCATCTTGTCCCGGAGCATATCGCCCATCTGGCGCAGGCGGTTGGCATCGGCATCGGCCACGGTGGCGGTCAGCACCTTCAGGCCACCCACCTCGTGGGTACCGAACAGCAGGCGCTCGGTCTCGCCGGCAGCCTCACGAGCCTTGTACTTCTCCACCAGCTGCTGCAGCTTCTTTACCTCGCCCATGACGGCCTCGGCCTTCTCGCGCAGCTCGGCGGGCTTGGCCTTCAGGGTGGCAGCAGCCTGGAACAGCAGGTCCTGGTTATGGTTCATGGTCTCCAGAGAAACCTTGCCGCAGGTAGCCTCGATACGGCGCACGCCGGAGGCCACGGAAAACTCGCTGGAGATGTGGAACACGCCAACCTTGGCGGTGTTGTCCAGATGGGTGCCGCCACAGAACTCCACGGAGAAGCCATGGCCCATGTCCACCACACGGACGGTGTCGCCGTACTTCTCGCCAAACAGGGCGATGGCGCCGCGCTTCTTTGCGGATTCGATATCCATTTCCTCGGTGACGATGTCATAGCCGGCCAGCACCGCCTCGTTGACGATGGCGCTGACCCGAGCCAGCTCCTCGGCGGTCAGGGCGGAGAAGTGGGTAAAGTCAAAGCGCAGGCGGTCAGGCTCCACTAGAGAGCCGGCCTGATGGACGTGGTCACCCAGCACGCTGCGCAGAGCAGTATCCAGCAGATGGGTGGCGGAGTGGGCACGCATGATGGCACGGCGGCGCTCATCATCCACATGGGCACGAACCGTGTCACCCACCTTGAGCACGCCCTCGGTCAGCTTGCCGGTGTGCATATACTTGCCGCCCTTGTTCTTCTGCACGTCGGTAACGTTGAACAGCATGCCGTCCTCACCGCTGCGGGCCAGGAAGCCGTGGTCGGCGGTCTGGCCGCCCATTTCTGCGTAGAAGGGGGTCTTGTCCAGCACCACGATGGCTTCCACGCCGGGCATCAGCTCCTCAGCCTGCTCGTTCTCCACCACGATGGCCACCACCTTGGCATCCATAACAGCCAGGGTGTCGTAACCCACAAACTGGGTCTCGGGCACGTCCTTACCAAACTCCACGCCGGCCCCACCCAGGTCGCCCAGGGCCTCGCGGGCCTTGCGGGCGCGGGTGCGCTGTTCGTCCATCTGCTTGCGGAACTCGTCCTCGTCCAGGGTCATGCCCTGCTCGGCCACCATCTCCACAGTCAGATCCATGGGGAAGCCGTAGGTATCATACAGCTTGAAGGCGTCGGCGCCGGAAAAGGCGGTCTCGCCCTTGGCCTTATGCTCGGCCAGCATGTCGTTGAAGATCTTCAGACCGGCATCAATGGTCTTGGCAAAGTTCTCCTCCTCGGTGCCGATGACCTTGGTGATATAGTCGCGGCGCTCGCGCAGTTCGGGATAGTGACCCTCGTTCTCCTGCACCACGGTGTCACACACCTTGTACAGGAACGGCTCGTTCACGCCCAGCAGCTTGCCGTGGCGGGCAGCCCGGCGCAGCAGTCGGCGCAGCACGTAGCCACGACCCTCGTTAGAAGGCAGCACGCCGTCGCAGATCATGAAGGAAGAGGAACGGATGTGGTCGGTGATGACGCGCAGGGATACGTCCTTGGCGGCGGTCTCGCCGTAGTGGGCGCCGGTGATCTCGGACACCTTGTTGGTGATGTTCATCACGGTGTCAACGTCGAACAGGGAGTACACGTCCTGGCACACGCAGGCCAGACGCTCCAGGCCCATGCCGGTGTCGATGTTCTTTTGCTTCAGCTCAACGTAATGGCCCTCGCCGTCGCTGTTGAACTGGGAGAACACGTTGTTCCAAACCTCGATGTAGCGGTCGCACTCGCAGCCCACGGTACAATCAGGGCTGCCGCAGCCGTACTTCTCGCCGCGGTCATAGTATATCTCGGAGCAGGGGCCGCAGGGACCGGAGCCATGCTCCCAGAAGTTGTCGGCTTTTCCAAAGCGGAAAATACGGTCCTCGGGCAGACCGATCTCCTTGTGCCAGATCTCAAAGGCCTCGTCATCGGCGGGGGTGGTCTCGTTGCCCTCGAACACAGAGGGATACAGGCGGTCAGGGTCCAGGCCCACCCACTCGGGACTGGTCAGGAACTCCCAGGACCAGTGAATAGCCTCCCGCTTGAAGTAGTCACCGAAGGAGAAGTTGCCCAGCATCTCGAAATAAGTGCCGTGGCGGGCGGTCTTGCCGATGTTCTCAATGTCGCCGGTGCGGATACACTTCTGGCAGGTGCACACGCGGCGGCGGGGCGGCTCCTGCTCGCCGGTGAAGAAAGGCTTCATGGGAGCCATGCCGCTGTTGATCAGCAGCAGGGACGCATCATTCTGGGGAATCAGGGAAAAGCTGGGCAGGCGCAGATGACCTTTGCTCTCAAAGAACTTCAGGAACATCTCGCGCAGTTCGTTCACTCCGTACTTTTTCATTTTGTTTTCCTCCTATCGATCAGCTGTGAGCAATGCTGATGCCGGTCAAATTCATTTCAGGGTCATAGGCGATGCCGAAGGCAACCTCTTTCTCGGTGTATTCGCATTTGAACAGCGCAATTCCAAGGACTTCCGGCTTTGTCTCACCCATGGTTGCGGTGTCATCGATCTTCACAAAGGTGCCAACCTCCTCCGGGTCGGTGTGGGTATCGACCAACTCCTTGATATGCTCTGGTTTGATTTCCTTCCCTTCGGCAAGGCGGATATCCTCCCGCAGCAGGGCCACCACGGCTTCGTACTCACCGTCCAGCAGCAGGTTGACCACCTCCTCCCCGGCGGTCAGCAGGGCATCCTTGTCCATGCCCTTGGGGATAGGTTTGGTCCCGGTCAGGCTGCAGCCGGACAGCACACCAAGCAGCAGCACACCGGCACAAACCACACCGAGCATTCGTTTCAGCTTCATTTATATTTCCTCCTTCGGTTATTCAGCATCAAAAAACGCCCCCGACCTTACGGTCAGGGGCGAAGTTTACACTCGCGGTACCACCCTGATTGGCGGACAGGTCCGCCGTCTCGTGTCATCCGGTAACGGTGATGTGCCGTCCCGCTCGTCGCGGGCCGTTCGGGAGTGGCTTACACAGGTCGGCGCCGAGGGCTTTCACCATCCCCTCTCGCTCCTTGCGCGACTGCTGTGCTTGGCTCCGTCAAAACGTTTCCTTTGGTATTTTACCACAAATCAATCGCTTGTCAAGGCCTGTTGTTCTTTCCCGCTATATTCGTTTGAAAGAAAAAAAGAGGACAATTTTCCGTCCTCTTTTTCCTGTAATAGTCAAACAGTATAGATGCACCTAACTGAAGGGTTTGCTAAAACCAAACCGAAGCCCAGCGCAGCGGGTTCGGTTTAGAAAGGAGGAGCGACGACTTTTTGAA
>JAZSAP010000090.1:0-2929 GCA_045601925.1 Lawsonibacter sp.
CATCCCCATCACCCACTTTCAGATGATCGGCACCTCCGGCGCGGTGGTGCTGGGTATGGTGTACAACTACCTGCCCTTTATGATCCTGCCCATCTATTCCGTCATCGTCAAGCTGGACCACTCCCTGCTGGAGGCGGCCCGGGACCTTGGCTCCAACAACGTCACCGTGTTCCGCCGTGTCATCCTGCCCCTGTCCCTGCCCGGCGTGCTGTCCGGCGTGACCATGGTTTTTGTTCCCTCCGTGTCCACCTTTGCCATCTCCCGTCTGCTGGGCGGCGGTACCCACATGATGCTGGGTGACCTGATCGAGCAGCAGTTCCTGGGCGGCGCTTACGACCCCCATTTGGGTGCAGCCATCTCCATGGTGATGATGGTGATCGTGGTGGTCTGCATGGTGGTCATGAACCACTTCGGTGAGGGCGAAGAACAGGCGGTGATGCTATGAAAAAGCAACGTCGTACCGGCAGCCGCCTTCTGATGGGACTGGTATTCGCTTTTCTGTATGCCCCCATCCTGCTGCTGATCATCTTCTCCTTCAACGCAGGCGAGAGCAACACCGTCTGGCACGGGTTCTCTCTGCACTGGTACAAGGAGCTGTTCCAAAACCGCATCATTATGGAAAGTGTGTACACCACCCTGCTGGTGTCCGTGCTGTCCACCGTTATCGCCACCGTCATCGGCACCTTTGCCGCCATCGGCCTGTACAGCCTGCGCCGCCGGCTGCGCTCCACCTTGCTGACGGTGAACAACATCCCCATGATGAACGCCGATATCGTCACCGGCGTGTCCCTGTGTCTGTTCTTTGCCGCTTTCTTCCAGGGTTGGCGGGCCTTTGCCCGGTGGTTCAACGACGTACAGGACGTACTGGAGCTGCCCCTGCGGCTGACCCTTGGCTTTTCCACCCTGCTCATCGCCCATTTGGTGTTCAACATCCCCTACGTCATTTTGAACGTGGCCCCCAAGCTGCGGCAGATGGACAAAAATCTTGTGGATGCGGCCCAGGATCTTGGCTGCACGTGGATGCAGGCCTTTTGGAAGGTCATCCTGCCCGAGATCAAGCCCGGCATCGTGTCCGGCGCGCTGATCGCGTTCACCATGTCCATTGATGACTTCGTCATCTCCTACTTCACCGCCGGCTCGGCCACCTCCACCCTGGCCATGACCATCTACGGCATGACCAAAAAGCGCATCACACCGGAGATCAACGCCATCTCCACCCTGCTGTTTGTAACGGTGCTGGTGCTGCTGCTGGTCAACAACGTGCGTGAGGCACGGCAGGAGCGGCAAGACCAGCGCCGGGTCGCTACCCCCGTTCCGCAGTCCTCCACGCCCGCCACGTCCACCAAAAAACGCCGCAATTTCAAGCGCGTTGGTGCGTTGGCCGCTGCTGCTGCCCTGCTGGTGTGTCTGTTCGCCCTTGGGGGCAGCGCCCGTTCCCAGCGGGTGGTCAACGTGTGCAGCTGGGGCGAGTACATCGACACGGAGCTGATCGACATCTTCGAGGAACGCACCGGCATCCGCGTTAACTACCAAACCGCCGAAAGCAACGAGGCTATGTACTCCCTGCTTATGAGCGGCGGCGGTGACTACGATGTCATCACCCCCTCGGACTACATGATCGCCCAGCTGATTGAAGAGGACATGCTGGCCGAGCTGAACTACGACAACATCCCCAACTTCGCCAAGATCGACGAGCGGTTCAAAAACCTGCCCTACGACCCGGCAAACAAGTACACCGTCCCCTACGCCTGGGGCACTGTGGGCATCATTTACGACCGCAACAAGCTGGCCCAGGAGCCGGACAGCTGGAGCGTGCTGTACGACGACGCCAACGCCGGTGACGTGCTGCTGATCAACAACTCCCGGGATGCCTACGGTATTGCGCTGAAGTACCTCGGTTACTCCGTCAACACCACCGACGAGGACAAGATCCGCCAGGCTCACGAGCTGGTGGCCGACGCCATGAACCGTGGCGTGTTCCAGGGCAAGGTCATGGACGAGGTGTTCCAAAAGATGGAGGGCGGCAACGCCGCCATCGCCACCTACTACGCCGGCGACTATCTTTCCATGGTGGATAACCAGGCGGACAGCGTTGACTTGGGCTTTGTGGTCCCCAAGGAGGGCTCCAACTGGTTCGTGGACGCCATGTGCGTGCTGAAGGACACCCCCCACATGTCCGAGGCGGAGGAGTGGATCGACTTCATGGCCTCCACTGAAGCAAGCCTTGCCAACATGGACTACATCTGGTACGCCTCCCCCAATACAGAGGCGCTGGAAGGCTATCCCGCCTACTATGAGGAGCTGTACGAAGAGCCGCTGGACCCCGAAGTGTACAACACCATGGCCGCCCCGCAGGAGGTTTTGGACCGGTGCGAGATGTACATCAGCCTCCCCTCCAAAACCCGCACTCTCTACAAAGACCTTTGGATCACCCTGGGTATATAAACATCAAAGCGGCAGGTTTTGTAACCTGCCGCTTTTGTTTGTATAAAATTCCCCGCCACGGGCATACTGGTGTTACATTCTTAAAAAGGAGGTAATTTCCATGTCTGAACAGTACAACAACCGCAGCAATTCCCAGAACAGCAACAGTCAGAATAGCAACAGCCAGAACAGCAAGCAGAACAACAATCAGCAGAACAACAGCCAGAACAACCAGCAGTCCAAGAACAGCAAGGAACAGAACCAGCGTTCCTAACGTTCACAATTTGTTTACGCCCTGTTTTCAAATTTTTGATGTTTGTTTTTTCAACCGTGATAAACTAACATCAAGGTAAGGGGATCCCCTCCCCCAAACCCCGTCTTTTGGTTCGTCGGGCCGACAGGGGTCGGCCCGACGGATAGACCAAACTCTACTTCTCTTCATCTTCTTTTTCTCTCCTTAAACACAGAACCCACCGCCCCCGGGGACCGGGGGGTGTGGTTTATT
>JAZSAP010000091.1:0-3779 GCA_045601925.1 Lawsonibacter sp.
GGCAAAGGGGATTTGGGACAGGGCCAGCATGGGGATGTCGTTCTGATTGTCCCCCACGCACCAGATATGCTCCGGCGCAATGCCCAGCATATTGGCTAGCTTCGCCGTCATACCGCCCTTGTTGCTTCCCTGATCCGTCAGTTCGAGGTAGTAGTGGTTGGAAAAGATGGCCTCGTATCGGTCGGGACAATGTTCTGCAAGCCAATCTCTTGCTCGCAGCAGGGTCTCATGCTCACTTTGGATGATCGCCTTGGTCCACGGCGTGGGTATTTGGTCAATGGGCAGCACCTCATAGTGGCTGCCCACCTTGTTCATGTGCATTTCGGTGACCCAGTTGGGGGCGTGGGCGTAGATGTCCTCGCCGTGATAGGCTTCAAACCCCAGTCCCTCCACCGCCGCGCACAGGGTGGCAAGGTCCGCGGGGGCCCGCCGGTCCAGCAGGGTCTGCTCCAGCATGGCGTCCTGCTCAAAATCGTACAGGGCCGAGCCGTTGGACAGCACCACCGGCGCGTTGATGGGTAGCTGATGGGCATAGGGCGCAAAGGTGGTGTGCGCCCGTCCGGTGGCGACAGTGAACCGCCCTCCGTTTTGGGTAAAATAGTTCAGCGCGGCAATGTTGTCAGGCGGAATGTATCCGCTGCTGCCGCACAGGGTGTCGTCATAGTCGCTGACCAGCAGCACGCCGTCAAATCGTTTCCCGCTCATGATCTGACCTCCACCCGGTCAATGGTCCCGCCGCCCAGCACCACGTCGCCGTCGTACAGCACCACGGCCTGGCCGGGGGTCATGGCCCGCTGGGGCGCATCAAAGGTCACCCGCAGACGGTCCGGGCCGATCTGCTCGGCCACGGCGGGCTGGGCCGGCTGGCGGTAGCGGCTCTTAGCCTGCACCCGAACGGGCTTGTCCAGTTTATCAAACGGAATAAAATTCAGATCCGTGGCCTCCAGGGTGGTGGCCATCAAGTCCTCCGGTCCGGACAGGGTCACTTTGTTTTCTGCCGGACAAATATCGGTCACATACAGCCGCCCGTTGGCGCTGGACACGCCGATGCCGCGCCGCTGGCCCAGAGTGTAGCAAATCACACCCTCATGCCGCCCCAGCACCCGGCCATCCGGGGCAACGAAGTCGCCGGGAACGGGCGTTTTGCCCGTGTGGCGGCAGATAAAGCCCGTGTAGTCTCCGTCTGGGATGAAGCAGATATCCTGGCTGTCCCCCTTGTGGGCGGTGGCCAGACCGCTTTGGGCGGCAAGGTCGCGGATCTCCCCCTTGGAAAGTCCGCCCAGAGGGAACAGCGTATGTGCCAGCTGATGCTGGGTCAGGCAGTAGAGTACATAGCTTTGGTCCTTTTCCGGGTGCAGCGCCGTTTTCAACAGGTGTCGCCCCGTTCCCCCGTCCCATTCAATGCGGGCGTAGTGGCCGGTGGCCAACTTGTCCGCCCCCAGCTCCAGCGCCCGGTCCAGCAAAGTGCCGAACTTGATGTGCCGATTGCAGTTGATGCAGGGATTGGGCGTACGGCCCTGCCAGTAGGCCGCGGCAAAGGTGTCCTTTACCCGACGGCAGAACTCCCCGGACAGGTCAAAGGTATGGTGGGCAAAGCCGAGCTGCGCCGCCACACGAGCGGCATCGGCCGCCTCGCTGCCCGCATGCTCATGCAGGTGCAGGGTCACGCCCAGCAGGTCATACCCCTGCCGACCCAGTAGCACCGCCGCCGCAGAGCTGTCCACTCCGCCGCTCATGGCAACCGCAACCACGCTCATTTGTCCGCCCCCTTTCCGGCTGATTTGCACCATTGTACCACATTTTTCGCCCGCCCACAACGCAAACCTTATTCCATTTTTTCCACCTGTACCCCGGTGTAATACCAACCCAAAATCTCCCGGAAGTCCCTGCCCTGCTTTGCCAGGGCGTTGGCGCCGTACTGGCTCATGCCCACCCCGTGGCCGTAACCGGTGGTCCGAAAGATGAGTTCGTCCCCTTCCACCGACACGGAGAAGCAGGCCGAGCGCAGACCCAGAAGCTTGCGCACCTGTCCACCGGTCAGCTCCGTGCCCCCCACCTTGACCCGGCTCACCGTCCCCGACGGCTGCCATTCGAAATCGCTCAGCCAGCGGTTCACCGGGCCGCTGAAATCGGCCTTGGGGTACTGCGCTGTCACCAGTTCTTTGAATTGCGCCGTGGTCACGGTCACCTGACTGCGCCAGTTGGGCACCTCCTCCCCCTCGGGGCTGGGTACGCTGACCAGATAGGGTACTGCACTGCCCCACACCGCCACGGCATCCACCGTACTGCCCGGAGCGGAGGAAAAATAGACCGCCTGAATGGGCCTGTCCTCATAGACGGCGATCAGGCCGTCTGTCCCCGCCACCGCGTCGGCAATGCGCTTGGTGTATTCCTCTGCTTTGTCCCCCCATTTTCCCTCTGCCTCCTGGGGTGAAACGTAGGCCTGACAGCAGCTGGAGTCCCCGCAGATGTCCGCCAGGGCGTGCTTGTCCCCTTTTGCAGCAACCCAATAGGTTCGGGCGGCCACCGTCTGGGCCTTCAGAGCTTCCAGTTCAAAGGACGCGGGCATCTCCGCCGCCACCACACCCCACAGATAGTCCCCAAGGCTCATATGCTCCACGCCACCATCCTCATTCAGTAGGACCACCGTCTGCTCGGCGTCGGTCTCCCCCCGGCTCATGGGGCGCAGCCCGTCGGACTGCTCCTGCCGCACCGGGGTCCGCCCGCTCAACAGCAAAATCGGCAGTAAAAACTGCAAAAGCAACAGCACCAGCGCGGCAAGCACCACTCGTTTCACGCGATCGCCTCCCACCTTTTGTTCCCTATACTTTATGCCACCCGGCGGAAAACATTCCCCGGTGCAGCCGCCCGCACACACGAATTTTTGTTCCCTTCTGTCAAAATCTATGTTATAATATTTCTACATCCCGAATAAAGGAGATTTATATGGACAAGCTTATTACTTTTGCCGTCCCCTGTTATAACTCCGCCGCCTATATGGAGCATTGCGTGGATACCCTGCTCCAGGGCGGCGACGACATCGAGATCATCCTGGTGGATGACGGCTCCACCAAGGACAACACCGCCGAGATCTGCGACCGCTACGCCGCCCAGTATCCCGACATCGTCCGGGCCATTCATCAGGAAAACGGCGGTCACGGCGAAGGTGTCAATCAGGGTCTGCGCAACGCCCGTGGCGTGTACTACAAGGTGGTGGACTCCGACGACTGGGTGGACGTGCCCGCCCTGCGCACCGCACTGGAAAAGCTGCGCCAGTTCGTCCGGGACGAGAAGCTGGTCGACCTGCTCCTGTGCAACTATGTCTACGGGCACGTGGCGGACAATACCCAGCGGGTCAACCACTTCCGCAAGCTGCTGCCCGTGGGCCGGGTGTTCGGCTGGGACGCGGTGTCCAAGTTCCGCCCCGACCAGTTCATCATGATGCACAACGTTATCTACCGCACCCAGCTGCTGCGGGACTGCGGTCTGGAGCTGCCCAAGCACACCTTCTACGTGGACAGCATCTTTGTCTACGAGCCGCTGCCTTACGTAAAGAACATGTACTATCTGGACGTGGACCTGTACCGCTACTTCATCGGTCGGGAGGATCAGTCGGTGAACGAGCAGGTCATGCTCCGCCGCATCGACCAGCAGCTGCGGGTCAACTACCACATGCTGGACAGCCACGATTTGAACGAGGTTTCTGCCAAAAGCAAGCCCCTGGGCGCCTATATGTTCAACTATCTGGCCATCATGGTCACCGTGTCCACCATCTTCCT
>JAZSAP010000092.1:0-66353 GCA_045601925.1 Lawsonibacter sp.
AACTGATTTTATGAAAGGAGTCACCATGAGCGAACACGACGAGAAAAAACTGAATAGTCAGGATGCGGAGCTTCAGCAGCTGCGCTCTCTCGTCGGCGACGCCCAGGGCGACGACCTTTCCCTGGACGACATTCTGGCGGAATACTCCGAGCGCAGCCGACCCAAGAGCGTGGTCACCCTGTCCGAGGAGGACGAGGAAGAAAACCTGCTGGTCTTCCCCACCTCCAACCGCCCCCCCGACCCGGAGCTGTTCGGCGATGAGCCGGAAGACGAACCGGAGGACGATTTGGATGCGCCCGTGTCCGAAGAAACGTCTGGCCCTGCCGCCGAAGAACCCGAAGCAGACAAGGACGAGGACGCCGATACGCAGGGCGACAAGCCTCAGCCCCCGGACAACGTTTTGGAATTCCCAGGACTGCGCAGCCCCCTGTCCAACCTGCTACAGAAGCTGTCCCGCAAGGCCGACCGCTATGCCGAGCAGATGTTCACCGACGAGGATATGCCCACCAGCGACGAGGTGCGCCGCATGGAGGAACTGGTCCCCGGTGTGGACCGGGAGGACATTCCCCCTTCTCCCCGCAAGCGCCGTCACGCTCCGGTCTCCGGTCCGGATACCCCCCCACAGGAGCTGGCCCGGGAGTACGGAAAGGGTCTGAAAAGTCTGCGCACGCGCAGCCTGTGCGTGCTGGCCCTGCTGCTGCCCGCCCTGTATATTATGCTGTGTGATATCCTGCCCATCCCCGCCATCCCCAATCCATGGCTGCCCGGCCAGCCGCTGCTGACCACGTATGTGCGCTGCTGGGCCGGCAGCATTCTGCTGGCGGTGTCCATGGCTTTGAGTTTTGACGTTCTGGCCACCGGGTTCCATCAGCTGCGTCAGCTGCGTATCAACATGGCCGCCATCCTGCTGGCAGCCTGCGCATTCTCCCTGGCCGATGGGATCACCGCCCCGTTCCTGCTGCCCCGGGAGCAGACCGGCTTTTTCGCTTTGAATATGCTGGCCCTGTTCTTCGCGCTTCAGGGCGAACATCACCGCCGCCGGGGCCTGCGCCTTGCCTGCCGCACCGCCGCCGCCTCTGCCGAGCCTTACCTCATTACGTTGGACGAGGGCAAATGGAACGGCCGGGACACCTACGCCAAGCACGCAGGTGCGCCGGAGGGCTTTGGCCGCCAGATTCAGGCCCCCGACGGGGCGCAAAAGCTGTTCTCCCTCGTGTGTCCGGTCCTGCTGTGCGCCTGTTTCCTGCTGCCCGTCCTGTCCTGCGTGGTCGGCGGGCGGTTCCGGGAGCTTCTTTGGGCTTTGGCTGCGGTCTATACCGCCGCCTACAGCCTGTCCGCCCCCCTGCTGTTCAGCCGCCCGTTCCACAAGCTCTCCCGCCGGCTGACCCAATGCGGCGCCGCCGTGGCCGGCTGGCCCGGCGTGACCGAGCAGCGCCGTGGTGACGGCATCCTGCTGGGCGATCAGGATCTGTTCCCCCCCGGCTCCGTGTCTCTCAACGGCATGAAGGTCTTTGGCGACTGGTCCGGCGAGCGGGTCACCGGCTACACCGCTACCCTCATCCGCGCTTCCGGCAGCGGACTGGACAAGCTGTTCAGCGACCTGATGCGCACCCAGGGTATCCTCTATCGCCAGGCGGACCGCCTGTGCTGTTACGAGGGCGGCGGCCTGTCCGCCAACATCCGCGGCGATCAGGTGCTGGTGGGTTCGGCCTCCTTCATGAAGCTGATGGAGGTGGAACTGCCCCAGGGTCTGAACGTAAAAAACGCCGTCTTCTGCGCCATCGATGGGCAGCTGGCCGGCATCTTCGCACTGAACTACGCCCTGCCCGACGTGGCCTTCCCTGCCATCGACGCCCTGCTGCAGGAGCGGCTGGCCCCCGTGCTGGCCACCCGGGACTTCAACATCATCCCCGCCATGCTGCAGCAGCGGTTCCGTCTGGCGGTGGCCCGAATGGACTTCCCTCCCGTCCAGCGGCGGCGCGAGCTGTCCGACCCGGACCAGAACCACAACACAACCCTGACCGCCGTGCTGTGCCGGGAGGGCATCTTTCCCCTGTCCGAGGCGGTGGTGGGCGCCCGCCGACTGCGTCGGGCGGTGCGGCTGAATGCCGCGCTGGGCTGTATTGGCTCGGTACTGGGTACAGCGCTGGCCTGTTACCTGACCGCCGTGTCCGCCTTTGCCTCCATCAGTCCGGTCAATCTGCTGCTGTTCCTGCTTTTGTGGCTGATCCCCTCCTGGTTTATTACAGGTTGGGTGGACCAGTACTGATTTGCGTTTCAACAAAAACCGCCCCGTCCGAATGGACGGGGCGGTTTTTTGCGTTTTATCAAGTCTCGGCAGGTGCGTTCTTTTCCCGCTCTGCCTTTTCCTTTTTCAGGGCGTTGACGTTGTCCCTGCCGTACAGAAAGAAGGAAATGGCGATCATCACCATGGTAGCACCAATGAAAAGCGCCGACTGGGACTCGGAGATATTCTCCCAGAAAATATGGATGACCATGGTGGCATAAAGCAACACCGTTGCCGCCTTTCCGTGCCAGTCCGCGCTGATGACCACACCGGTGCGGCGAATGACCAGCAGGCCGGTGACGCTCATGAACGTCTCCTTCAGCACCATCATGGCAAGGGGCAGCACCATCAGGGGAAATCGCACGAGCAGGCACACCAGCACGGTAGCCTGGGTCAGCTTGTCCGCAATGGGGTCCAGCACCTTTCCAAGGTCGCTGATCATGTGGAAGTGCCGGGCAATAAAGCCGTCCACCACGTCGGTCACGCCGGAGAAAATCAGCAAACCGCCTGCCCAGGCGTAATTTTTCTCCACGCAGTACAGCCACACGATGACGGGGATCATGGCAATGCGGATCATGGACAGGACATTTGGAACGGTCAGTATCTTTTTCTTCGTATCCATTTCGTTCATTCCTTCAAAGGCATGATTTTCTTTTTATCGGTTGGTGCGGCGCCAGATGCCCATCTTCTCCGCGTCGGCAATGAGCTGCTCACGGAAGTCGGGGTGGGCGATGCCGATGAGCTTCTCGGCCCGCTCCCAAACGGACAGGCCCTTCAGGTTGACCATACCGTACTCGGTGACGATGTACTGCACACAGGTTCGGGGGTCGGTGGCGATGGAGCCGGGGGTCAGGGTGGGTACGATGCGGCTTTTCAGGCTGCCATCCTTGCCGGTGACGGTGGACGACATGCAGATAAAGCTCTTGCCCCCCTTGGACAGGTAGGCGCCCAGCACGAAGTCCAGCTGACCGCCGGTGCCGGAGATATGCTTGATACCGGCAGACTCGGCGTTGACCTGACCGAACAGGTCCATGTCAATGGCGTTGTTGATGGAGATAAAGTTGTCGATCTGGCTGATGACACGCACGTCGTTGGTGTAGTCCACCGGCGCGCCCGCCACCTGGGGGTTGCTGTCCATGTAGTCGTACATCCGCTGGCTGCCGGCGGCAAAGGCGTAGACCTGGATCCCCCGGTCCACGTTCTTGTGCTTGCCGGTGATCTTGCCGGCAAGGGCCAGGTCCGCAAAACCATCCACATACATCTCCGTGTGGACGGACAGATCCTTCAGATCGGACTGGGCCAGCACCGAGCCGATGGTGCTGGGCATGGTACCAATACCCAACTGCAGACAGGCGCCATTGGGAATTTGGGGAACCACCAAATTGGCCACGGCCCGGTCCACGTCGGTAGGTTCACCGCTGGCGGGCAGGGTGGCAACGGGGGGATCGTCCCCCTCCACCACCATATCCACGTCCCGGATGTTGACTTCGCAGCCCTTCAGGCCGTTGACCCGGGGCATATTCTTGTTGACCTCCACGATGACGACCTTCGCCCGGTCCAGCATGTCCGCAATGTGAGAGCTGGCGAGAGAATAGCTGAAATTGCCGTGGCTGTCCATGGGGGTGACCTGGATCATGGCCACGTCCACAGTCAGGCCGTCCCGGTAGAACCGGGGCAGTTCGGAATAGCGCATAGGGCTGAAGTAACCCATGCCGGAGGCGATGATCTTCCTGTCCACGCCGGTGCAGTGCCAGCTGTTCCAGGTGAAGTGTTCGCCGGCGTCCTCGCCCTTGCACACTTCGGGCATCCACATGGTCACGCCGCCGCGCAGCTTCACGTCATACAGCTCACTGCGGCGGTCGGACAGGGCCTTATCAAGAGCCACGGGGTGGTTGGTACACCAGCCGTAGTCCACCCAGTCGCCGGATTTGACTACTTTGACCGCCTGAACGGCGGTGGTGAGTTTTTGGCTGTAAAGGGCCTGATAGTCCATATCTGTTCCTCCCAATTCAATCATCCTGATTGAGGTAATAGGGTTTCATCAAGCTGGCCTGCTGGGTGGAGTCCTTGGTGCGGCTGCGCCCGGCCACATCGGGACCCCGGCGGTCACTGCGGCGGCGGTCCCGTTCCTGCTTTGGGGTCTGCTTGACGGGTTTTCCCTGTTTAGGCTGCGGCTTGGGGACAGCCGTCTTTTTTTCCGCCTTGGGCGGGGTCTGCTTCACGGGCGAGTCAAGACTCGCCCCTACAGGCGCGGTTCCATTCTGCCCCGCCGGCTTTTTCCCCCTGCGGCGGCGGTTGCTCCGAGTCTGCTTAGGCTGCTCCTCCCGCTTGGATTGGGGCGCGGGGGCCGGGTTCACCTTCCGCGGGGCCAGCAGGCGGGCGGTGGCGTCCATGATACGGTCACCGGCCAGGGGATCGGGCCGTTCAAACTCCACCACCGGCATCTGATTTCCGGTGTCTATACGGGTGCCGGGACGGGTCAGTTTGGGGCGGGCGGGGTGCTGGCCCATGGGAACAGGCTTACTTGCGGGCGAGTCAAGACTCGCCCCTACAACAGTCTGCTCTACCGGCTGCAGATTTACCTGCCCAGACTGGGCGGACTTTTTCTTTCTGCGGCGCTTTTTCTTGGCCGGCACCTCGGCAGGCGGCCGGGTCGGCTGCTCCACGGTGGTGATCTTCTCCTGGGCCGCTTTGGCAGCCTGTCGGCGTTCCCGGCTGCGTTCCCGGGCGGCCTGTCGCGCCTCGGCATCCTCGGCGTTGATGATTTTGCCGTGCTTGTCCCGCACAGGCTCGGAAAAATCGGTCATGGGCCAGAGGTGGTTCTCTACCACCGGCACCGGCTTGCCGATGAGCTTTTCAATCTCCTTCAGCAGGGGTTTCTCGCTGAACTCGCACAGGGCGATGGCCACGCCGTCACGACCCGCGCGGCCGGTGCGGCCGATGCGGTGGACGTAGGTCTCCGGCACGTCGGGCAGGTTGTAGTTGAACACGTGGCTCAACCGGTCGATGTCCAGACCCCGGGCGGCGATGTCCGTGGCCACAAGGGCGCGGATGCGGCCCGCCTTGAAGTCGGAAAGGGCTTGTTGCCGGGCGGTCTGGGACTTGTTGCCGTGGATGGCGGCGGCGGTGACACCCGCCTTTTCCAAGTCCCGGGCCACCTTGTTTGCACCATGCTTGGTGCGGGTGAAAACAAGGGCGTTTTTCGCCTGCTGCTCCTGCATGAGGTGGGCAATCAGCTTTGTCTTATTGCCCCGATCCACGAAATACACGCTCTGCCGGATGACCTCCACCGGTGAGGACACGGGGTCCACCGCCACACGGACGGGGTCATGGAGCAGGGAGTTGACCAGCTGGGTGATCTCCGGGGGCATGGTGGCGGAAAAGAAGAGGGTCTGCTTCTTCTGGGGCAGCCACTTCAAAATCTTCTTCACGTCGTGGATGAAGCCCATATCCAGCATGCGGTCCGCTTCGTCCAGCACGAAAATTTCCAGCTTGGACACGTTGATGAACCCCTGCTGATACAGGTCCTCCAGCCGACCGGGGGTGGCAACCAGCACGTCTACGCCCCGCTGCAGGGTCTGGACCTGGGGGTTCTGTCCCACGCCGCCGAAGATAACGGCGGTGCGCAGGGGTAGGAACTTGCCGTAGGCGTCAAAACTCTCGCCGATTTGGATGGCCAGCTCCCGGGTGGGGGTCAGGATCAGGGCGCGGATAGGGCGGCCGGCGGTCTTACGTCCGTCCAGCAGTTGTAAAATAGGCGTGGCAAAGGCACAGGTCTTGCCCGTACCCGTCTGGGCGCAGCCCAGCACGTCCCGCCCCGCAAGGGCGGGTGGGATGGCCTTGGCCTGAATGGGCGAGGGGGTCTTGTACCCCTGCTGCTCCAGCGCCTTCAAAATGGGGGTGTTCAGCCCCAGTTCAGCAAATGTCATTGTGTCTTCCTTATCCGTCTCGCGACAGCTGCCGCGTAATCACAAAAATACATAATATAGTGTACCATATTTTTCAAAAAAAGCAATGGATTTATGGCTGTGTGCAAATAAAAGGTGCGCAGACCGATGCTCTGCACACCTTTTGTCGTTTACAGCATCTCTTTTCCGCGGCAATAGGTCTGGGCCACGGAATAATCGTCCTCCAAAACCACGATGTCCGCATCCTTCCCCGCCACAAGACTGCCCTTGCGCTTTGCAAGACCAAGGCAGACGGCGGGATTGATGGTACAGGAGGCCAGGGCCTTGTGGAAGGGCACGCCCGCCTGCTCCATGCGCTGCAGCCCCCGGTTCATGGGCAGAGTGCTGCCGGCGATGATGTCCGTCCCCTTCAGGCGGGCCAGGCCGTCCTGCCCCACCTCGATATCGTAACCGCCCAGCTGATAGCTGCCGCCGGGGGGACAGTACTTCACCCGCAGGCTGTCGGTGACCATGATGGCCTTGTCCGCGTTCTTACAGCGGTAGAACAGCTGGGCCGCGGCCAAGTGGCTGTGGCAGCCGTCGGCGATGATCTCGCCGTACAGATCGCTTTGGGTCAGGGCCAGCCCCACCAGTCCCGGCTTGCGGTGGTGCAGGGGCGTCATACCGTTATATATGTGGGTCATGCTTTTGGCCCCCTCAGCCACCGCCTGCAGACCCTGCTCATAACTTGCCGCCGAATGGCCGATGCTGACCACCACGCCGTTGTCCCGGCAGTAGTGGGTCAGGGCAAAGTCCGTGTCATGCTCCGGGGCCAGGGTAATGTAGCGGATCAGACCCTTGGCGACGGCCTGATACCGCTTGAACTGCTCCACGCTGGGTGCTGCAATGGCCTCCGTCGGCTGGGCACCCTTGTAGTCCATGTCGAGGTAAGGCCCCTCAAAGTGGACGCCCAAAATCTCCGCGCCCTCGTACCCCTCGTCCACCACCTTTGCCACATTTGCAAGGGCGGCGGTCAGCACGTCGGGCATTTGGGTCACGGTGGTGGGCAGGATGCCTGTGACCCCCTCCTCGGGGATACGGCGCACCCAGTCCCGCAGGCCTGCCGGCTGGGCATCGTTGGTATCGAAGCCGTATGCCCCGTGGGTATGCACGTCGATAAAGCCGGACACGATGCGCCGGTCGCCCCAGTCCGCGTCCACCTTATGTACATCGGGGGGACACAACTGACGGATGACCCCATCCTCCATCACCAACTGGGCGGGGACGAACCCGCCGTCGATCCACACCCGACCGCTCTGTATTACCACAAAAAGCACCGCCTTTCATCGTCCCCATTCTACCACCCGCCGCTTCCTTTGTAAATCCCCGCTCCCGGCTGTAGAAATCTTTGCGTGATACGCCGTAAAAGCGCCCGCAAAATCCTTAATCACACAATATTGTGCATTGACATCCAATGTGCATTGTATTATACTTCTTTTGGAAGAACTCTTTGTAGGATTGTTCCAAAACCGGCCCCGCGCCGGAAAATAGAAAACGGAGGTACAAGTATGAAACTGACCCTGAAAAAGATCGTCAGCCTGGCTCTGGCCGTGCTGATGATCGCCGGCCTCGCCGCCTGCGGCAAGGAAGAGACCCCCACCGATCACACCGGTAAGGTCCTGACCATCGGCATTCAGCAGCGCCCTGCCGTGGATGACATGGACAACAACGACCTGACCCTGTGGTATGAGGAGCAGCTGGGCATCGACATCCAGTTCGTCCCCTTCGCCCTCGGCTCTTCCGACTGGCGCGCCCAGGTCAACGCCATGATCGCCGCCGGCGAAGAGCTGCCCGACATTATGTGGGGCTTCGGCTGGAGTGATGGCGAGCGCTATGACTACGGCCGCGACGGCTACATCATCGACCTGACCGACCTGATGCTCAGCGACAGCGCCGCCACCGTTGCCTGGCGCGAGCGTATGACCGAGCTGTTCGGTGAGGGCCGCCTGGAGACCGTCATGCGCAACATCGCCTCCCCCGACGGCAAGATCTACGGCTTCCCCACTCAGGCCTACAGCGACGATTACAACACCAACACCCATACTTTCATCAACAAGGTTTGGCTTGACAAGCTGGGCCTGGAAATGCCCACCAACTGGGACGAGCTGGTTGAAGTGCTGCGCGCCTTTAAGACCGGCGACCCCAACGGTAACGGTAAGAATGACGAGATCCCCGCCATCGGCATGATCCCCCCCACCACCACTGCCACCGGCGGCGCTACCAACGATCTGCCCGCCTGGATGCTGAACAACTTCGAGTTTGTCTGTGATGCTCGCCAGTGGAACGCCGTGGACGGCCAGCTGTACTCCCCCTACACCACCGACGCCTACCGTGAGGGCCTGAAGGCCCTGAACCAGCTGGTCAGCGAGGGTCTGCTGTCCGCCTCCACCTGGACCATGACCTCCGGTACCGAGCTGGGCGCCGTCTGGACCCCCGCCAACGATGTGGCCATCGCCGGCGTCATCTCCGGCGCTATCACCGCCCGCGCCACCCAGGACAGCGAAGTGGCTTATGAGTACGTGGCTCTGCCCCCCTTCAACTACGCCCCCATGGTCACCTCCTACAACGTGCCCCCCTGCAACATGTTCATCACCGAGGACTGCGAGGACGTGGAACTGGCCTTTGACTTCCTGCTGCTGGGCGCCACTGACGAGGCTTCCTATCGCGCCACCGTCGGTGTGGAGGGTGTCAACTGGGAGTGGGCCGAGGATGACTCCCCCGCCGGTAAGGGTTACCTTGTGACCAACTACCCCACCGCTCCCCACCACGTGACCTGGCACACCAATATCGGCACTATGTCTCTGGAAAGCGTGAACACCGAGCATCACGCCCTCAGCGATCCCGCGGACGTATGGTCCAACGCCATGGATGACATCTTCCGCGACCACGAGGTGAAGTACACCGCCATCGCCGACAAGAACAACCCCGAGGAGATCGTGGACAAGATCATCTACTCTCCCGAGGAGAGCGAGCAGCTGGGTGTGCGTCCCGCTGAGCTGCTGATCTACATCAAGGAGGCCCGCGCCAAGTTCGCCGTGGGTCAGCAGGGCTTCGACCCCAACAACGACACCGACTGGGACAACTACCTGAAGACCCTGGACAGCATGGGTATGCAGGAGTGGCTGGAGGTTTCCCAGACCGCTTACAGCCGCATGCTGGGCAAGTAATTCCTTACTTAAAAAAAGCAGGAGCAGTCGAAAGACTGCTCCTGCTTTTTATTCCAATAAAAAGGTCCCCCCGCTGCGGCAGGGGGACCTTTTATTTTATCAATTATCCTTGTGATAAGCCTCGCAAGTACATTTCTTCCACTTTAGGCCGCTGCCGCAGGGACAGGGGTCGTTGCGGCCGATCTTGACCACCTTGCGGGTGGGCTGGCGCTGGACGCTGCCGTCGCCGCCGGCGGATTCACCGGTGATCTTGGCCACACGCTCGCGCTTGATCTGTTCGTTCTGACGCAGGCGCACCTGGAACAGGCGGCGCAGAGTCTCCTCCTGAATGGCGGCGATCATCTGCTCGAACATCTCAAAGCCCTCGCGCTTGTACTCCACCACGGGGTCGCTCTGTCCGTAGGCACGCAGGCCGATGCCCTGCTTGAGTTCGTTCATGGCGTCGATCTGATCCATCCAAAACTCGTCCACCACCCGCAGCATGATGACCCGCTCCAGCTCGCGCATGAGGGGTTCGCCAAACTGTTCTTCCCGGGCGGCGTAGACTTCGCGGGCCTTGTCGCTGACCAGCTCCACCAGCTCATCCACGGTGTAATCGGCCAGTTCCTCGTCGGTCAGCTCCAGCTCGCCGGGAGCCACAAACATGGTGCGGAAGGAGTCCATGGCGGCGCGGAAGCTGTCGGCGTCCATGTGGGACTGCTCGCCCATGTGGCCGCGGATGGCGCCCTCCACCGTGTTGCGCAGCATGTTGGCGATGCTCTCGTGCAGATCCTGGCCGTCCAGCACCTTGGCGCGCTGGTCGTAGATGACCTTGCGCTGGGTGTTCATCACGTCGTCGTATTCCAGCACGCTCTTGCGGGTCTGGAAGTTGCGGGACTCCACCTGCCGCTGGGCGTTCTCGATGGCGCCGGACAGGATCTTGGCGTCGATGGGGGTGTTCTCGTCCACGCCCAGGCGCTCCATCATGTTCATCACCCGCTCGGACCCGAACAGACGCATGATGTCGTCCTCCAAAGACAAGTAGAAGCGGGTCTGGCCCGGGTCGCCCTGTCGGCCGGCGCGGCCGCGTAGCTGGTTGTCGATACGGCGGGACTCATGCCGCTCGGTACCCAGGATGAACAGGCCGCCCACCTGACGCACCCGGTCCGCCTCGTCACGGATGGCGGCCTTATACTTGGCCTCCGCCTCGGTGAACATCTTACGGGCGTTGAGTATCTCTTCATTATCGGTGTCGGCAAAGCCGGTGGCTTCGGCGATCAGTTCGTCGGACAAACCGGCCTTTCGCAGGTCGGCCTTGGCCAAAAACTCCGCATTGCCGCCCAGCATGATATCGGTACCACGGCCAGCCATGTTGGTGGCCACGGTGACGGCGCCGAACTTGCCCGCCTGGGCCACGATCTCCGCTTCCTTTTCGTGGTTCTTGGCGTTCAGGACGTTGTGCTTGATGCCACGGCGGCGGAGCATGTCGCTGAGCAGTTCGGACTTTTCGATGGAAATGGTGCCCACCAGCACGGGCTGGCCCTGCTTGTGGCAGGCCTCGATCTGGTCGATGATGGCCTTATACTTGCCCCGCTCGTTTTTGTAGACCACGTCGGGATTATCCTGACGGGCCAGGGGGCGGTTGGTGGGGATCTCGACAATATCCAGCTCGTAGATGGTGCCGAATTCCTCTTCCTCGGTCATGGCGGTACCCGTCATGCCGGAGAGCTTATCGTACAGGCGGAAGTAGTTCTGGAAAGTGATGGTGGCAAGGGTCTTGGACTCGTTGGCCACCTCCACGTGTTCCTTGGCCTCGATGGCCTGATGCAGACCCTCGTTATACCGCCGTCCAAACATCAGTCGGCCGGTGAACTCGTCCACGATGATGACTTGGCCGTCCTTGACCACGTAGTCGATGTCCCGCTTCATCACGCCGTGGGCCTTCAGAGCCTGGTTGATATGGTGGGACAGGGTGGAGTTTTCCGGGTCACCCAAATTTTCCACGTTGAAGGCCTGCTCGGCCTTGGCAATGCCCCGGGCGGTCAGGGTGGCGGTGCGGGCCTTCTCGTCCACCACGTAATCGGCGTCCAGGGTGGGGTCCTCCTCCTGCTTGTTGTCCACCTTGGCGATGCGCACGCACTTGAGCCGGCGGGCAAACTGGTCCACCACGGTGTACAGCTGGGTGGATTTTTCGCCCTGACCGGAGATGATAAGGGGGGTGCGGGCCTCGTCGATGAGGATGGAGTCCACCTCGTCCACGATAGCGAAGGCGTGGTCGCGCTGGACCAGCTCGTTGGAGTACAGAGCCATGTTGTCGCGCAGGTAGTCGAAACCGAACTCGTTGTTGGTGCCGTAGGTGATGTCGGCGGCGTAGGCCGCCTTCTTGGCATCCCCGGTGACGCCGTGGATGATCAGGCCCACGGTCAGACCCATGAAGCGGAATACCTTGCCCATCCACTCGGAGTCGCGCTTGGCAAGGTAGTCGTTGACGGTGACGATGTGCACGCCACGGCCGGACAGGGCGTTCAGATAGGCGGGCAGGGTGGCCACAAGGGTCTTGCCTTCGCCGGTCTTCATCTCGGCGATGCGGCCCTGATGCAGCACGATGCCGCCGATGAGCTGCACCCGGTAGGGGCGCATTCCCAGCACGCGCCAGGCCGCCTCGCGGCAGGCGGCAAAGGCCTCGGGCAGGATGTCGTCCAGGGTCTCGCCGGCGGCAAGGCGGGCCTTCAGCTCCGGGGTCTTGGCCTGCAGCTGCTCGTCGGTGAGCGCCTTGTACGCCTCTTCCAGCGCCTCGATCTTACAGACGATGGGCTCGATGGTTTTCAGCTCCCGCTGGGAGCGGGTACCGAACAGTTTGGTAATCAGACTCATATCAAAAACACCTCACGGATATGGGTATCCACAATAAATCAATTTAGTATACCACACTTGCGCCCCACGGAAAAGCATTATTTGTAAATAAATATATAAAAGGTGTTTTTCCCGGCCAATATTTCTTATTTTTGGGGTGTTGACAAAGTTCGCGCAATGTGGTACTGTAATGCGGTAAATTGAACAGGACAGACGAAACGTGCAGAACGAAAGAACTGTGCGCGGATGTAACTCTGGAGAAGCTCGCAAAGCGGGGGCCGAAGGGGCAAAGCGGTGCAAGCCGTCAATCTCTCAGGCAAAAGGACAGAGATGGCTCGGGTTCTTTGAACCATTGTGCCAGCTTTGTGCCGTGGAGCGTGGGTTCCGCGGTTCTTTTTTGTCCTGTTTAGAAGAGAAAGGAAGTAAAACATGGAAAAATTTCTGGAAATTGTTAAGCTTGTAAACGGCAAGCTTAACGACTTCGCCTGGGGTCCCATCATGCTGTTCCTGCTCATCGGCACCGGCGTGTATCTGACCATCCGCACCCGCTGCATCCAAGTCAGCAAGTTCGGCTACATCATGAAGAACACCATCGGCTCCCTGTTCACCAAGAAGGACAAGGGCGACGGCAAGAACCTGACCGCCTTCCAGGCCGTCAGCACCGCCATGGCCGGCACCGTGGGTACCGGCAACATCGCCGGCGTCACCGGCGCCCTGTTCGTGGGCGGCCCCGGCGCCGTGTTCTGGATGTGGGTGTCCGCTTTCTTCGGCATGTGCACCAAGTACGCCGAGATCGCCCTGTCCATGAAGTTCCGCAACAAGAAGGACGGCGTGTATTACGGCGGCCCTATGTACGCTATTGAAAAGGGTCTGGGCAAGAACTGGAAGTGGCTGGCTGTCATCTTCGCCATCCTGGGCGGCCTGACCTCCTTCGGTATCGGCAACATCGCCCAGTCCAGCGAGATCGCCGGTGCTGTCAGCAGTCTGTCCGGCGGCAAGATCTCCCTGCTGTGGGCCGGTATCATTCTGGCCGTTGTGGTTGCCATCGTCGTCCTGGGCGGTGTCAAGCGCGTGGGTCAGGTGACCTCTTACATGGTCCCCTTCATGTCCATCTTCTACATTCTGGCCGGTATCGCCGTCATCGTCCTGCGCATTACCGATGTGCCCGCCGCCTTCGCCGCCATCTTCAAGAGCGCCTTCAGCTTCAAGGCCGTCGGCGGCGGCGTCATGGGCTACGCTATCATGGTCGCCATGCGTCAGGGCTTTGCCCGCGGCGTCTTCTCCAACGAGGCCGGTATGGGTTCCGCTCCCATCGCCCACTCCGCCAGCGAGACCGAGGAGCCTGCCCAGCAGGCCATGTGGGGCGTGTTCGAGGTGTTCTTCGACACCATCATCATCTGCTCCATCACCGCCCTGACTGTTCTTTTGTCCGGCATGGAGCTGTCTCAGACCGCGCTGGAAGGCTTTGCTTCCAAGGGCGCTGCTGCCGTGGCCGCCTTCAACTCCATCCTGCCCGGCACTCTGGGCGGCACCATCATCCAGATCAGCCTGATCTTCTTCGCCCTGTCCACCATCCTCAGCTGGAGCTATTACGGCGAGCGCTGCTGGGGCTACCTGACCAACAACAACAAGGTCTTCGACATTTGTTACAAGGTCATCTTCGTGCTGGTCTGCGTTGTGGGTGCCACCGGTTCCGGCACCCTGATGTGGAACATCGCCGACACCCTGAACGGTCTGATGGCTCTGCCCAACCTGGTTGCTCTGCTGCTGCTGTCCGGCGTTGTGGCCAAGATCACCAAGGACTACTTCTTCTCCGGCAACAAGCTGAAAAAGTAAATCTCCCCCTTCCTTTCCGCCCGGATGCTTGCCATCCGGGCGGATTTGTGTTTTAATAGTGATAATCTGTCAAAAGGAGGCAACCTCTGTGCCACAATGGAAAAAGAATGACATCTGCACTTTGGATATCACCGGCTACACCAACGACGGCATGGGCGTTGCCCGACTGGACGGCCTTGTGGTCTTCGTCCCCCGCACCATCCGCGGTGAGCAATGGAAGGCCCAGCTGCTGAAAGTGAACAAAAACGTGGCTTGGGGTCGCGGGGTAGAACTGCTGTCCCCCTCCCCCGCCCGCATCGAACCCGATTGTCCCCACTTCGGTCCCTGCGGCGGCTGTCAGTTCCGCCACATGGACTACGCCGAGGAGCTCAACGCCAAACGCCAGCAGGTGGAGGACGCCCTACGCCGCATCGGCGGGGTGGACATCGCTGTATCTGCCATCCACGGAGCGAAAGAGACCTGCCGCTACCGCAACAAGGTGCAGTTCCCCGTGGCAGGTGAAGCGGGCGATGTGCGCTTGGGCCTGTTCCGCAGCCGCAGCCATCAGGTGCTGGACGTGGCCGACTGCCTGCTGCAGAGTGAGGGGGCCAACCGCCTTGGCCGGGCTTTGAAGGCGTGGCTGGAGCAGAATGACATTGCCCCCTACGATGAAGCCACCGGCCAAGGGTTGGTGCGACACCTGTTCGTGCGGTCCAACCGAGTGGGGCAGCATCTGGCCTGTGTGGTGGTCAACGGCAAAAAGCTGCCTGACGAGGGCGGTCTGGTTGCCGCTCTGCGCACTGCCGAACCGGGCCTTGTGGGCGTGGTACTGAACGTCAACCGGGAGGACACCAACGTGGTGCTGGGCGACCGCTATCGCACCCTTTGGGGTGAGGACCGACTGGAGCAGACCCTGTGCGGCAAAACCTTCCGCCTGTCCGTCCCTTCCTTCTTCCAGATCAATCCCCACCAGACCGAGGTGCTGTACGGCAGAGCGGTGGACTTTGCCGGTCTGACCGGCCGCGAAACGGTACTGGACCTCTACTGCGGCATCGGCACCATCAGTTTGGCCCTGGCCGACCGGGCAGGCCGTGTCATCGGTGCAGAGATCGTGCCGGAGGCCATCGAGGACGCCAAAGAAAACGCCCGCCGCAACGGCGTGACCAACGCGGAGTTTTTCTGCGGTGACGCCGGTGAAATTGCCAAAAGGCTGGCCGACGAAGGTGTGCGGCCCGATGTTATCTGCGTGGACCCGCCCCGCAAGGGCCTTGCCCCCGGGGTGACCGACATTTTGGCCCATATGGCCCCGGAGCGCATCGTGTACGTGTCCTGCGACCCGGCCACTTTGGCCCGGGACGTGAAGTTGCTGACCGCTCGCGGCTATACTGTGCAGCGTGCCGAGGCGGTGGACCTGTTTCCCCGGACGCACCATGTGGAGAGTGTGGTACTGCTGGAAAGAAACGAGGTTTCCCCATGAATTATTCCATCCTTGAAGGAGCAGACAAACTCCCCCTTGCCAGTGTTATGGCTCTTTTGAAGCAAACCTACTGGGCCGACAAGCGCACGCCGGAGCAGGTTCAGCGTTCTATGGACAACTCCCGGTGCTATGGCGTGTACTGCAATGATGACAAAAAGCTGGTCGGCTTCGCCCGGGTGATTTCCGACTTCGCCACCACATACTATCTGTGCGACGTGGTGATCGACAGGGACTATCAGCACAACGGTCTTGGTACCGCACTGGTTTCCCACATCGAAAATTTGCCGGAATATCAAGGTCTGCGTGGTATTTTGATCACCCGGGATGCCCATACTTTGTATGAAAAGTTCGGCTATCAGACCCTCAACGGCCGTGCTATGGTCAAGGGAATGAATTGCTGACACACTACCGATAACCCAATTCACAGAAAGAAGGAACAAACAAATGGATATCCTGCTGCAGCTTGTATTGCTTGCCGTTGGCTTTTTGATGCTGGTCAAGGGCGCGGACTGGTTCGTGGACGGTGCCTCCGGCATCGCCGACCGCTTCGGCATCCCCCAGCTGGTCATCGGTCTGACCATCGTGGCCATGGGCACCAGCGCGCCGGAGGCCGCCGTGAGCATCACCGCCGCCCTGAAGGGCACCGCCGACATCGCCATCGGCAACGTGGTGGGCAGCAACATCATAAACGTGCTGATCATTCTGGGCCTGGCTGCCACCATCACCCCCATCGCTGTGGCCAAGTCCACCGTCCGGTACGAGATCCCCTTTATGCTGGTCATCACCCTGCTGCTGATGGGCCTCGGCTATATGGGCGGCACGGTCAACCTGTGGGAGGGCATCGTGCTGTGGGTGTTCTTCATTGCCTATCTGCTGTACATGCTGTGGCTGGCCAAGACCGGTCAGGCGGAGTCGGAGCAGATCGAGGTCAAGGGTTCTGTGTGGAAGATGCTGCTTATGGTCATCGTGGGCCTTGTGCTGATCGTATGGGGCAGCGATGTGACCGTGGATGCCGCCACCAACCTGGCCAAGGCCTTCGGTGTCAGCGACCGGTTCATCGGCCTGACCATCGTGGCCCTGGGCACCTCCCTGCCCGAGCTGTTCACCTCCGTGGCCGCCGCCCGCAAGGGCAAGGCGGACATCGCCATCGGCAACATCGTGGGCAGCAATATTTTCAACATCCTGTTCGTCATCGGCTCCTCCGCCCTCATCATCCCCATCACCTTTGTTTCCAGCTTTGTGGTGGATTGCCTTGTGGCGGTGGCCGCCGGGGTGCTGCTGTGGCTGTTTGTGTTCCGCAAGCAGAAGCTGACCCGGACGGGTGGCATCACCATGCTGGCCTGCTACGCGGCGTATTCTGTCTATCTTTTGTGTGTATGACAGCTTTTTGAAAGGGCGCGGCCTGTGGCCGCGCCCTTTTTCTTTGTGTTTTCGGTATTTTTCTCTTGTTATCTTGGGCGAAATATGATATTCTTTGTAACAGCGTTGCGCCGTACCGGCGCTTTGATACCAGAGAAACGGAAGGTACTGACTATGAGCGAGAAAAGAAGCAGCTTTTCCGGCCGCATCGGCTTTGTGCTGGCCGCGGCAGGCAGCGCGGTGGGTCTTGGCAACCTGTGGCGCTTCCCCTACCTGGCCGCATCCCACGGCGGCGGCATTTTTATTTTGTGCTACATCATTTTGGCTCTGACCTTCGGCTTTGCCCTGATGACCACCGAAATCGCCATCGGCCGTAAGACCGGCCTGAGCTGTATCGGCGCCTATCAGACCCTCAGCCGCAAGTTCACCTTCCTTGGCTACGTGGCATGGCTGGTGCCCATCATCATCCTGCCCTATTACTCCGTCATCGGCGGCTGGGTGTGCAAGTATATCAGCGTCTATCTCACCGGCCAGGCCCAGGCCGCTGCCGCGGACGGCGGTGCCTTCTTCGGTGTCTTTATCTCCAACCCCGGCGAGCCTTTGGGTTGGTTCTTCCTGTTCCTTGCCCTGACCGCCGTGGCGGTGCTGCTGGGCGTGGAAAAGGGCGTGGAAAAGGTCAGCAAGTGGATGATGCCCATCCTGATCGTGCTGATCGTCGCCATCTGCGTGTACGTGCTGACTATGGACGGCGCCGTGCAGGGTCTGAAGTACTACCTGGTACCCGACTTCTCCAAGTTCTCCCTGTCCACCATCACCGCCGCCATGGGCCAGCTGTTCTACTCCATGAGTCTGGCCATGGGCATTATGATCACCTACGGCTCCTATACCCGCAAGGACGTGAATTTGGTCAAGTCTGTCAACCAGATCGAGCTGTTTGACACCGGCGTGGCCATGCTGGCCGGTCTGATGATCATTCCCACCGTCTTTGCCTTCCAGGGCGAGGCCGGCCTGTCCGCCGCCGGCCCCGGCCTGATGTTCCAGTCCCTGCCCATGATCTTCGCCGAAATGCCCGGCGGCCAGTTCGTGGGTCTTGCCTTCTTCGTGCTGGTGCTGTTCGCCGCCCTGACCAGCTCCATCTCCCTGATGGAGACCATCGTGTCCATGTTCATGGACAAGCTGAAGCTGGGCCGCAAGACCGCCTGCCTGCTGGTTCTGGCGGTGTGCCTGGTGCTGGGTGTGCCCTCCTCCATGGGCAACGGTCTGTGGAGCCACATCACCCTGCTGGGTCGCGACTTCCTGTCTTTCTTCGACTTCATCAGCAACAACGTGATCATGCCCATCGTGGCTCTGCTGACCTGCATCCTCATCGGCTGGGTCATCGGCACCAAGACCGTCACCGACGAGGTCACCCTCAACGGCGAGAAGTTCGGCCGCAAGCGCCTGTACGAGATCATGGTCAAGTACCTGGCCCCTCTCTTCTTGATCATCATCCTGCTGGAGGGCATCGGCATCCTCAAGGTATAAACACACATCAAAACCGCAGACCGTTGACTCGGTCTGCGGTTTTCATCCCAAAGAAAGGTGGTGCGCCCAATGGGTATCCGGCACCGTGAAGTGGATATGCTGGGCGGTTCCCTCCCCCGCAACCTGCTTCGTTTTGTTCTACCGCTGATGTTGGCGGGTATGCTGCAGCAGGCCTTTAATACCGCCGACGTCATCGTGGTGGGCAAGTTCGTGGGCGACATCGCTTTGGCCGCCGTCAGTTCCAATGGCGCGCTGATCAGCCTGCTGGTCAATGTGTTCATCTGCCTGTCCATCGGCTTGAATGCCGATGTGGCCAATGCCATCGGCCGGGGTGACCGCCAGCGGGTGAAGGAGTCCCTCCATACCGGCTTGCTGCTGGGTCTGCTTGGTGGCGTATTTTTGGCCGTGTTCGGCTGGTTTGCCGCCCCTGTGCTGCTGCGTTGGACGGGCACGCCGGACAGCGTATTTGACCAGGCGGTACTCTATCTGCGCATCTACCTGCTGGGCGCCCCGGCAGGTCTTGCGTACAACTTCGGTTCCGCCGCCCTGCGTGGCAATGGCGACACCCGCCGCCCGCTGAACTTTTTGACCATCTCCGGCCTGGTCAACGTGCTGCTGAACCTGTTCTTCGTCATCGTGCTGCACTGGGGCGTGGCCGGGGTGGCCGCCGCCACCTCCATTTCCCAGCTGGTGTCCGCCTTTTTGGTGCTGCGCTGCCTATCCCAGGAGGAGGACCTGCTGCACTTCGACCCCCACCAGCTGCGCATCGTCTCGGCCAGTTTGGGCCGCATCTGCGCCGTGGGCATCCCCGCCGCCTGCCAGGGCGTCGTGGTTTCCCTGTCCAACACGGTCATCCAGTCCTCCGTCAACTCCCTGGGTGAGGTATTTATGGCCGCCTCCGGCGCCGCTGCCAACATCGAGAACTTTGTCTGGATCGCCATGAACACCTTCCATCAGGCCTCTATAACCTTTGTCAGCGCCGCACGCGGTGCCGGTCAGCTGCGTCGCACGGACAAAATCGCAGGCTGGAATCTCCTGCTGGTCACCATGTTCGGCCTCGCCCTCGGCGCACTGGTCACCCTGTTCGGCCCGTGGCTGCTGGCCCTGTTTACCGACACACCCGCGGCGTTGTCACAGGGTCATGTCCGTCTTGCCATTGTGTGTCTGCCCTACTTCATTTACGGCATGACCGATGTGATCACCGGCGCTTTGCGCGGTCTGGGCAGTTCCATTTCCCCCATGCTGGTCACTATTTTTGGCATGTGCGGTCTGCGCTTTGTGTGGTGCACTGCCATTTTCCCCCTGTATCGCACCGGCCCCATGCTGATGATCTGCTACCCCATTACTTGGTGCATCGTCTTGATCGCACTGCTGGTTTGCTTCTTCCTGGTCCGCCATCGAGTCTACAAGCGAAACGGCTTGCTGTAAATACAAAAACACCCTGTGCAGTACAGTTCTGCACAGGGTGTTTTATTGTTTGCGGAATTACTCCTCCAGGGCGGCGATGCCGTCCACGCGGCGCTGATGGCGGCCGCCTTCAAACTCGGTGGTCAGGAACACGTCCACCAGTCGCTCGGCCATGTTGGGGCCAATCATACCCGCGCCCATTGCCAGCATATTGGCATTGTTGTGGCGGCGGGTCATCTCGGCAGACAGGGGCTCGGAACACAGGGCGCAGCGGATCCCCTTGATTTTGTTGGCGCTGATGGAAATACCGATGCCGCTGGTGCAGATGACGATGCCCCGCTCACATTCACCGCTGGCCACGGCCCGGGCGGCGGCGCCGCCGAACTCGGGGTAGTCGCAGCTGTCCAGGCTGTTGCAGCCGCAGTCCACGATCTCGTGGCCCTTGTCAGTCAGGTACTTCTTGACGTGCTCCTTCAGCAGGTAGCCGCCGTGGTCACACCCCATAGAAATCTTCATTTTTATTTTCCTCCTTCAAATTCAAATCGGTATGAATTCCGGCCTGCGCCGGCGATACACAGTATAATAGCGAAAGCCCAGTTCCTTCAAAAACAGCGCCGCGCCCTCAATGCCCTTGCCGATATCCGACCGCACGTGGGCATCAGACCCCAGGGTGACGATCTCGCCCCCCAGACGGCGATACATCTGCAAAATGGGACGATACACCTCCAGCGTCTTGCCCCGGTTGGTGTTGACCTCGATGCCCGCGCCCCGGTGAATGAGGTTGGTCAGGATAACCTCCAGCCGGTCGCGGTACCGGTCCAAAGTAACGTGGTTGCGGTCCCGGTCGTTCATGTAGCGCAGGGTGTAGGGAATGTGGGCCAATATGTCAATAAACTCCAGCTTGGACAGGGCCAGCAGCGCATCGAAATAGTCATCCAGCGCCCGGTGACAGGTGTCCTCATCCTCATAGTGCCACAAGGCAAAGTCCTGCCGGTCGTAGCGCTGGCTCATATTATGGGCCGAACCCACCACCAAGTCGAGGGGCGCCTGACTGAGCAGGTTGCGGACCCGCTGGGGAAACTGATGGGCCACGTTTATCTCACCGCCCAGCCGCAGCTCCACATCCTTGGGGCCATGCTCCTGCCAGTAGCGGTGCTGGGCCAACAAAGGCGCCCAGTCCCAGTCCGGCCACAGCACGCCGTCCCGGCTGACGAGGTCCAAGTGGTCGGTGGTACACACCATGGACAGGCCCACCCGGGCCGCCTGAACCAAAATCTGCCCTAAATCGGCGTCGCTATCCGGGGAGCAGCCTGTGTGGTTGTGGCAATCTGCCAGGTACATGGTTCATACGCCTCCAAACTTCCTGCACCATTGTAGGCGATTTTCCCGTTCTTTGCAAGGGAAAAATACAAAAAACGGGGCAGACCTGCGGTCTGCCCCATTTTTTCGTTTACCCGCGGGTGGGCACGTGCCAAATATCCTTGGCATAGTCCCGGATGGAACGGTCGGCGGCAAAGATGCCGGACCGGGCGATGTTGGTCAGGGCCATTTGGTTCCACAGGGTGCGGTCGTTGTAGGTCAGACCCGCCCGCTCCTGGGCCTGGCGATAGCTTTCAAAGTCGGCCAGCAGCATATACTCGTCGCCGCCGAACAGCAGCCGGTTGGTCAGGCTGTCATAGGCCACACCGTCGTCAAAGCCCCGGGCAATGCGGTCGATGACCTCCTTCAGGGCGGGGTTATTGTTGTAGTACTCATAGGCCTGATAGCCCATGCGCTTCTTCTCCGCCACCTCGTCGGCGGTCAGGCCGAACAAGAAAATGTTCTCGTCGCCCACCTGCTGGTGCATCTCCACGTTGGCACCGTCCAGGGTACCGATGGTCAGGGCGCCGTTCATCATGAACTTCATGTTGCCGGTGCCGCTGGCCTCCTTGCCGGCGGTGGAAATCTGCTCGGACAGCTCGCTGGCGGGCATCAGCCGCTCGGCCAGGGATACGCGGTAGTTCTCCAAAAACACCACCTGCAGTCGGTCCTTGCACACGGGGTCGGCGTTGATGGTGGCCGCCAGGGAGTTGATCAGGTGGATGATTTCCTTGGCCACGTAGTAGCCGGGGGCGGCCTTCGCGCCGAACAGGAACACCCGGGGGGTCATGTTGAAGTTGGGGTTGCTCTTGAGCTGCTGATAGAGGTACACAATGTGCAGCACATTCAGCAGCTGGCGCTTATACTCATGCAGGCGCTTGACCTGCACGTCGAACATGGCGTCGGTGTTCAGGATAATACCGGTCTGGCTGACCACATAGCCGGCAAACCGGCGCTTGTTCTCCTGCTTGATGGCGTCCAGCTCGGCCAGCACCGCCTTGTCATCGCGGTACTTTTCCAAGCCAAGCAGGGCATTGGGTCGCAGCAGATAGTCCTTGCCGCCGGTGCAGCTGCAAATCAGCTTATCCAGTCGGGGGTTGATCTCGGATAGCCAGCGGCGGTGGTCGATGCCGTTGGTCACATTCTTGAACTTATCCGGCTCAATCGCGCAGGCATCCCGGAACACCTCACGGCGCAGGATATCGGAGTGGAGGGCGGACACGCCGTTGACCGCCTGGCAGGCGCAGATGCACAGGTTTGCCATGCGCACCTGACCGTCCCAAATGATGGCCATGTGGGCCACCTTGCCCGGATCGTTGGGGAATTTCTGCTCCAGTTCAAACTGGTAGCGACCGGCGATCTCCACCAAAATCATCCAAATGCGGGGCAGCAGCGTCTCGATCAGCTGCTGGGGCCAGCGCTCCAGCGCCTCGGCCAGCACGGTGTGGTTGGTGTAGCACACGCAGTTGGTCACAATGTGCCAGGACTCCTCCCAGCCGTAACCCTCCTCGTCAATGAGGATGCGCATCAGCTCGGGAATGACCAGGGTTGGGTGGGTGTCGTTGATCTGAATGACGTGCTTTTGATGGAAGTTGCGCAAAGTGCCGTACTGTGCCTTGTGCTGGCGGCAAATGGACTGGACCGTGGCAGACACGAAGAAATACTGCTGCTTCAGGCGCAGGGACTTGCCCTCGTAGTGGTCGTCGGCGGGGTTCAGCATCTTGTCTATGACCTCGGCCATGGCCTTTTTCTCCACCGCCTTGAGATACTCGCCGGAGGAGTAGTACTGCATATCCACAGGAACAGGGCTCTTGGCGTCCCACAGGCGCAGGGTGTTGGTGTGGTCGGTACCGTAACCGGCAATGATCATGTCGCGGGGCACGGCCAGCACCTCGGTGCCGCCGGTGTGGGTCACGGTGGCATGGTCATTTTCCCACTGCACGTCCACGTGGCCTCCAAAGCGGACGGTCTGTACCTCGTCCATCTTGTTGATCAGCCAGGCCTCGCCGGGTTCCAGCCAGTTGTCGGGCAGCTCCACCTGCTGGCCGTCGATGATCTTCTGCTTGAAGATGCCCAGTTCGTAGCAGATGGAATAACCGGTGGCGGGGATCTCCAGGGTGGTCATGGAGTCCAAATAACAGGCCGCCAAACGGCCCAGACCGCCGTTGCCAAGACCCGCATCAGGTTCCAGCTCAAAGATGTCGGCGGCGGCAAAGCCCATGTCGTCCAGGGCGCCGGTCAGCTCCTCCATCAGACCCAGGTTGTAGGCGTTCTTCATCAGAGAGCGGCCCATCAAGAACTCCAGTGACAGATAATGCACCTGCCGCTGGCCCTCCTTGCGGACGCGGCGGACCGTCTCGCCCTGACGGGTGTTCATAATGTCACGCAGCACCAGCGCGCAGCACTTGAACACCTGAGTGGGAGACGCAGTCTCCACGCTGCGGCCAAAGTGGCGGCTCAATTTACCGATAATCAGCTCTTTGAGCTGTTTTTTTGTGTATCCGGGCATAAATTTGACCTCCTGTGGGATTTCTCCCATCCCGCCGAAACGGGAAAATAATTAAAATATATTATACCAACTTTTGTATTCTGCGTCAATAAAAGGCTTTTATTCACTCCACCAAAAAAGTCATGTCTTGGGGCATATTTTTCTCAAAAAACATCCGCTCGCCTGTAATCGGATGACAAAATGTCAGCCGGTATGCGTGCAGCGCTGTTCTCCTGATCCGTTCCGGACACTCTTTTCCGTACAGAAAATCCCCCACCAGCGGGTGTCCGATATGCGCCATATGCACCCGAATTTGGTGGGTTCGGCCTGTTCCCAGTACTAGACGCACCAAACTGCGCCCGTTGATACTTCGCAAAACTTCATAGTGGGTTTTGGCCGGTTTTCCGTCAGGACGCACCTGCTGCGCCATCAGCGACCCGTCCACGGGTCCAATCGGGGCATCAACCGTCCCCAGCGCGGGCTCCGGAACCCCCTCACACACCGCAAGATAGGTGCGCACAAAGTCCGGTGTGTGCAGCTGCAGCTTCAGCCGCTCCTGGGCGTGGGCGTGCTTGGCACACACCAGCAGCCCGGAGGTCCCCCGATCCAGCCGATGCACCGGGTGAAAATCCGCCTGCTGCCCGGTTTTGATAAAATGCTGCACCAAAAAATTCCCCAGCGTATCATCGTAATGCCCCGGCCCCGGGTGGACGGACACCCCGGCAACCTTGTTGACCACCACAATATCCTCGTCCTCATACATAATATCCACGTCACCCGGCACAGGTACAACGCCGCTTCGCCGCACGGGGTCGGAAAGTCGCACGGACAGCACCTGCCCCACTTGGGGAATAAATCGGGTGTTCACCCGCTGTCCATCCACCAAAATGCCATCGTCCAGCCACTTGATGCGCTTGATCACCGTGCCGGACAGATGCAGACGGCTGCGCAGCAGGGTGTCCACGCGCACACCCGCGCAGTCTTGCGTCACTGTAAATTCGATCCTGCGTTCCCGCTCCAAGCCGCCGCACCTCCCTGCAAAAGTCATACCTCAAGAATAACACGGCCCGCCCCCGGTTTCAATTGCATTTTTCCCGCTTTTTCTGTATAATTGTGCCACCAAGCCACAAAGGAAGTGTCCCCATGGCCGACCAACTCGGTATCTATATTCATATCCCCTTCTGCCGTAGCAAATGCGACTACTGTGACTTCTACTCCCTGTCCGGCCGCGAAGCGGACATGGACCGCTATCAAAAGGCCCTGCTGGCCCACATCAAGGAGTCCGCCCCCCACGCAAAAGGTACGGAGGTGGACACCATCTACTTCGGCGGCGGCACCCCCAGCTATTACGGCGCCCCCCGGCTCAAAACTCTGCTGACCGCCCTGCGCAAGCAGTTTCGCGTGTGTAAGGATGCCGAGATCACGCTGGAAGCCAACCCCGACAGCGTAGACCTGCGTTCCCTGAAACAGCTGCGCCGGGCAGGTTTCAACCGCCTGTCCCTCGGCGTCCAGTCCACCTGCGACGCCCATTTGCAGGCCCTGCACCGCCCTCATAATTTTCAACAGACCCGGAATGCGGTCGAAGCCGCCCGCGAAGCAGGCTTCGACAATTTGAGCCTGGACCTCATCTACGGTCTGCCCGGACAGGACATGGCCGCCTGGCAGGACACGCTGGAGCAGACTCTGGCCCTGGAACCCAACCACCTGTCCTGCTACGGCCTGAAGGTAGAGGACGGCACCCCCCTCTCCCTCCGGGTGGCCCAGGGTTTGGTCCTCCCCGACGACGACCTGCAGGCCGATATGTACCTGCACACCGTAGAGCGGCTGGCCCAGGCCGGCTATCAGCAATATGAGATCTCCAACTTCGCCCAGCCGGGCAGAGAGTCCTGCCACAACCTGCGCTACTGGCTCACCCGCCCCTACATCGGCTTCGGTCCCGGTGCCCACTCCGACTTCGGCGGTCGGCGGTACAGCTTCGTCCGGGATCTGGACGGCTATATCCACGGCGTGTTGAACGGCTCCAATATCATCGACTCCTCCGACCTCGTCCCCGACCGTGATCGGGGCGGCGAATACCTGATGCTCCGCTTGCGTACCACCCTCGGCATTGAGGAATGGGAATACCGCCGCACCTACTTCATGAACTTCGCGCCCTTGGAGGAATTGCTTCTGTCTTATGAGCGTCTCGGTTTCGCCACCCGGATAGAAGGCCGCTGGCGCCTGACCCCAAAGGGCTTCCTTCTGTCCAACCAGCTCATCGGCCTGCTCATGGAGCGTCAGGAGCGATCCAGTCTGGAAACCCTCCTGCCCCGTCTGCAGCGCGAACCACTCTCCAACAAAGAATAAACAGAACCCCGGGCCCCTCGGCCCGGGGTTCTGTTTATTCCACCATTTTTTCAAGGTCGTCCCAGTTCAGCGCCTGCAGCTCGCGCCAGGTCATCTGCCGCTCCTCCATCTGCCGCCATGTCTGATACCAGAACAAATACCGCACCAGCAGGTGGGCCGGCAGAATGTCCTCCACCAGCATCCGGATGCGCTCAAACTCCTCTGGAATACCCGGCACATCAGGAAAGTGTACCTCTACCGTGTTGATCTGTCCCGTTTCCTGTACCACAGCATTCAGGCCGCAGCCCGCCAGCGTGCTGTTCAGCGCTTGACAGGTAAAACTACCCTCTCCGATGCGGTTCAGCGCCGTCAGCGCCTGTGCCAGCTGCTCGGGCTGCCGAGTGGCCGGCCTGCGGGCAAACAGCTTTGCCGCCTGCTCCAAACCTTCCTCCCGCGCCGTGATCAGGCACATCTCCCGCTGGATCCGTTCCAATTCCGCCTCCAAACGGTCCATGGCCGCACCCACGCACTCCAGTTCTGCCCCCAGGTAAGAGTCCTCCAACCGGTATACCCCAAGCGGCTGCAGCAGTGCCTTCATATTCGCCGCGTAGCTCACACCATCGCCTCCACCGTCAGCCGACCCAGAACAGGCAGCTGTCCGCACTCTATGACCACATCCTGTTCCGGCAGCACCAATTCATAATTTTCAACCCCATCGACCCCGTAAGTCAGGCTGCCCAGCTTGGCGCGCAGCACGTTTTTACCCAGTAGTTCACCTGAAAACCAGTTGTTTACCTCCTGCTTCACCTGCTGGGAAACCGTCTGAACGTCCTGCGCCGCAATGCGGATCGTCACATCCACCGGCACCGTTTTCGGCCCACTCACTGCCACGTCCACCGCAATCTCTCGGTTTTGCTCCATCTGTCGGCTAATGGCATCCAAAAGTGCCTGCTCCGGGATACCCTCCCGGGTGGCAACCACCACGTCCACCGTACCAACGCCACGTCTTTTGGGAATAGCCACCGCCGCCGCCACCTGGTCAAAGGACATGGCCACCTGCTCATAATAGGCGCAGTTTGCCCCGTTTGGCAGCCGCGCAAAGCTATCCAAAATCCTCCGGCGCAGCTGCTCGTCACTCTCCTGATCCGCGCCCAGACTCATGGCCACGGGGTTGCTGCAGCCTGTGATCCCCACCGGAGCCGTCGCCAGCACGTTCACACTGCCCGCACTCACGTTGCCTGCCGCTCCCGCCTGCACCGCCTGCACGGGAACGTCCACATATTTCTCCCCCGCAGCCAGCACGCCGTCCTGCAATGTCGCAAACCGCACGTAACCCTGTGTCATGCACACCGTCCCGGCGGGAACGACCCTGTCGCTCTCCCCGGCGCCGTCCGCGTAAAAGCGCACCACACCCCGGGCGTATTCCGCACCCTTGCGTTCCAGCGCCCGTAGCTGAGCGTGGCGATCCAAATATTCCCCTGCAGCGGTCTGGGGAAAACACTGTCTGTTCACCCAGTCCGCCTGTGCGTACAGCGCATAAACCTGTGCTGCTGCCGCGTACAGGCGGGCCGCAAGGTCTGCCCCTTCCGCGATCTCCATTCCGGTCCGGGCCGAGAAGTCCGCCCGCATTTCACCGTAAAGTTCCTCAATCGTCTTCATCTGTCACCCCTCCAAGCTGCGCCGTGACCGCCGCACTCCCGTTCTCCCACTTGAGATGCACCGTCACCTGCGCTCGGCCCGCCTTCTCTGCGTATGCAACCTCCGTCACCGTAACGTCCTCACCTTCCAGTGCCTGGGCCACGTACTGCGCACACAAACCCTGCCGCGCGCTGGCTTTCTCCCGACACAGCGTATGCAGCTTGCTGCCCAGCTCCGGCAGAAAGGGAAACGCTCCCCGCCGCGCCTGCAGCTTAAACAGCACCCGCTGCAGCATCGCCTGCTCCCCCTGCACTGTCGCAAAGCCACCCGCACCATTGGGGATCAGGTCACCGTCTTTCATCTTCCATTCTGTCATTTAGGTTCCCTCCTGCCGGGCCAGCGCCCGTTCCACTGCCAACTCGACCAGCGCTTCCAGCTCCACGCCGTTGACCAGCACCGCCCCCTGCAGCCGCACTCGCCCCTCTGCATCCAGCCTGACAGAACACCCCCGGCCATACAGTTCCACCTCACCGGGATTCAAGTCGTTTGGCCCCGTATCCATTCCGGCCATAATGCAGGCCGCCTCCGCATCCGCACCGGTCTTGATGACCAGCACCTGCTGTCCGTTTTCAGGCTTCCATCGATACCCGCCCGGGGCCGCCACCGGCAGCAGCCGCTGATGTCCGTCCGCATACACTCCGGTCTGTTCTCCCTGGGCCGTCACCACCCCCATGCGCGCATCGTGTTCCTGCCTTCCCATGCACCTGCTCTGTTGTGAAATCCACATTCCGCTCACCTCACAGCATAACGTCCGGAGGCAGCAGTTCCAGTCTGGTCCTGTACCCGCCGCCGTCCATACGCACCACGGCTCGGGCCACCCGCCATCGCCCGTCAAAAGTTGGGTTCCACCCCTCCACCTGTACCAGCTCTCCGGGCCAGGCGGCAAAGGCGACCGACAGTTCCATCTCCAGTTCCAACTGCCGCTGCCGGGACTTCTCCAGCTGATACTGTCCCTGATACCGCATGGCCTGGTAGTTGCTCTTCTCCGGCATGGTAAACATTCTTCGGCTCTGTCCGCCACCATCCTTAAAGCTTTGGTTGACCACTTTTTCCACCTTTGCCGACGTGCCGCGGTCCCGTACCCATACCTCGCTGAGCACGCCGTATCTGCGGTATCTGCCCGTAAGCGCCGTCACCGCGCTCCTGCGGTCGATCCTGCGCACCGTGCTGTCATCCCAGCCGGCCAGTATCAGCTTCCCCTCCCGGTCAAACCGCGGTGTGACCCCGCCGTAAAACCGCGCAAACTGATACAGCACCGACCACTCGCTGCTCCCCGCCGAAACCGAAAGCCCTCGCACCGCCGGCAGCGATTCCCGCCTCACCACCTCAATGCCATAGGGCAGCACGTGGTTGCACAGAATATCCTCCGCTGTCGCCAGCGTATACTCCGCGCTCTGTGCCTCGTTATCCAGCAGCAGGGCCGCAAGACCCCGCCCGCTGACTTCCAGCCTGCTGCCTGCCCCGGACCGGGTGACCACGCACTCGTCCACCACACCCGCGAACACAGTCTGTTCCCCTTCCCGGGCCTCAAAGCGAACCGCCTCGGCCAGCACCTGCTCCTGCCCCGCATCCCACATGCATACCACCCGAAAGCTGTCGCAGGGCGTGGCGCAGCCGTAATCCAGTTCCCATTCCAGCATGGCGGGCAGCGCCCAGCGTCGCCCATCTGCTGTCAGCAGCCAGCCTTTCATTTGACCACCACTTCCTGCCCCACCCGGATAAGGTTGGGGTTTTTAATGTTGGGATTTCGCTCAAGGAGCTGTTCCAGCGTCACCCCATAGCGGCGGGCAATGGCCCACAGGGTGTCCCCTTTCACCACCGTGTGAACCGTCCCGCCGACCTGTACCGGCCGCCCACTCTGCTCCACCGTTTCCTGCTTCAGCTTGCCGTCATAGCAGTCCAGCTCCTCCCAAAATGTAAAGCTGTAACTGACGTAATCCGGTCTTGGCTCCTGCTTCAGCGTCAATTCCACAAAATAGGCGTTGGCCGCCTGCCACAGAGGGTGGATCAGCGGACCCGCCCCCTCCTTGTAAAACACGTTTGCCAACGCGCCAAACTGTGCGTAAGCATCCTGCCCCACAAATTCGCCTTCCCCGCGCATCACCCGCCGGGTCCGGCCCAGATCCTGCAGCCGGTACTGCCCAAAAGGCACCTTGTCCACCGCGACCTGCCGCTCGTAGTCAATGGTGTATACCTTGGGGTTGTGCGGCCAAACGTAATCCTTATATCTCATCGGGTTCAATTTCATGTCTGTCACCTCTGCCCCGTCAACTCATCAAAACAGCCCCAGGGGGCCATCATACCGCCGGGCATCACGCTGGAATTCCGCGTCCAGCAAACCGGCCAGTCCGCGCTGCACCCCCGGCGCGGCAGCGTTCAGTCTTCGCGCATCCTGTCCATAGACCGTCCCCGCCTGCTCTGCCGCCTGCCGTTTCCACACCTGCGCCGCCTGCTGTACTTTCCCTCGGGCCACCGCCCGTTCCAACATCAGCAGCTGCTCCTGCAATCCCGCTCTCCCGGCTGCTTCAGCCTGCACTTGCACCCGTCGGCCCTGTCCGCCTTCCTGTGGGCCGGGCCGCTGCCCTGCGGCCTGCGGACCATCGACAGTCCCGTGCATACCGGTCGCACCTTCCGGCCCGCGATAGCCCGCCGTCCGCCTCCACGTGAACGCTTCGCGTTCTTCCTCATCCTGCTGTTCATCCAGCAGCAGCTCCAAATAGTCGGTCATTCCTGCAGCCCCCGTTTCATCCGTTCAAATCGTGCCATGTCAAAGCCTTGGTTGACCGACCCCTCACACAGCGCCAGCGGCGCACCGCAGCTGATGCACCGTTCCTCCATGGCCCTGTCCCGGCAAGCGGGGCATAACCCCGCCAGTTCCTCTTCTTCATCCAGCATCAAATTCAATGCGCACCACAGAAAATCCCGGTCCTTCATCCTGTGGACCCGTTCCTCCGTGGGCAGGGCTGAAAATGCTCGCAGCACGCGCCAGTACAGCCGCTCCTCCCGGGCGTGCTCCAGACTTTTTTTAGCTTGTCCGCCCCCGCGTCATCCACATTCGGTCCGGGGTTGGCCTGGCGGTTGAATTCGGCCCACCGTCCGGCCAGCTGCCCGATTTCCTCCACCGTCAGCTCCGCCAGCACCTGCGCCCCATCCTGAAACTGTGGCTCATCGCCCCGCATCACCACCTTGGCCAGCAGACAGGCATTGGCGCACAGCGCCATCTCCCGTTCCTCACCGGCCAGTTGGCGGGCCTGCGCCCTGGCCTGCAGCACCTCAAAGGCACTCAGCAGCCGCAGCTGCCGGCCATCCTCCAGTTCCAACCATTCCGGGCCACTCAAAAGTCCCCACTTCATGCTCACAGTTCCATCTCAATGCGCTTGGATGCCACCACTTTTACCTTTTCCAGCACCATATCGCCCAAGCCCGCCTCTTCGCTGATGCTGCTCCACTGACAATCGGAGTAAATGATCCGTCTGTCCGGCTTGGAGATGACCAGCGAAAATCCCTCCAGCCTGTAAAAATCAATGCCGTCCCGAATGGCTTCGTCGGTGGCATACAGCCGGGTCAGCTCCAGCTCATGCTTCACCGGACCTGCCACCGTAGCCACAGGCTGTTTCTCGCCGAAGGCCTCCACCGTACTGCTGGTCTTGGTGGCCTTGGCGCTGTAGCTCTGCACCACAGCCACCTTGGTGCCGTCCACCTCCAAATAGATGTCGCTGCTGGTAGGAAAACCAGTTACCGTCATGTTCTCCCTCCTTAAACCGTAATGTGAGCGCTGAGCCAGATCTGGTTAATGCCGTGGGTCACCGTAAAGGCAAAGTCCACCAGACACCGGGTGGGCTCCTCACTGTCCTGAACCACGCGCACCCCGTCGTAAGCCGTGATGATCTCCCGATCCAACTTGTTCTCCAGCTCCAGCACCACCTGGGAGCGGATCGCCCCACGGCTCTGGGCCGTGTTCTTCGCTCTGCGGAATCGACTCTTGAGCGCATTGCGAATGGCGGGGATCACGTCATCCACCACCAGAATGGCCGACAGATCTCTCCACGTGCTGTCTGCCGCACCTGCCGTGGTGGTGCGGGTGGTCACACCGCGCACCACGCTGACCGTGCCGGCCACGCTTTCCGCCGCCGTCACACCGCCGCGGATCAGCACATCCAGTTCGCTGTCATCGTAAGCCGCAGCCAGTCCGTGCAGACCCATCAGCTGCGCACCGCCAAGGGGGACCGCCGGATCTGCGAGGCCCGCCACCGCACCGGCCATGGCCGCCGCCAGTTCCACGCCGGACAGCGCCTTGCCCTCACCGTCCACACAGCCGGGAGCCGCCAGCACCACGCGCTCGCTGTTCAACGCCGCCGCCCGCTCCACCAGCGCATCCACGTCTTCGTCCGCACCGCCAGCCACCACGGCGATGCGTTCTCTCTGGGCGGCAGAAGCAGTGTTTACACTGTCCCGCAACGCCTGCTGCACCGACAGCTCCACACTGTCGCACACCACCACCGCCAAATTCTCCGCTGCCGCCATGGCGGCAAATGCCGCGGCGTAGTCCTCCCCCTTCACGGGGAACACGCTCACCTGGGCCGCGCCGTTCTGCAGCAGCAGACGCACCAGGGCGGTAACCCCCTCCGCCTGCTCCGGGCCAAAGGCCTCCACCGCCTGCTCATAGCGGGTAATGTTCCACATCGTCTTGGCCGGCTCGGTCATCTTCGCCGCCAGACCTGCGTTCTTTCGCCCCGCAGATGCACTCACCGCCGCAGACGCCTCGTAACCGGTATATACGCCCGGTCTTTCATGGGCTGTAATGCTCATACCTTCCTATCCCCTCTCAAGGTAAAATCAAGGATGTCCGCCGCCTCTTCGCCGGTTGCCCACAGCCAGCCGTCGCAGCTGACCGTGCAGCCCAGCCGCAGCAGACCTTCCTTCTGGTCAAATTTGATTTCCTCACCGGTCAGCTTCCGCACCGTCAACCCACAGGGGCGCTTTCCCTGAAGCACCTCCACAAGCTTTTGAAACAGCCGCCTGCACGCCCCGGCCCCCATCTCCGCGGATGCCAGTATATCCAGGGAAAACTCCAGTTTAGCCTTCCTTCCGTACCATTCCACGACCTGACCGCTGGCCTCATCCAACCGCTGCCCCAGATAATTCTGCAGCCCCACCGGCTCGCAATTCATCTTGGCCAAAGCCACCAGTACCAGCGCCTGCTGCAGCCGCTCCCTGCGCCCCTCGGGCCAGCAGGCCGCCGCCGGAATTTCATTCTCCCGCAGGAACTGTGCCATCTCCTCCTGCAGCTTCTCCAGTTCCATCACGGCACCTCCCGCTCTCTGCGATCAAACACCGCCCACCAGTGGGTCAACTGACCGCCGGCATACACCGGCTGCGCCGTGCGCATGCGATAGCAAATGCCGTCGGCCTCCAACCGGCAGTTGCCGCCTTCCAGGCTCACCTGCGCCGGTCCAATGTAAGTAAATTTATCCTGTATGGCCCAACCCAGCGGGGTGGGGACGGCCTTGGCCGTCCCCCTGTCCCGCACAGGCTGAAAACATGCTTTCACCGTCACGCCCTCCGGGTGCTGCCCGGTGTAAAGGGTCACCGTGCGGCCAAACCGCTCCAGTTCCCTTCCGATTTTCTCCTGCATCATCAGCCATCCACTCCACAGAACATAAAGCTAGTGTCCCGCAGCCAGCCTGCCATCAGCTCTCCGGCCTGTCTGCGCAGCAACTTCGCCCGCTGCCCGGCATCGCCGCTTTGCACGCTCACGTCGCCGGCCGTAAACCGTTCAGCCTGCCCCACCGCCCGGCTCACTTCCAGTCCGGCCAGGGCCATCCACGCCCCGGCCAGCACAAAGCACTGCCCACAGTCCTCCGGCTTCACCCCGTCCCGCAGCCGCTCCTGCAGCTGTCGGAACGCCGCCTCGCACAGACCGTCCAGCGCACCGTACTCCTGCTCTTCCACCCGGCCCAAAGACCGGGCCAGCTCCGCCATCTGCCGGACCATTACACGCTCAGCACCTTGGCCGCGTCACCAAACAACTTGGCAAAACCGCTGATGCTGGTAATGGCGGCACGCTCCAGCTGACGGTCGATGAGCTTGTCGTACTCGATCATCACGTCACTGCCCTGCACCATCTCCAGCGCATAGTTGCGGTCCAAACCAATGATGGTGTTGGCGGGCAGGGCGCTGGTGCGCAGTAGGGTGGCACCCAGAGGGGTGGTCAGCTTGCCGGTGCCCTGGAAATTCAGGCCGGTGGCAGGATTCTGGAATTCAGGCAGCTTGAGCATCTTGACCATCATGTCGTTGCTCACCAGCAGGGTGTTCATCTCATAGGGATCAAACTTGGCCCAAAAATCCACCAGATCCTCGTAAGTCAGCACGCCCTCACCGGCAGCCTGATACACCTGGGCGGGATTGTTGTTGCCGTCGCCGTTCATCAGCACGTCAATGGCATCCTCCATGTGCATGCGGTTGATGTGTGCGCCGATCTGACGCAGGGTAACGGAAAACAGATCCAGCTTCTGGTGACGAATGGCCTCGTAGGAAGCCACCAGCATGCGGCCGCGCTTGTGCAGCTGCACCAGATTGTCCTGCACCTTCACCGTGGTGCTGGGAATGGCCGCACCCTCCTCCACACGGCGCAGCTTCTTGGCATCATCGCCAGTCTGGGTGGTGATGGAGCGGTAATCCATGCCGTCAAAACGGGTCACCGCGGCAGTAATGGCGGGCAGCATGTTCTGCTCCTCCATGCCCTGTCGCACCGCACGGGCAATGTACTCGGGGAACAGCACGGCAGAGTCGGCGCTGCGGAAAAACTTCTCCACCACGTCGCTACCCGCGCCCTTCACCTTAATGTCAAAACGCTTGAGCTGGCGCTGGAAGGCGTCCATACCCTCCATGGCCGTGCCCTTGTACTGCTGGTCGGGGTCCATGCTCTCCAGCACCTGGGTAAAACTCTTGCCCGCCTCATGATACATGCCCTTGTCCAGCTTCAGATTGTCAAACTGATAAGCCATCTTTACCATTCCTTCCTTTCTTACAGGCAGATAACGGCCTTGCCGTCCTGCTCCACCTGAACCACCAGTGCCTGCACGCCGTCCTCGGCAGCCTGTACGCCGCCCTTGCCGTCGGCAGCCAGCTTCACATGGCCCAGACCCACCTGACCGGTGATATTCACCTGCATAAAGCCGCCCACCTGCACCGCCACGGCGCCCTTTCGTACCTGACCGGCCACACCGCAGAAGGCGTCACCCTGCTCGCAGGGGCCCACCGTGCCGTTGGCGGTCATCTTGACCACCTGACCATCCTCCACGCCCTGGTCGGCGTAAAAGGTGGCCATCACATTGCCAATGTCGTCAAACGAGATTTTGTTCATCCTTGCTCCTCCTGAATGTTATTTATCCAAAAGCGGTCGTCCCGCCGGGATACGAATCAAATCAGAAACGCCCCGTCACCTTCAGGCTGTTCCTGTCCCTTTACGCTGTGGTCCAGCTGTGTCATCAGCGGGAAGCGCTTTGCCGCCTTGTCCGCATAAACGCGCCGCAGTTCCAGCAGTTCCGCCTCACCCAGCTTCTCGGCAATGCGCTCCATCGTCCCATGGTCCACACCCTCGCCGGTCAAACCGTTCAAGCGAACGACCTCATTGCGCAGTGCCGACAGATACCGTCTGCCCAGCTCCGCCTGCTTTTCCAGCAGTTCCACCTCATGACCCCAGCCTTCCTGCCCGGCCAGTTCCTTCATGGCGTGGTAACCCTTGTGCTTCAATACTCCCGCCTTGGGCTGGGCCGGCACCGCCACAAAGGACCACTCAAAGGCATCCGCCGCCCCCTGCAGGCTGGTGTAACACAGCTTGCCATCGTAAACCTCGCCCTTTCGGTGGGCGCAGCTGCTCGCCTGCTTTCCGCACACGGAGCATACCGCCTTCTTGACCGCGCAGCCAACGCTGACTTCCCGCAGAATGCCGCCCTCCAGCTGGGCGATCAATTCCTCGTTGCCCGATGTGCGCAGTATATAGGCATACCCCTTCACAAAGCAGCCCGCATCCCCCGCCGCTGTCACCACACCGGGTTCCTCCACCACCTCGGTGCGGTACAGCCGGGCCGTCTGACCTGCCGCCGTCCACTGGTGGTCAAAAATGCCCGTCTTGCCCACAAACAGCTGGGCCAGTTCCTCCAGCGTGCCTCGTTCAAACCGCTCGCCATCCCGGTCGATCTCGTTGTCACACAGCCGCACCGCAAAGGTATACACCTCCTGGGCCGTCAGCTGTTTTCTGCTGAACCGGTTGATCAGTTCCAGCTCCCCGCTGTCCGGCTCAACCTGCGCCGTACAGCCAACCTGCTTTTTGACGTTCATACTTCCTCCACGTCCCCTTTCAGATTTTCAGCCTGCCGGCGGTACAGCTCCGCCCTGGCCTGCTCTACCTCATCCTGCAGCTTGATCTGGCTCCAGTTGACCTTCACACTGCCGCCAAAGCCGTTCAGCCGCAGCCAAATCTCGCAAATGCGCTCCACCACCGGTTCCAGACTTCTTCGAATGGCCCCGATCTCGCTGGTCATCAGATCCGCCTGCTGGCTGCTCATGCGCTCGGTGCTGGACCAGGAAAGGCCCAGCATAAAGGGCGGAATACCGGTCCGCGCGATCAGCTGCTCCAAAATCTGCCGCACTGGCACCTCACTGTCCAGCACCTGATTGTCCGCACCGATCACCCGGATGTCCACATCGCCCATAGCCACAAAATCCCGCACACTGCCCTGGCTGGTGGCCTGCATGGCCCGGCTCCACTCCTGGGCCACCTGCTGGCACCGCTCCCGGGCGTACAGCTCGTCCCCCTCACCGTTTTTGCACACCACGGCAAAGCGCACGTTGCCCACCCGCTCCCAGTTCAACCCAATGGCCTGATAAATTTTCATCAAAATCTCGGTCATAAAGGGCATAGACCGCAGCAGTGACACGCCATAGGGGTTGCCCACCTCAGGCTGGAACGGGGTAAACAGCAGCAGGTCCTGACAGGGGAACGGCTCCGGCTTCCCCGTACCCGAAGCGCACAGTTCAAAGTCCAACGGCGACTGCCCCTGACGAATGACCACCGCCGCCGGGTCGCACCATAAAAGGGCGGCCACATCCCGTCCCTGCCGGTCGGGCACGATCTCGCCCACCGCTCTGCCGCAAGTGAGCATGCTGTCTAAATACCCGTCCAGGAACGCCTGCAGGCCGCGCTGTCCCCGCCCTGCGGGCACCGTCTTCAAGAACTGTTCCAGCCCCTCTTGGGCCCGGGCATCCTCGGTCTCCACCTCCACGCCGCCGCACAGGCGGATCAGCTTCAGGATGGCCGCATCCACAATGGGCACCGCCTCCCGGATGGCTCGATACAGTCTGCTGTCCGCCTCCTGCAGGGGCACATAACGTTCCAACGCACCAAATGGATGATGCGGGTTGCTCCGAACCTGCACCGCCGTCCCCTGCACCTGAGGCTGTTTCTTCTGAAATAATTTCATCCGCTCGCTCCTTTTCACATTCTGCTTCGCCGGCTCACACTTCCGGCAAATACAGGCGGCTGCGCCCCCTGTCCCTCAACGATCGTGGCTGCAAAATACCGGATGTCGTCCATGGCGTGGTCGTCCTGCTTGCGCACCCGGTCCCCCGTCCCATCCTCTTCCCAGCGGTAAAGTCCAAACTCCCGTATGGCATCATCACACCCCCGGCAGATGACCAGTTTTCCGCACCGAAGCAGCTCCGCCGTGATCCGCACGCCGCTGAGCACATCATTTTTTGCTTTCATTACCCGCCATCCGGCCCGGCGCAGCACTTCAATAAAGCTGGCCGCCGACGGATCCACAACCACCCGCCAGATAGCCCGGCCTGCTGCCAACGCCGCCAGCTTTTGGGCATACTCCCCGTCGGTCATCTGCCGCCCGACCAGCTTGGAGTCGTAGTAATATTCCTTCACCCGATACCACACCCCATCCCGCAGGCCCCACAGCCCGAAAGACGCCGGATTCACCGTGCCGTAGTCGCAGGAGATACACCATCGCTCCATCTCCCCCTCCGGCGGTTCAGGGCAGCTCTCTTCTCGGAAAAAGTCGTAGACCAGCCCCTCCGCCGCAACCCATTCGCCCAGCACGAACCTGCGGTAAAAGGTTCCTTTGAACATCTGCTCATACCGCTTGCGCACCTTGTCGGACAGGGATGGATTGTCCTTCATCGTAAAATGCAGATACAGGGCATTTCGCTCCTGCGCCCTGCAGATCCACTCCTTGTAAAACCAGTGCTGGGGACCCTCCGGATTGCAGGAAAACCACACCTTCGCCCCCTCTACCGAGCAACGGGCGCAGGCCTGCTCCACGAAGGAGCGCGGCATCAGCACCACCTCGTCCAGCAGCACCCCCGCCAGGGTCAAACCCTGTATCAGGTCGGCGCTGCTCTCGTCCTTGCCGCCAAACAGATAAAAGATGTTCTGTCTCTCCCCAAGCGACACGTTCAGCTGATTTCGGCTGAGCAGCTGTTCGCACTCAAATCCCCTCTGCCGCAGGACCGGCAGCAGCTCCCGCAGCAGATTGCGCCGCACCGACTCAATGGTCTTGCCGCACAGGGCAAATGCCTGCCCGTCAAACCGCGCCATGGCCCAGTCAAAAAAGGACAACCCCATACAAATGGTCTTTCCGCTTCGCACCGCACCGTCACAGATCAGCGCGTCCCAACCCCGCCGGCTTCTCCACCAGCTCATCACCCGCTTCTGCTTTGGGGAAAGCTCGCTGAATTTCCCGCCCTGGGTCTGTTCGCGATTTAAGCCCTTCGCGCCCTTTCCCATAAATTCACCTCACACAAGTGGTAAAATCTCGGCAAAAGTTGTACGTTCGCGTCCCCATAAGCAAAAAGTTTTTCAAAAAATTTTTCCTCCGCCCTCTGCGTATAGTCCGTCTGCACCATTCACATCCTTTCAGCAGAATAAAATCGTTTGGAGGAACACCCATGAAACGCATCCTGTCCGCCCTTTTGCTTCTTGCCCTGCTCATCTCCCCGGCCTCTGCCGCCCCAAAGATCGACGCCCCCGCCGCTCTGCTCATGGAAAAGCAGACCGGCACCGTGCTGCACGAAACCAACTCCCACGACCGCCGCTCCCCGGCCAGCGTCACCAAAGTCATGACCCTCCTGCTCATCATGGAGGCGCTGGAGCAGGGCCGCATCGCCCCGGAAACCCTGGTGTCCGTCTCCGCCACCGCCGCCAGTATGGGCGGCTCACAGGTCTACCTTGCCGAGGGGGAGCAACTGTCCGTCCACGAAATGCTCAAATCCATCGCCGTTTCCTCTGCCAATGACGCCTGCGTCGCCATGGCCGAGCATCTCTGCGGCAGCGAGGAAAGCTTCGTAGAACAAATGAACACCCGGGCGTCCCAGCTCGGCATGACAGATACCCACTTTTCAAACTGCACCGGTCTGCCCGCAGACGACCACTACTCCAGCGCCCACGACATCGCCCTCATGTCCCGTCAGCTCATCCTGAACCACCCGGACATCCGCACCTATACCACCATCTGGATGGACTCCATCCGTGACGGCGCCTTCGGCCTTTCCAACACCAACCGCCTCATCCGCTTTTACCCCGGCGCCACCGGTCTGAAAACCGGCTTCACCGACACCGCCCTGTACTGCCTGTCCGCCACCGCCGAGCGGGATGGCATGGAGCTCATCGCCGTGGTGCTGGGCGCCGCCACTTCCGAGGCCCGCTTCGAAACCGCCAAATCCCTGCTGGATCACGGGTTTTCCAACTACGCCCTCACCGACGTCTATCCGGACTCCCCTCTGTCTCCCATCCCCGTCCTGCTGGGTCAAAGCGACCACGTCCAGCCCCAGCTGGCGCGGGACTGCCGCCTGCTCCTGCCCCGAAGCAGCACCGGAACCGTCACCACCGAACTGACTCTAGCGCAGGACGTTCAGGCCCCTGTGGAGGCCGGCCAGCAACTTGGCTCCATGCGCGTGCTGGTGGACGGCCAGCTCCTGGACACCGTCCCCATCGTGGCCTCCGCCGCCGTGGACCGTCTCACCTTTTCCTCCATCCTCTCACAACTACTCCACCGTCTTTTCATGGCCGGTTAAACGTAACAGCGGCCGGGTCCACCCCGGCCGCCCGTCTTGTCAGAAAATCTCCCCTTACCGAACGCAGTACAGCGTGGGCGAGGGAGCTTGAGGGGGCGGCAGCCCACCTCAAATTGAATCAAATGCCCCGCAGCACCTTGCCCGTCAAGGCGCTGCGGCGCGCCAAGCAAGGACTTTCCCGCCCTTTGGTGGCGGGAAAGTAACGGCATTGCTCAGGCTTTCAAAGTAGTTCGGCCCGGACTATTTTGAAAGCCTGAGCGGCCGGGTCCCCCCCGGCCGCTGCCCGCTTATTTCTCAAAATCAGTAAATACTTATAAAAACTTATAAATCTGCACTTGACGGCGCTCCACCGCGGTTGTATAATTTATATAAATTGGAGTCGTATTTTTCGACACAATATTGTAATTTCTAACAGTACCATTTTCAAACACTTTTCCCGTCTTTTAGGAGTATTTATGGCAAAATCAAAGGATAAAATGACATCATACGACCTCTACCTGGGTTTGGAGGCTTTTTCCGAGGGCCGGGCCACCCGGGCCTGGCGCTATTTTGGCGCTCATCCACACACACAGTCGGGGCAGGCCGGGTTCTTTTTCCGTGTTTGGGCCCCCAATGCGCGACAGGTATCCGTCTTCGGCCCCTTCAACGGCTGGGACCCCCGCTCCCACCCCCTGACGCGGGTGGAGGGCGGCATTTGGGAGGGGTTCCTCCCGGGCCTTGTCCCCGGGGACGCCTATCAGTACGCTGTTTGGTCCTCCGATGACCATTACATCGGTAAGGCGGACCCCTATGCCTTCCGCTCCGCCCTCCGGCCGGACACTGCCAGCGTCCTGTGTGACCTCTCCGGCTACCAATGGGGGGATGGGGCCTGGCTCCGGCACCGCAAAAAGAACCCGCCCTACCACCGCCCTGTGAATATTTATGAGGTCCATTTGGGTTCCTGGCGCCGCACCGGCGAGGGCGACTTTTTAACCTACCGTGACATCGCCCACTATCTCGTCCCGTACGTGAAAGAGATGGGCTATACCCACGTGGAATTTCTCCCGGTCATGGAGCATCCGCTGGATATGTCCTGGGGTTACCAATGTACCGGCTACTTTTCCGCCACCAGCCGGTTCGGCACCCCCCACGATCTGATGTACCTCATCGACCAGCTTCATCAGGCCGGCGTGGGTGTCATCCTGGACTGGGTCCCGGCCCACTTCCCCCGGGACGCCTTCGGCCTTTACCACTTCGACGGCACTCCCACCTACGAATATGCCGACGTGCGGAAAGGCGAACACCCGGAATGGGGCACCAACTGCTTCGACCTTGGCCGCAACGAGGTGCGCTCCTTCCTCTTCTCCTCCGCCATGTTCTGGCTGGAGCAGTACCACGCCGACGGCCTGCGCGTAGACGCCGTGTCCTCCATGCTCTATCTGGACTACGGACGGCAGGACGGCCAGTGGATGCCCAACGTCCACGGCGGCCACGAAAATCTAGAGGCTGTGGACTTCCTCCAAAAGCTAAACACCGCCATCTTCGCCGACCACCCGGACGTGCTCATGATCGCGGAGGAGGCCACTGCCTGGCCCAAAGTGACCCACCCCGTGGACCAGGGCGGCCTGGGCTTTAACTTCAAGTGGAATATGGGCTGGATGAACGATGCCTGCCACTACCTGAAGATGGACCCAATCTACCGCCAATACCACCACACGGACCTGACCTTCTCCCTGATGTACGCCTTCTCGGAAAACTATATCCTGCCCATCTCCCATGACGAGGTGGTGCATATGAAAGGCTCTCTCATTGGCAAAATGCCCGGGGACGACTGGCTGAAATTCGCCGGCGTGCGCGCTTTCTACTCCTATATGCTCGCCCACCCGGGCAAAAAACTCATGATCATGGGTAGCGAGCTGGGCCAGTTCAACGAATGGCACTACGAGTATTCTTTGGACTGGCACCTGCTGGACTACGAACCCCACCAAAAAATCCACGAATTTTTCAAATCCGCCAACCAGCTGTACCTGGAGCAGCCCGCCTTGTGGCAGCGGGACCAGGACTGGGCCGGCTTTGAATGGCTGGAAGCGGACGACGCCCCCGGCAACATCGTGTCCTTCCTCCGCCGGGATAAGGCCGGCAATGCCCTGGTGGTGGTGTGTAACTTCTCCCCCGTCCCCCGCCCGGGCTACCGCGTGGGCCTGCCCTACCCGGGCACCTACGGCCTGCTGTTCAACTCCAACTGGTCCCAGTTCGGCGGCAGCGACCCCGGCAACGGGATCACCCTCCCTTCTCAACCGATCCCCTGGCAGAATCAAGCCCAGTCCCTTCAGTTCGACCTGCCTGCCATGTCCTGCATGATCTTCCGCTGTACCCGTAAAGCCCCCGTAAAAAAGAAAGCTTGAGGTGACCGAAATGAAAAAAGAATGTGTCGCTATGCTGTTGGCCGGCGGTCAGGGCAGCCGTCTGTACGCCCTGACCAGCCACGTGGCCAAACCCGCCGTCCCCTTCGGCGGTAAGTACCGCATCATCGACTTCCCCCTGTCCAACTGCATCAACTCGGGCATTGATACCGTGGGTGTCCTCACCCAGTACCGCCCCCTGGAGCTCAACAGCTACATCGGCTCCGGTCAGCCCTGGGACCTTGACCGGTCCGACGGCGGCGTACATATCCTGCCCCCTTATATGCGTGAGGGGGACCAGGGCACCTGGTACAAGGGCACCGCCAACGCCATCTACCAAAACAACGGTTTCCTCGATATGTACGACCCGGAGTACGTGGTCATCCTCTCCGGCGACCACATCTATAAGATGGACTACTCCAAAATGGTGGACCACCACAAAAAAGTCGGCGCCGCCTGTACCATCTCCGTGCTGGAAGTCACCATGGAAGAGGCCACCCGCTTCGGCATCATGAACGTGGACGCCGAGGACCGCATCTTCGAGTTCGAGGAAAAACCCGCCCACCCCCAGGGCAACCTGGCCTCCATGGGCATCTATGTCTTCACCTGGTCCAAGCTGCGCCAGTACCTCATCGCGGACGAGGCGGACCCCGCCTCCGCCAACGACTTCGGCAAAAACATCATCCCCAATATGCTTGCCGCCGGCGAAATTATGTCCGCCTATCGCTTCCGCGGCTACTGGAAGGACGTGGGCACCATCGACTCCCTGTGGGATGCCAACATGGATATGCTGGCCCCCCGCACCAGTATCGACCTGAAGGACCCCACCTTCCCCATCTACGCCCGCACCCCCATCCGCCCCCCTCACTTCACCGGTCCCAACGCCGTCATCTCCCACAGTCTGGTCACCGAGGGGTCGGAGGTTTACGGTACCGTTGAAAACTCCGTCCTGTTCCACTCCGTCACCGTGGAGGAGGGAGCCTGCATCCGCTATTCCATCCTCATGCCCGGCGCCACCGTCAAGGCAGGGGCAACGGTTGAATACGCCATCATCGCGGAAAACGCCGTCATCGAACCCGGCGCCACCGTGGGAACTCCCCCGGATGCCAGCCCCGATTGGGGCGTGGCCGTGGTGGCCTCCGGTATCACCATCGGGGAAAACGCCACCGTTTCTGCCAATGCCATGATTCGTGAAGACGTGAAAGGAGGCGAGCACGCATGACCAACCTGCACGGCATCATCTTCGCCTACCACTCCAATAATTCCCTGGGGGAGCTAGCCAAACCCCGCAACACCTGCTCCCTCCCCTACGGCGGTCGCTACCGCCTGATTGACTTCATGCTGTCCAACATGGTCAACGCCGGCATCAGTGACATCGGTCTCATCGTCCACGAAAACTATCAATCCCTGCTGGACCATGTGGGTTCCGGTAAGGACTGGGACCTGAGCCGTAAGCGCGGCGGTCTGCGCATCCTCCCCCCCTTCAGTACCGAGGAAAGCGCCCACCGCGTCTACTCCGGCACCCTGGACGCCCTGACCGGCGTGTCCTCCTACCTCTCCGGCATCAAACAGGAGCACGTGGTACTGGCTTGGGGCGACATGGCCATCAATATCCCCCTAGAAGAGGTGTACCGCCAGCATATGGAGCGGGGCAGCGACGTCACCATGGTCTGTTCCGACCGCCACTACGGCATCCCCTCCGCCACCCAGTATCTGACCACCACCAGTGACGGCCGGGTCCTGGACGTGCTCACCTACCCCTCCACAGCCCCCGAGGCGGCGGAATTCCTCAGCATCTGCATCCTGTCCAAATCCCTCCTGCTGGAACTGATTGAGGATTGCACCACTCACGACGTACATACCTTCACCCGCGGCGCCCTTCTGCCCCGTTTGGGCGAGCTGGCCATCCATACTTACACCCACACCGGCTATGTGGCCCGTTTCGACAGCGTCCGCGATTATTACGACCGCTCCATGGACCTGCTGAACCCCGATGTCCGCCGTCAGCTCTTCCTGCCTGACGCCCCCATCCGCACCAAGGACCGCTCCGACCCCTCCACCTACTACAGCCCCGACTCCAAGGTGACCAACTCCCTCATCGCCGACGGCTGCGTTATCGAGGGTGAGGTAGAAAACTCCATCATCTTCCGCGGTGTCGTGGTGGAAAAGGGTGCCCGGATCCGCAACTGCGTCCTCATGCAGGGTACCACCGTCCATGCCGGCGCGGACCTTGCCTGCGCCATCGCGGATAAAAACGTAAAAATCGGTGCCGGTCACCGTCTGATCGGCAACGCCGCCTTCCCCATCGCCATCGGCAAAAACTCCATCGTATAAAGCCTTCCCCTGGGGGAAGGTGACCGAGCGCAGCGAGGTCGGATGAGGGGAACACCATCACCACTCAACCACCTCCCGCGCTCCCCCAATCCCACAAAAGCGAGGTAACTCTATGAACATTCTTTTCGCCGCATCAGAAGTAGCCCCTTTCATCAAAACCGGTGGCCTTGCCGACGTTGCCGGCTCCCTGCCCCCCGCCCTGGCCCGAGCGGGCCACGATGTCCACGTCATCCTCCCCCTGTATGAGGGCATCGGTGACGATTGGCGCAGCCAAATGACTTTCCTTAAATATTTCAACGTCCCTCTGGCCTGGCGCAGCGCCTACTGCGGTGTGTTTGAACTGGTTCGGGACGGCGTCACTTACTGGTTTGTGGATAACGAAGGGTATTTCAAGCGTTCCACCCTCTACGGTCACTTTGACGACTGCGAGCGGTTCGCCTTTTTCTCCCGCGCGGTGCTGGAAACCGCCGGTCAGCTCAACTGGCCCGTAGACATCATCCACTGCAACGACTGGCAGACTGCCCTCATCCCCGTCTACCTGCTGGAGGACCGCTACCGCATCCCCCAGCTGTCCCACGCCAAAACCGTCTTCACCATCCATAATATCGAATACCAGGGTCGTTTCTGCAAACAGGTCATGGACGATGTGCTGGGTCTGGACTGGAGCTATTACAACGACGGAACCCTGGCCTGCTACGAGGATATCAACCTCATGCGGGGCGCCATCATCGCCGCCGACTACATCACCACCGTCTCTCCCACCTACGCCGACCAGCTCCGCGACCCCTACTATGCCCACGGCATGGAAGGCATCATCGCAGAGAACAGTCACAAGATGCAGGGCATCCTCAACGGTATCGACACCGACCTTTATAACCCCGCCACCATGCCCGCCATCGCCCAAAACTTCTCCCCTCGGGCCCCCGTCACCGGCAAACGAGCCTGCAAGGCCGCCCTGCAGAACGCCGTGGGCCTGAACCCCGACCCCAACATCCCCGTCATCGCCTGCGTGTCCCGCCTTGTGGGCCATAAGGGGTTCCATTTGGTGACCGAAGCACTGGACCGAATCATGTCCCTGAACGTGCAGATGGTGGCCCTCGGCACCGGCGAGTGGGAGTACGAGCAGGCCTTCCGGGATGCCCAGTCCCGCTACCCCGGCCGCTTCTCCGCCCAAATCATGTACTCCGCATCCCTGTCCAACGTTATCTATGCCGGCGCGGACTTGTTCCTCATGCCTTCTGTATCCGAACCCTGCGGTCTGTCCCAAATGATCGCCATGCGGTTCGGCACCGTCCCCGTGGTGCGGGAAACCGGCGGCCTGCGTGACAGCGTGCCACCCTATAATAAGTACACCGGCGAGGGTCGCGGTTTCTCCTTCGCCAACGTAGACAGTGGTGACCTGTTCCACGTCCTGTCCCAGGCCGTGGAGCTATACCACACCGACACCAAAGCCTGGCGCAAGCTTCAAAAGGCCGGCATGACCGCCGATTTCACCTGGAAAAACTCCGCCAACCTTTATTTGGATATCTACCGTCAACTTCTCGGTTAACTCCAAGCAAAAACCCGGACAGCAATTTGTGCTGTCCGGGTTTTTCCTTTCCCCTTACAACTAACAATGCCCCCGCAGTCCAAATAGACTGCGGGGGCATTGTTTTGAAAAAACAGGAGGAAAACAAATTTAGTTGGCGGTAAAGGTCAGTTCAAAGCCCTTGGCGCTCAAATTGGCAATGGCCACCCCCATGCACACACCGGTTTCGGTCATAGTGCCGGTCTTGATGTTGATACCCCCCTCAGCCTGGACGGCCATATCCGTACCGGGCAGCAGAGACACTACTGTCACAAGCGCAAGCAGGAACGATGTGACTTTCTTCCGGTTTATTTCCTCCGTTCGTTTATCCGCTGCAAGGCGGGCCGGAACGCCCGCCCCTTTCGCAATTGAAACAAATCGTTTTTGTTGTATCAAGACACCCCCGTCAGGTCAATGAAATTTTGGCGCACTTTCCTCGTTTTTCACTCTTTTGGCACCTTTGGGAAAATCTGCCCTTTTCTTGCAAATGCCGCTTGTTTTTCCGCGCCCAAGCCTATATAATATACTGGACGGAGAATAGGAACGCGGTCGCTGATGCGGCTGCCTCCACACCAAAAGAAAAGAAGGTATGCAATATGAAAAATCTGCGCGATCTTTACGACCTGACCGGCAAGGTGGCCATCGTCACCGGCGGCCGCGGCCTGTACGGCGCTTCCATCTCCACCGGCCTGTGTGAAATGGGCGCCACGGTGATTATCGCCTCCCGCAACGTGGAAAAGTGCGAGGAGCTGGCCGGCGAACTGCGCGAGCAGGGCTACAGCGCCTGCGGCATGGCGCTGGACCTGAGCGATGACGCGTCCATCAAGGCACTGGTCAAGAACGTTGTGGAGAAATTCGGCAAAATCGACGTTCTGGTCAACAACGCCGTGGACCGCCGCAACATCGTCGGCATGAGCGTGGCCACCCGTGAGAAGCTGCGCGACTCTGCCGAGACCAACCTGAACGGCCAGCTGCTGCTGAGCCAGGCGGTGCTGGAGTACATGGTCCCCGCCAAAAGCGGCAATATCATCAACATCAGCTCCATGCGCGGCCTTGACTGCCCCCACTTCCCCTTCTACCCCGAGGGCTTTGGCGAGCAGCCCGTCAACTACACCACCGAAAAGTGGGCCATGATCGGCATGACCAAGTATATGGCCGGCCGCTACGGCAAGGACGGCATCCGCGTCAATGCCGTGGCCCCCGGCGGCTTCACCACCATGGGTAAGAATCCCACCCCCGCCCAGGCCCAGTTCCTGAAAAACTATGAGGAGCACTGCCCCCTGGGTCGCTTTGCCAACGATGACGACATCAAGGGTCCCGTGGCCTTCCTGGCCAGCGACGCGGCCGCCTATATCACCGGCGCCACCCTGGTCATGGACGGTGGCTGGACCATCTGGTAAATTAGGAGGAATTTGACATGATTTCCTGTACCGAATTTATCCCCGCCTACAGCGAGCTGTTCCATTACCTGGACGAGACCTTTGGCCGGGAGGAGATCGACCGCTACTGGGCCACCCTCTTCAAGCCCGACGGCAAGGGCGGCACCCTGATCAACACCCTGCTGGCCGAGGGCATCCACGGCTGCTGGACCCACTGGACCCACAGCCTGAATGAAGAGGCCGCCGACTTCGCCATGTACCTGAACGAAAAGCGCGGTTTCTTCTACAACGAGATGTTCTGGTGCCCCTCCAAGGGCAAGCTGCTCAAGCTGCAGGACGAGATCGGCCTGAAGCCCTATCCCGACTACTGCCTGCACTGCGACGGTTACCGTCTAGCTGTGGAAAAGGCCGGTCTGAAGTACATCTACAACTTCATCGGCACCGACAAGGCCGCCTGCTCCATGCTCATTTACGACCCCGAGGTTTTTGACGGCCGCGTCATTCTAGACGAGGATACTCTAGTCATGCGCCGCAACGCCGCCGACAACGAGTACTTCCACCCCAGTTTCCACTTCAGCCTCAGCCGCTGCATCCACTACATCGGCGAGAACTACGGCCTTGATCACGTCCGCGCCGCCATGACCCGCTACACCAAGAACGCCCTGTGCAAGACCATCGAAGCCATCCCCACCAAGGGTCTGGCCGCCATCCGGGACAAGATCGTGGAGAGTTACGAGCTGGACAAGGCTCCCGACGCCGTCAAGTGCGAGTTGACTGACAACTCCCTGACCGTCAACGTGTCCTACTGCCCCGCCATCAAGTGGCTGGTGGACAACGGCAAGTGGCTGTCCCCCTGGTTCCGCTACACCACCGAGTGCGTCATGGAGGTGCTGGCCGCCGAGGTCGGTGCCAAGTTCGAGATGGAACACTATGACGAGCAGACCGGTGCCTGCACCTATCGCTTTACCAAGTAATTTTACTGCCCACGCTTCAGGGTGCGGGGAAACAGTACATAAAAATACCCGACCCTATGCGGGCCGGGTATTTTTGCATCGTTTCACTTGGTCCGGGGGCAATGCCTCTTCAGATAGTCCAGCACCACCGGAATCTGCTGCGGCTCGGCAAAAACTGCCGGGGCTTTTTTCGGCCCGCGCAGCCGGATGCAGTTTCGGTCCGGGTCGGCTGCAATTTCCTTCACGCAGTCCAGCCGAGCCGTGCGCATCCCACAGACCCGCAGGGACGGCTGGCTCTGTCCACCCACCCACTCCGCGAAGGCGTGAGTCACCTTTTCCTTATCCGTCTTCCCCTTCACCTGCTGGCAGGACAGGGTGTTCTCATCCATGGTAAACAGCAGACACACAATGGGACCGTTCTCCACCAGGCGAAGTCCGAACACCACCAGTGCCGCCACGGCCGCCACCCCAATCAGCGCCAATACGACCAGCAGGGAGTCCAGCAGCGCCCCGATCCCATTGATGCCGACCTGCACCAGCAGTACCAGCAGACCAACGGCGGCACACAGCCACACATAGTTCCAAAACAGCGCCAACAGGACCGTAGGCTTTTTGCGCTGATCAAATTCATAGGCCCAGCGCAGCTTTCCGTCCGTGCCGTAGATGATACCCTTGGGACTGACGTAAGCTCTGCCGCCGGGGCGCACAAAACCGGGAACGTTGTTCATAGGGGTGTCCTCCGTTTCATGGGATGTCACCGATCATTATACCCCTCGGTGCACACAAGTGCAAGCACCGGCCCCCCGCACCGCACCACCAGCGGGTCCAAATTTATGTGCAAAACGTGCGTTTGGTGCAAACGGCCGATTTCCTATATGCCTTTTTAAGGGTATCCACTCAAAATCTCAAATAGATATTCTGAGCCGAAACCCTTGTATTTTCAAAGGCTCTGTGCTATACTCCAAGCAAGAAAACCCTAAAGATTGGTGCGTTTCTTCCGTTTTTCAGGACTTTATGGACAATCTGATGCTTTTTATGGATTTTTTGATGTACTTAAAATGAGGAGGAGCTTTTATGGACCCGAAAACCCACTATACCCCAACCGAAAATGGCTATGCCATCAACGGCAGCTGTGAGCTGTTCAACCGCACTCTCTACGGCTCCCACAAAAATGACCATGAGACCGCCCGCTTCTTCACCTTCGCGGGTGATGCCCCCCAGTTCATGGGCACCGTCACCGACTGGGCCGTCAACCCCGTCACCTATCAGGAAAAGTGCGGCGTGCTGGTCAGCGGCCTTGCCATCACTCCCGGCCGCCGCTCCGGCTTCTACTACACCGACGACATTGACCAGACCTCCCGCTGGTTCCACAATTCCGAAGACGTTCTGGCCGAGTTCAAAAACGGCTGGATGGAGTACGAGCTGAGCCAGATCTCCTCCTGGTTCCCCAACGTCAGCGTCAAGATGGAGGCATACCCCCTCCTGCCCGAGGACGGCTATTTGGTCCACTACCACATCACCACCAACCAGCGATGCTTCTTCGCCGCCGGCTTCGGCGGTATCACCGAAATGCAGGGCCGGTTCGAGATGAAGGGTGAGCCCCGCCGCTACTTCACCGCCGACAATGCCAAGGGCAACAAGGTGGAAATCGGCACCAACCGCGCCCACGTCACCCACACCGACGGCAAGCATATGTGGGTGGCCACCAGCTTCCCCGCCCAGTTCGCCGTCGGCTCTGCCAAGGCCATGGCCGACATCTACCCCAGCACCTTCCTAGGCAACGACCCCGAGAACGAGGACGATCAGGTGGTCAAAATTTCCGCCGTCATCGAGCCGGGTCAGGCGCTGGACGGTTTCATCATCGCCCTGCGCAACGAGGATGAGGCCACTTTGGACAAGTGGCTGTCCATGAAGGACCCCATTGGCTACATCAAGCAGCAGATCTATGCCAAGTTCGCCTGCATCGACGTGTCCACCCCCGACCATCCCCTGGACCTGACCGTGGTGCCCAACGTCATCGCCCTGGATGCCTCCTGGCACAAGGACGCCTTTAACCACGGTGCCTTCGCTTTCCACAACCCCTATTTGGGCTGGCGCAACTGGTACGCCCCCACCGCCATGCACTGGAACGAGCGTGTGGAAAAGACCATCGACATGTGGATGAGCTACATCACCCGCGGCGACATCGCCGACGAGCAGGTCATCTACGACGAAAGTCCCGTGCCCGAGGGCCGCACCGGCCACATTGGCAACCGCTCCGAGATCAAGGGCGGTGCCGGCCGTCTGCCCGCCTACTTCAAGCCTGACCACAGCCCCATCTACGGTCCCTACAACATGCAGGAATGCGCCATGGACATGATGCTGCACTACATCGAGTGGTCGGGCAACTTCGAGTTTGCCGCCAAGCACTTTGACGATATGTGCGCCATGGCCGATTGGGACGCTCGCATCTTTGACCCCGACAACGACGGTCTGTATCAGAGCATGCTAAACACTTGGATCTCCGACGGCCACCAATATAACGGCGCCGGCTGCACCCAGGCCACCGCCTACAACTACCGTGCCAACCTGGTGCTGGCCAAAATCGCCGAGAAGATCGGCCGGGACGGTACGCGCCTTGCCCAGCGGGCCGAGAAGATCAAAAAGGCCATGGAGGAAAAGCTGTGGATGCCCAACGTGGGTGTGTATGCCGAAAGCTTGGACACCATCGGCAACCGTCTGCTCCACCCCGAGGTGGAGCTGCCCACCGTCTACCACCCCATCGACTCCTTCATGGTGGACCACCGCAAGGCATACCGCACCCTGCGCTACACCGAAAAGCACCTCAAGAGCATTTCCACCCCCGGTCGTGGCGGCCGTTTGACCTACTCCTCCAACTGGCTGCCCAAGCAGTACTCCAACTGCGGCCTGTTCCCCTCCGAGAACTCTCACCTGGCCCTGGCCTACTTCCAGGTCGGCCTGAAGGAAGAGGGCAAAAAGCTGCTGGACGGCATCACCGACTGCTTCTTTACCGGCCGCAACCCCGGTATGGCCCCCCACATCCAGTCCAACCGCTGCACCTCTGACTTCGGCGACTCCGACTTTACCGATACCTCCAGCATGTACCTGCGCATGGTGATGGAAGGTCTGTTTGGCATTCGCATCAACTCCGTGGACGGCTTCGTGCATATCCAGCCCGGCCTGCCCGAGGATTGGGAACATGCCAGTCTGACCCTGCAGGACATCGGCCTGCACTACCACCGCCGCGGCAACGAAGAGACCTTCAACGTCCATTGCGACCGCACCGAGACCAAGCGCTTCCGTATCCCCATGCGCGCGGCCAACGTGGAGCTGGTCCTGCTGGACGGCGAGGCCGTGTCCTATGAGATCGAGGCCGGTGTCAACAACAGCTTCCTCATCGTCAAGACCGATAAGGTGGGCAAGTTCCAGCTGCGTGTCATCCACGGCAAGACCCCCGTCCCCACCGTGGCCGTGGCTGAAACCGTGCTGGCCGGCAACAAGCTGTCCTTCCAGGTCAAGGGCGGCACCCTGACCGAGGTCTACGACGTGTCCGAGACGTTGGAGGACATCTCCATCGTGGGCAACAAGGTCTACGCCCGCGCCAAGGATATCGCCGGCGACCACACCCTGTTCCTGCGTGTGCAGGCCGGGGAATACGACGCCTGGCTGGCCGCCGATTACGACATCGAGGCCGAGGATGTGGCGGTAGAGCCTCTGGAGGAAAAGCCCTTCCAGCCGGTTGACATCTCCTGCTTCTTCAACTGCAGCACCACCGAGCTGCATAAGCAGTCCTATATCCACCCCCTGCCCAAGGGCTTTACTATGCGCCTGTTCAAGAATGGCCGCGCCGCCCACAACTGGAATCAGTGGGGCTACCGCGGTCTGCACGTGGACGACACCGGCCTGCGCAACTGCGGCGGCACTGTGGTCTCCCGTTCCGGCATCCCCTTCGCCACCCCCGCCGAAGGCAACAACCTTGCCTGCGTGTCCATCTACGACGTGTTCCCCACCGCCACCACCTTCCCCCTGAGCGGTAAGGGTCAGGAGATTGCCATTTGCTTCATCGGCAGCACTTACTGGATGCACACCGGTGTGGAGAATGTCCGCTTCACCGTCACCTATGCCGACGGCACGACGGAGGACACCCCCCTGGTCTATCCCACCAGCATCGATGACTGGATGACCTCCGCCCTGACCACCGAGGCGGAGAACCTCTACATCAGCAACTTCAACCACGCCACCGTCAAGCGCATCCGCATCAATCCGGATAAGGAGCTGGCCTCCATCAAGGTGGAAGCCATCGCCAACGAGGTCATCTTGGGCGTGGTTGGCATCAGCGTCAGCCGATAATTCGATCTGACCAACAAAAAAGGGAACGAGTCTATGACTCGTTCCCTTTTCTTATTGTTTGTTTACCGCAGCCAAAAGAACCGTTCAGAGGCCAGCCGTTCCTGCTGGCCGTGGAGGAGAAAGCAAATTAAGTTCAGCCGCGCAGGTAGTTGGTCAGCATCTGTGCGGTCTGGGCCCAGGGGCCTTCTCGGTGGCGTTGGTGAAGGGCAGATTTTCAAGCAGGCCCTTCTCAACCGCCCAGCGCGGGGCGTTGGCCGCCCAATCGCTGTGGCTGCCCACATTGGCAAGGTCGCCGTAGCCGGCAGGGGTGTTGGAGTAGTTCCACAAGATGACCGCCACTTGCTCGATTGTCACGGTATCCTCGGGCTTGAATACGCCGCCGCCAAAGCCGGACACCACGCCGCAATTGGAATCCCAGGTGACCGCGTTGTTGAACCACTGGGACGCAGGCACATCGGAGAAGCTATGCTTCAGGCCGTTCAGGGCGGGCTGGCCCTCCTTGTTGTACACCACCATGGCCCGGTTAGGGTGTCGTTTGGGCCAAAGCTGATGGCATCCACATTCATCACCGTATTGCGGGAGCAGTCGATCTGCGTGCCAAAACACTTAAACGTCAACTCGCTCATAATATTTCTCCTTTTCCGCCTGATTTCAAGGGGTTTCTCCTGCCGCAATTATAATCGCCCCTCATAAAACACAAGCAGAAAAATACCGCACCGGTCCAAAAACCGATGCGGTATTTTCACTCCATTTTTCAGCCGATCAGAACCCCTTGCCCACCCAGTTGGCGGACACGATTTCGGTGTAGTAACGGCTGTTGCGGTCCCAGTAGTTGAGGTACTTGCGCTTGCCGTAGTCGGGGCTGAGGGGGGTGCGCACGTCCAGCAGCGTTTCCTCCAGCTCCTCAATGCGGTCCACGTCGCCGCGGACGTACTCGTCCAGCCGCTCGGCGCAGTGGGCAAGGCGGGTCATCACGCCGCCGATACGCACGTCGGACGCATCAAAGCCGTGGGGTTTATTCTCAATCATCCACTGCTTGCGGAAGGAGCGGTAGAACTTCTCCACCAAATCTCGGATGCGGCGCAGTTCCTTCGCCAGCTTCTTCAACTGCTTCATGTCCCCGGCATCGTAGGCCGCGCGGATGCGAGTGCCGATGTCGCATTTTTCAGCGGTGACGGCGCACAGGTCGTGCATGGTCTGGAACAGATAACCCCACTCCTTGTTCTTGCACAGGGGGGCCAGCAGCTCCACCAGTTCCTCGTGGTCGGCACGGGTATGCTCGGGCAGAGTCATGTCCATCAGGCCGATAAAGGGATCGTTGTACAGGATGTACCGGGTGGGATGGACGCAGTACTCCTCGGTCTCATTGCGCTGGGTGAGGTCCAGCAGCAGGAACTGGTCATAGGGGATGCCAAACTCCTTCTCGAAATTGGCTTTGATGGTGGCCTCATCGTCGATGCCCTTGGCAATCTGGCTGGCGTAGAACAGGCCGGGCAGACCGGCAAAGCGGGCGCACTCGCCGCCGTCGTCACCGAAGAAGCACACGTTGATGTTCTCCACACCGTTCTCCATGGCGGCCTGCAGGCTGTTGCGGATGGCGCCGGTGCTGTAGTTGTTCTCGGGCGAGAAGGCGCACCAGGTCCACACGCCGCACTGATACCACAGGCCCTCGCGCTTAATCTGCTGGTGTACCTTGGTCAAGGCGGTGTAGTCCTCCTTGCTGCGCTTGTAGTAGTCCCAGTACTTCAAAACAGCGCCCTCGGGGATCAGGTCGGACACATCCTCTTGCACCACGGCCTCAGTGTTGCTGTAGCTGTCGCTGTGAGTGGCCAGCCGGAAGGACATATCGCCGGAAATCATGATCATCTCAAAGCCGTACTTGCGGGCGATCTCGCACACCTTATTCATGTGGCGCTTGAGGATCTCGATGCGCTTGTCGGGGCCGTGCTTGGCATAGTACTTGCCCCGGCCCAGCATGTCCGCCTCGTCCATATTGATGTCGATGACCCGGGAGTCAAAGCACTCGGCGGCAGTGGCGATCATCTTTTCGATCAGGGCGTAGGTGCGCTCGTCCTCGCACAGCAGGATGTCGGCGGTGTCGTTGATCTCGGCGTAGTGCTCCCAGCGGAAAATGCTGCCCAGATGGGCCAGGGTGTTGGTGCCGGGGATCATCTCCACCTCACGCTCGCGGGCGTAGGCGTTGATTTCCTTCAGCTCCGCCTTGGTAAAGCGGCCCCGGCCATAGCCGAAATAGGGTTCACCCTCGATTTCGTAAGTATCCTCGCAGTAGAGGGTCAGGGTGTTATAACCCAGCTTGGAAATAATGTCGATCCACTTCTTCAGGGCGGGGATGGACCACACCGCGTTGCGGCTGCAGTCGGTCCGCACGCCGAAGCGCTTGAAAGGGATGCCGGTATCTCGCTTGAAAGGCAGGTTGCTCATCATGATTCTCCTCTCTCAATTACGGCGCTTCGCGCCACACACTCTCACCATAATTATAGCATCCCCATGTCCCATTTCAATAGCCTAACAGGACATAATGCCCTCGAAAACGGCCCATTAGAACAGTCGCGTCTTTTATCAACTGTGTTAAAATCATCTTGTCAGCCGCCCTGCGGCCAGGCGACCTTCGCCACCGTGGATGTGCGCCCCTTTGTGGACACGCTGCTGGAGTACATTCTAAAAGAACCCACCGTCTACACCGACGTGTCCGCTCCCAAATGGTTTCAGTAGATGTTGGACGTGGATAACTACAAGATGACCACCTGGCCCAAAAAGTAATCTAAACAAGACAAAACGACCGTTCATTCTGAACGGTCGTTTTTCATTTAATTAACCGAGGTAAGCTTTCTTCACAGCCTCGTTGTGCAGCAGTTCGTTTCCGGTGCCCGTCATGGTCAGCCGGCCGGTCTCCAGCACGTAGGCGGTGTCGGCAGTGCGCAGGGCCATGTTGGCATTCTGCTCGATGAGCAGGATGGTCACGCCCTGCTTGTTGATTTCCTTGATGATGTCGAAGATACCCTTGACCACCAGAGGAGCAAGCCCCAGAGAAGGTTCGTCCATCATCATGATCTTGGGGCGGCTCATCAGGGCGCGGCCCACGGCCAGCATCTGCTGCTCGCCACCGGACAGGGTGCCTGACGCCTGCCAGGAGCGCTCCTTCAGGCGGGGGAACAGGTCATACACCCACTTCAGGTCATCCTCCAGGCTGTCACGGCGCAGATATGCGCCGATCTTCAGGTTTTCCAGCACGGTCAGGTCGGGGAACACCCGGCGGCCCTCCGGCACCAGGGTGATGCCCTTGGACACGATGCGGTCGGGAGACAGGCCGGTGATGTCCTCCCCCTGCAGGTGGATGCGGCCGGCAGCAGGCTTGACCAGGCCGGCGATGGCACGCAGGGTGGTGGACTTGCCTGCGCCGTTGGCGCCGATCAGGGTGACGATCTGCCGCTCGGGCACCACGATGGAAATACCCTTGACGGCCTCAATGCCGCCGTAGTTGACTTTCAGGCCATCAATTTTCAGCATCGTCAGCCACCCCCAAGTAAGCCTCGATCACGCGAGGATTGTTCTGAATTTCCCCCGGCGTACCCTGTGCGATCAGCTTGCCGAAGTCCAACACATAGATGCGGTCGGAGATCTTCATAACCAGGTCCATGTGATGCTCGATCATCAGCACGGTCAGGTCATAGCGCTGACGAATCTCTTTGATGAACTCGGTCAGCTCGTGAGTCTCCTGCGGGTTCATGCCGGCAGCCGGCTCGTCCAACAGCAGCAGGGACGGGTTGGTGGCCAGGGCGCGGGCGATCTCCAGCCGGCGCTGCAGGCCGTAGGGCAGGGACCCTGCCACCTCGTCCTTCAGGTGGGCCAAATTCTGCTCCTCCAGCAGGGCCATGGCCTCTTCCCGCATGCGTTTTTCCTCCGCGGCGTTGAACCGGAAGGTAGCGGACAGGAAGTTCTGCTTGGCGCGCATATGCTTGGCGATCAGCACATTGTCAAACACGCTCAAGGCGGAGAACAGACGGATATTCTGGAAGGTGCGGGCAATACCCAGCTGGGTGATCTTGTCGGGAGTGGGGCTGATAACGGCGGTGAAATCGCCGTTATGCTCGCCGGCGTACAGCTTTTTCATCTTGCCCTGGGGATGGTTCTCCACCATGGGCACACCGTTGAAGCTGACGCGGCCGTTGGTAGGCTCGTACACACCGGTGATGCAGTTAAAGGCGGTGGTCTTACCGGCGCCGTTGGGGCCGATGAGGGCCACGATCTCGCCCTTGTTCACTTCCATGGACAGGTCGTTGACGGCCACCACGCCGCCAAACTGCATGGTAATGTTTTCAAGACGCAGCACATTCTCGCTCATTTCGCCGCCTCCTTTCTCTTGCGCTTAAAGAGGTCGGGTAATTCCTTGTTGCCCATGATGCCGCGGCGGAAGAACAGCACCACCACCATGATGACGATGGAGAACACCACCATGCGGAAGCCGGGACGCAGCAGGGGCACCTTGAACCCATTGACCACCGTCTCCGTATCCAGGAAGCGCAGCCACCACTCGGAGCAGGCCACGTACAGGAACGTGGCAATGCAGGAGCCGGACAGAGAGCCGATACCGCCGATGACCACGATGAGCAGGATCTCATAGGTCAGGTTGGTGGTAAAGGGCTTGGCCTGGGCGTTGTTGACGAACATGGCGAACATAGCGCCGCTGATGCCGGCGAAGAAAGAGGAAATGCAGAAGGACATCCGCTTGTGCTTGGCTAGGTTGATGCCCATGGCCTCGGCAGCGATCTCGTCCTCACGGATGGCCTTGAAGGCCCGGCCGTAGGAGGAGTTGATGAGCAGCACGATGATGGCGATGCACACGATGGCCAGCAGGAAGGGCACGAAAGTGGACAGCCGCAGCACGACCTTGCCGGCGGCATCCTTGATGTTGAAGCTGGCATAGGTGGGGATCTTGTTGATCATGTTGGCGCCGTTGGTAACGGGGCCCAGCTTCTGCCACTGGAAGATGGCGCGCATGATCTCGGCAAAGCCCAGGGTGGCAATGGCCAGATAGTCGCTCTTCAAACGCAGCACGGGCAGACCGATGAACCAGGCGAAGATGGCCGCCACGATACCGGCCAAAATGACGGCCAGCAGCACGCCCAAAATCAGGCCCGCAGCCGTATCGGCGCCGCCAAACAGGTCAGGCAGGGAGAACTTCACCGCAGAACCCTGGAAGGCGTAATAGACCTGCTCCTTGGCCTCCATGGGGACGGTGAGGATGGCGTAGGTGTAGGCACCCAGCAGCATAAAGCCGGCCTGGCCCAGAGAAAACAGGCCCGTAAAGCCGGTCAGCAAGTTCATGGACACAGCAGCCAAGGCGTAAACGGCGGTCTTTTTCAGCACCGTAAACAGCTGGCTGGTGGGCTTGAACACCGCAGGTGCGCCGGGGACCAGCGCGGTCAGGTTTTCCAACAGAACGATCAAAGCCAGAAACAGGATGACACAGCCCAGGGCAATAAAGGTGCCCTTTTTGCTCTTTTTCTGAATCATTGGGGCACCTCCTTAAACCTTGTCCGTGGCCTTCTCGCCAAACAGGCCGGTGGGCTTGAACACCAGCACGACGACAAGCAGGGCAAAGGTGAACGCATCAGAGAACACGGACACATCCCAGGCAGAGGGCAGACCCTTGATAATGGTCTCGCAGATGCCGATGATAAACGCACCGATCACCGCGCCGGGGATGGAACCGATACCGCCGAACACGGCAGCCACGAAGGCCTTCAGACCGGGCAGAGCGCCGATGGTAGGGGTAACGGCAGAGTAGTTGGTGAAGTACAGGATAGAACCCACCGCCGCCAGCACCGAGCCGATGACAAAGGTGACGGAGATGACGGTGTTGATCTTGATGCCCATGAGCTGGGCGGTCTCAAAGTCCTTGGACACCGCACGCATGGCCATGCCCACCTTGGTCTTGTTGATCAGCATGGTCAGGGCGACCACCAGCACCGCCACCAGCACGGGGGTCAGCAGCACCGCCCACTTGGTGGGCGTGCCGGCGATCTGCACCGTATCGGACAGGCCGGGAATGGTGGGATAGGTCATGGGCTGAGCGCCGGTGATGTAGGTGGCCACATTCTGCAGCAGATAACTCACGCCGATGGCGGAGATCATGACCGACATACGGGGGGCGCTGCGCAGGGGCTTATAGGCCGCGCGCTCGATGAAGAACGCCAAAATCGCCGTCATCACGATAACCAGGGGCATGGCCACATACAGGGGCATGCTGGCCGACAGGTAGACACCCATCAGACCCGCCACCATGAACACGTCGCCGTGGGCAAAGTTGATCAGGCGCAGGATGCCGTACACCATGGTGTAACCGATGGCGATCAGGGCATATTGTCCGCCCACCGAAATACCGGAGAGCAGGATGGAAATAATATATTCCATAAGTTCCTCCTTAAAACAGATTGCGAAAGACAGATTGGGCTGTCTCGAAACCTGCCGAAAAATCAGCCTTTTTCGAGGCAGCCCAAGACACAGCGCTTGGCGGGGGCGCAGGCCCCCGCCAAGCAGCACTGTATCCGTTGGTTATCAGTTGGCCTTCTGGACAGTCTCCAGCGCCCAGGTACCGTCAGCAGTGTTGGCGGTCTTGATGTAAGCGGTGTCGCGGATGGCGTCGCCGATCTCGTCGAAGGCGATCTCGCCGGACACGCCGGTGTAGGTCACGCCGCCCAGAGCAGCCTTGATGGCCTCGGGCTCGACGCTGCCGGCGGCCTTCATGGCCTCCAGAGCCACATAGTAGGCATCATAGCCCATGGCGGTCACAGCGGAGATGGTGTCGTTGCCGCCGTTGGCGTCCTTGGCCACGGAGTTGGTGTTGATGTAGTTCTTGATGCCGGCATCGAACTCGGGGTTACCGCCCTCCTGATAGAAGGTGGAAACGAACAGCTGGATGTCGGTGCCCTTGGCAGCTTCCAGAACCATGTTGTCGTCCAGAGTGTCGGAGCCCAGGAAGGGGATCTCAATGCCCAGAGAGCTGGCCTGAGTGATGATCTGAGTGGCGTAAGCGATGGACACGGGGGTGAAGATAACGTCGGCGCCCTCGCTCTTGGCCTTGTTCAGGTAAGAGGTGAAGTCAGAGTTGTTGGTGGGGAAGGAGTCCTTGATGACCTTGCCGCCGGCGGCGGTGAAGGCCTGCTCAAAGAAGGTGACCAGACCCTGGTCATACTCGTTGCCGATCTCGCCCAGGCAGTAGGCAGTCTTGGCCTCAAACTTGTCCATGCCGAAGTTGGCCAGGACGGTGCCCTGGAAGGGATCCAGGAAGCAAATGCGGTAGTAGTAGTCGTTGCCGGCAGTGACGTTGGGGTTGGTGCAGGTCACGCCCAGGGCAGCCAGACCGGCATCGTCAAAGATGGGGCCGCCGGCCATGGACACGCCGGAACCGTAGGAACCCAGGACGATAGCCACGTCCTTGGCCACCAGGTCAGCAGCGGCGGTGGGAGCCTTGTCGGTGGAGGAGCCATTGTCAGCGGGGACCAGCTCGACCTTATAGGTCTCGCCGTTGATCTCAACGGTGGGGGTCTCCACGTTGGCGTACTGCATGCCCAGGGTCTCCTTCTTGCCGCCGGAGGCGGAGTCGCCGGAGGCGGGCTCGAACACACCGATCTTGACGACCTTGTCGCCGGTCTCGTTGCCGGAGGTGGTACCGCCGCCGCAGGCAACCAGACCCAGAGCCATAACCAGGGCCAGGGACAGGGAAATGATCTTCTTCATAACTTGTTTTCTCCTTTTTGATTGGATTTGCGTATCTTTTTATCGGCGGTGTCCGCCGTTAAAAGACACTTGTGCGTGGATATACGGTGATTATACTATCCTAAAACTAAAATTGCAAGTTTTTCCTGACGAAATTTCAATTTTTCTGTTCCACGCCGTTTTACCCCCCCAAAAAAGCAACAGCCGGGGCGCGGTTTTCCGCGCCCCGGCTTGCAGGTTTTGATCAGGTTTCGTCTTCGATCAGGCCGTAGCCGCCGTCGTTGCGGCGGTAGACCACAGCGAACGCGCCGCCGGCCGCCTCATCCTTAAAGGCATAGAAGCTGTGGCTGAGCAGGTTCATCTGCAAAATCGCTTCGTCCCGGGTCATAGGCTTGATGGGGAAGGTCTTGGTGCGGACGATGTCGTACTCGCCCTCCTCCGCCACGGGGACGAAGGTGCTTTCCTCATCCACGGTGCGCTCAAAAGCACCCTGACGCAGGCGTCTTTCCAAACGGGTCTTGTTCTTGCGAATCTGCCGCTCCAGCAGGGTCACAGCGGAATCGATGGAGGCCAGCATATCGCTGGTACTCTCGGACACGCGCAGGATGGTGCTGCCGGAGCGCACGGTGATCTCCACCTTGTTGCGGTCCTTTTCCACACTGAATGTGACAGATGCAGCGGCATCCTCCTTGAAGTAGCGATCCAGCTTGCCCACCTTTTTCTCGGCATAGTTGTGGATGTAGTTGGGCAGGTTGATCTTCTTGTCTGTGAACGTAAACTTCATGCGTGTCAGCTCCTTTCACCCCAAAGGGCGGTGTGTTCCCGGATGCCCGGCACGGATGCCTCACATCCTTGTCAGTATTATACCATACAGCGCGGGAATTTCCACATTTTTTTGTAAAATTTTTGAAAGGTTTGGGGAAAATATCCTTTTGACACCCTTCGACGGCCCTCCCGATTGACATTTATTGGTAATCTCTGCTACACTATGTGTGCAGCTCAACCAAGCGCAGACGGATCTGCGCACGTTCATTCTCAACTCCGGTTTGCGGCGTCCCCTGTTTTGGCAGGCGGGCGCCGCTTTTTTGCCCGCAGACATAAAAACGCACCGCAATCGGGTGACTGCGGTGCGTTGGTTTGTTATCTGCGGCCGTTTCCGCGGCGTGAAGAACCCTTCTTCTCGATGTAGCGCAGCTCGGAGAGCTTGCTGTCAGAGGCCTGCATAAACTGCTTGAGTCGATCCTCGAAGTCCACAGGCTCCTTGTTGGCGGCGGGACGGGGATTGAAGGACGCAGCGCGGTTGCCGTCGTTGCGGGGTCCCGCGGGGCGGGGCGGGCGCTGGGCGGGGGCCGCCGGACGGGCCGGGGGCGGGGCCGCCTGCTTGATGGACAGATTGATGCGGTTGGCGTCATCAATGTTGATGACCTTTACCTTGACCTCCTGCCCCTCTTTCAGGTGCTCGCTGACCTCGCTGACGTAGGAATAGGCGATCTCGGAAATATGTACCAGGCCGGACTTGCCCCCGGGCAGGGAGACGAACGCGCCGAACTTGGTAATACCGGTGACCTTTCCTTCAACAACAGAACCTACTTCAAACTCCATAATCGACCTAAAACCCTCTCTGTGATGTATGTTGGGACGCACTTAATTGGTCACGTCGACAAACGGTCTTTCGCCGGGTTTAAGGAATCCCTTGTCACGGGCCACCTGCTCCAGCACATCCGGATCGTCTTTGTTGTCAAGGAAGTACTGCTTTTCGGCGTTTTCCTGCTGCGCCTGCGCGACCTGGTCGGAAAGGGCAGCCTGCTCGGCCCGGTAGTCCTGCAGCTGACTGCGCAGGTCCAGCAGTGCCGTGGCCATGTAAATCAGCAGTGCCAGCACCACAATTTTGGTCAAAAGCCCCGCTTTCTTCACCTGCATGACTGCCACCTCCGTGCCTGCGGCCCGCCTTACGGCGGCGCGCCCGTTTCCGTTTCCAATTCAGTTGCCTTATTTTATACCATTTGCAGCCATAAGAAAAGCTATTTTTTGCAAAAATTTCGATTTTTTTTAGCAGGAAAAAGGCCCCTTTCATGGGCAGAAGTACCAAACGGACCAGCAATTGCACCAAATCCGCCACCCGGTAGGCCACCCACAGCAGCCACGGACTGAGGATGCGAAAGTAGATCACCCCGCCCACAAGCACCCCCACCGCGCCGTACAGACGCACCCAGCCGCCCCACGCCTCCAGCGACCACAAAAACAGCGCCGCAGTCAAACCAAGCCAGAACAGCAGGTCCAGCAGTGCGCCAAGTCCCCGCAGCCGCACCCTCACCCGCAGCACTCGCCCAAGGTCGTAGGCCACCCCCGCACCAAGGCCCAGCAGCACCGACTGGGCCATGGCCCAGCCCTGCCGGGCAACATCGATCTCCATTTACCGCAGCAGGCGGCTGAAAAATCCGCCGCCTCCCCGGCTGCCCATGTCCTCATAGGTCAGGCTATCCACCTGTCCCTCCACCCGCAGCTGTCCGCCGTCCACGCTGAGCTGCTCAATGTGCAGACCGCTGCCCCGCACCACCAGCCTCCCCTGTCCGGTAACCATGGTGATGCCGCTGTCGTCAAAGCTCTCCACCTCCTCCACCCCGCTGACCGTCAGCTGCTGGCGGTCCTCCAGAGTCAGGCGGTGGGTCTGCTCCTGCAAATGCTGGGTATCGTATGCCATTTCCCTCACTCCTTTCCTTTCACTTTATGGGACAGGACCTTTGAATATACCGCTGGACGGCGAAGGAGAAATCGATTATAATGAGAGCAGTTTGATGGGAGGTGACGCCATGGCCCAGCGTATCATCGGCCGGGAGATCATCCGGCTGGACAGCATTGATTCCACCAACACATATCTGATGTCCCTGGCCGCACAGGGCGCCGAAGAGGGCCTGGTTGTCATTGCCGACCAGCAGACCGCCGGGCGTGGCCGCCGTGGTCGCAGCTTTCAGTCCACCGGGGGCCTTGGCCTGTATATGTCCGTACTGGTGCAGCCCAATATCCCCGCCGCGGAGGCCCCGGAGCTGACCGCCTGGACGGCAGTTGCCGTGTGCAACGGCATCCAGGCCGCCTGCGGCAAACGTCCCCAGGTCAAGTGGATCAACGACCTGATCGCCGACGGGCGCAAGCTGGGCGGTATCCTGACAGAACTGGCCCTGAATCCTAATGGCACTTTGTCCCACGTGGTCATCGGCATCGGCATCAACGCAAACCACCGGCGGGAAGATTTTGACCCGGAGCTGCAGGATATGGCCACCTCTCTGTCCCAATGGATGGACCGCGAGGTTGACCGGAACGAACTGGCCGATCACATCATCACCGCCCTGGACGAGATGTACTGCCACTTCCCCCACGATCGGCAGGACTACCTGTCCCGCTACCGCTCCGACTGCGTGACCTTAGGTCAAAACGTGCGGGTTTTGTCTGCCGACCGCGCCACCCCCGCCGTGGCGGAAGATATCGACGAACACTTCCGCCTGCAGGTGCGGTATGAGGATAGTTCCACCGCCGTGCTGAACGCCGGCGAGGTGTCTGTCCGGGGCATGTGGGATTACGTATGACCCTTTTGGGTATCATCACCCATCCTCCCGCGCAAATTCCCCCGCATTTTTCCGTTCCAACCGCTTGTCAGAATGGCATTTTTATTATAAAATAAAGGTTGACTTTGAAAATGATCGTTGGGAGGGCCTGCCTTGTCCGTTATTCTTGACTCGACCCACCCCGTTCCCCACCTGTCCAGCACCCTGCTGACCGGGTCCGGCGGCATCGCCCACGGGTTTTCCACCCGGCTTGGCGGTGTCAGCGCCGCCCCCTTTGATAGTTTGGATCTGGGCTATAACCGCGGGGACCGCCCCGCCCATGTGGTGGAGAATTACCGCCGGTTCTGCGCCGCCATCGGCGCCGACCACACCCGGGTGATCAAAAGCCGCCAAGTCCATACCGACAGCATCCGCGTTGTGACCGCGGCTGACCTGGACGTTGATTTGTGCAAGCCCGCCCCTTACGAGGCGGACGGCCTTGTGACCAACGTTCCCGGTCTTTGCCTGACCGTCTTCACCGCCGACTGCGTGCCGGTGCTGCTGTACGACCCGGCGGCCCGCTGCGTGGCCGCGGTCCACTCCGGCTGGCGGTCCACCTCCATGGCCATCGTGCCAAAGGCCGTGGACGTGATGGGCAAGCAATTCGGCTGTCAACCGGGCAGCATCATCGCCGCCATCGGGCCGGCCATCGGCGGCTGCTGCTTCCAAACCCAAACGGAAGTCCCCGACGCCATGCTGGAAACTTACGGCCGCATGGCCGGCCCCTTCATCCGGCCCGACGGGTCCAACCACTTCCGGGTGGATCTGCGGGGCATCATCGCCCAAAGCCTGCAGGACGCAGGCCTGTCCCCCGACCACATTGACGTATCCGACCACTGCACTGCCTGCCACCCCGACCTTTTCTGGTCCCACCGACTGGTCGGCAACGCCCGGGGCAGCATGGCCGCTATGATACAGCTGCTTTAAGAGAAAACAAACAGATTTAGAGATATTTGGAGGAATGGACATGAGTGTTTTTCGCTGCTACTCCCAAAAGCGCCCCGGCTTCGACGTAGAGGCCCAGGGTCTGTGCCGCCAGCTGCGCGAGCAGTTGGGTGTCACCGCTCTGAAGCGGGTGGACATCCTCAACCGCTATGACGCCGACCACATTGACCCCGCCGTGTACGAGCAGGCCAAGGGCATCGTATTTTCCGAGCCGCAGGTGGACAGTGTTTATGAGGAACAGTTCCCCGTCCCCGCCGTGGCCCACACCCTGCTGGCGGTGGAGGCGCTGCCCGGTCAATTCGACCAGCGGGCCGACTCCTGCGCCCAGTGTATCCAGCTCATGGCCGGCGTGGACCGCCCCCTGATCGCCTTCGCCCGTGTCTACGTGCTGGAGGGTGAGCTGTCCGCTGCCGACATGGATAAGATCCGCGGCTACCTCATCAACCCCGTGGAGTGCCGCGAAGCTTCCATGGACAAGCCCGACACGCTGGAGCGCACTTACGACATCCCCTCCTCCGTTGCCACCGTGGACGGCTTTGTTTCTCTGAACGAGGCCGGCCTTTCCGACCTGTTGAACAAGCTGGGCCTTGCCATGGACCTGGACGATCTAAAGTTCCTGCAGGCCTACTTCCGTGACGAGGAGAAACGCGACCCCACCATTACCGAGGTGCGCCTGGTGGACACCTACTGGTCCGACCACTGCCGCCACACCACCTTCTCCACTCATATCGACAATGTGGACATCGCCGATCCCGATGTCAAGGCCGCTTACCAGCGGTATCTGGCCGCCCGTGTGGAGGTCTACGGCGAGGAGAAGGCCGCCAAGCGCCCCCAGACCCTGATGGACCTTGCCACCATCGGCGGCAAGACCCTGAAAAAGCGCGGCCTGCTGCCCGAGCTGGACGAGAGTGAGGAGATCAACGCCTGCTCCATCCACGTTCCCGCCACCGTAGACGGCAAGGAGCAGGACTGGCTGCTCATGTTCAAGAACGAGACCCACAACCACCCCACGGAGATCGAGCCCTTCGGCGGTGCCGCCACCTGTATCGGCGGCTGTATCCGCGACCCCCTGTCCGGCCGCGTCTATGTCCATCAGGCCATGCGCGTGACCGGCGGCGGCGACCCCCGTGTCCCCTTTGACAAGACCACGCCCGGCAAGCTGCCCCAGCGCAAGCTGGCCACCACCGCAGCCGCTGGTTACTCCTCCTACGGCAACCAGATCGGCCTTGCCACCGGTCATGTGGCCGAGGTCTATCACGACGGTTTCATCGCCAAGCGTCTGGAGTGCGGCGCCGTCATCGGTGCCGCCCCCGCCGAGAACGTCCGCCGCGAGCGG
>JAZSAP010000093.1:0-3403 GCA_045601925.1 Lawsonibacter sp.
GTTCGCGTCGGCTTCGAAGGCGGCCAGATGCCCCTCGCACGCCGTATCCCCAAGAGAGGCTTCAACAACATTTTTGCTAAGCCTCTGGACGAGATCAACGTCTCCGCTCTGGAGAAGTTCGAGGACGGCGCAGTGATCAACGCTGAGACTCTGCTGGCTGAGGGCGTCCTGTCCAAGTGCGAGTATGGCGTTAAGATCCTGGGCAACGGCAGCCTGACCAAGAAGCTGACTGTCCGCGCTTCCGCTTTCTCCGCCTCTGCCAAAGAGAAGATCGAGGCTGTCGGCGGTAAGGCGGAGGTGGTCTAAACATGATCCAGACCATCCGTAACGCCTGGAAGCTGCCCGAACTGCGCAAGAAGATCCTGTTTACCATCTTCGCGCTGCTCATCTTCCGTTTGGGTTCCGCCGTGCCGGTGCCCTATATCAATGGTGAAATGCTGCGCGACGTGATCGCCGCCCGCAGCGGCACCATCTTTGACCTGATGAACGCCATGAGCGGCTCCGCCTTCTCCATGGCAACGGTCTTCGCCCTGTCCATCCAGCCCTACATCAACAGCTCGATCATCATCCAGCTGCTGACCGTGGCCATCCCCGCGCTGGAGCGGCTGGCCAAGGAGGGCGGCGAGGAAGGCCGCAAGAAGATCGCCTCCATCACCCGCTACACCACCGTGGCCATCGCCCTACTGCAGGGTTTCGGCTACTACAGCATGATCCGCAGCTATGACCTGCTGAACAACGGTAATCTGTCCGGCGTGTGGGTCGGCCTGGTTATCGTGTTGACCTTCACCGCCGGCTCCGCCTTCCTGATGTGGCTGGGCGAGCAGATCACCGAGTTTGGTATCGGCAACGGCATTTCCATGATCTTGTTTGCCGGCATCATCTCCCGCGGTCCCCAGCTGGTCATGAGCCTGTACACCGGCGTGCGCAACAGCCTGCTCGGCCTGGAGTCCAGCGAGCTGATCTTCGTGATGCCCTGGTGGGGTGCTATCCTGCTGGTGCTGGGCATGCTGGCTATGGTCGTGTTCATCGTCTATATCAGCAACGCTGAGCGCAAGATCCCCGTCCAGTACGCCAAGCGCGTGGTGGGCCGCAAGATGTACGGTGGCCAGTCCACCCACATCCCCATGAAGGTGAACATGTCCGGCGTTATGCCCGTCATTTTCGCCCAGTCCATCGCTTCCCTGCCTGCTACCATTGCCGCCTTCATCCCCGGCGGCAGCGAGAGCGCCTTCATTAAGTTCTTTAACCCCAACGGCGCGGTCTACGCTGTGGTGTACTTCCTGCTGATCGTGGCGTTCAGCTACTTCTATGCAGGCATGAGCTTCAGCCCTGTTGAGGTTGCCAACAACCTGAAGAAGAACGGCGGCTTTATTCCCGGCTTCCGCCCCGGTAAGCCCACCGCCGACTTCATCACCAAGGTCCTCAACAAGATCACTCTGTTCGGAGCTCTGTATCTGGGCGTGATCGCTCTGGCCCCCATTATCACCGGCAACCTGGTCGGCGTTTCTTCCATGGGCATTGGCGGTACTTCCGTCATCATCGTGGTGGGCGTGGCACTGGAGACCGTCAAGGCTATGGAGGCTCAGATGCTGATGCGTCACTACAAGGGCTTCCTGGAGTAAGAGGAGCGCCCTATGGGAGTAAGGCTAATCATGCTGGGCGCCCCCGGCGCCGGCAAAGGCACACAGGCCGCGCTGCTGAGTGAGCGGCTTGGGATCCCCACTATTTCTACCGGCAGCATCCTGCGTCAGGCCATCAAGGACGGCACTGACATGGGGCTGCAGGTGAAGGCCCTGATTGAGGCCGGTCAGTTCGCACCGGATGACCTGATCGTTGAGATCGTCAACCAGCGGATAAGCCAGCCGGACTGCAAAGAGGGCTTTATCCTGGACGGAATGCCCCGCACCCTTGCCCAGGCCTATGCCCTGGACCAGGCGGGCATCACCATCGACCGGGTCGTGGATATCGAGATCTCCGACGAGGAGATCATGGATCGCATGACCGGCCGGCGCGTGTGCCAGCAGTGCGGAGAAACCTTCCACCTCCAGGCGAAACCGCCCATCAAGCCGGGCGTTTGCGACGGCTGCGGCGGTGAACTGGTCCTGCGCAAGGACGACGCACCGGAAACCGTGAAAGAGCGGCTGGAGGTGTACCACGCGCAGACCGAACCTTTGAAGGACTTTTATGCACAGCGAGGCATCCTGTGTGAGGTGGTCAATCGGCCCAGCATCGCAGAGATGACTGCCGCAGTTATGGAGGCTCTGAACCTGTGAAAGAGCTGGAACTGATTTCACTCCGGTCTGACCGGGAGATCGAGGCCATGCGCAAAGCTGGACGGATCACCGCCCAGGCCCGCGAACTGGCCGGTTCCATGGTGAAGCCGGGCGTGACCACCAAGCAGATCGACAAGGCCGTGCGCGAGTTTATCAAAAGCTGCGGCGCAAAGCCGTCGTTCCTCGGCTACGCCGGATTTCCCGGTTCCGCCTGCATTTCGGTCAACGAAGAAGTCATTCACGGCATCCCCGGCCCCCGCACTTTGCAGGAGGGCGACATCGTCAGCATTGACGTGGGCGCATACTTCGGCGGCTTTCACGGCGACTGCGCAGCCACCTTTCCCTGCGGACAGGTGAGCGACGAGGCGCTGCGGCTCATCGAAGTGACGCGGCAGAGCTTTTGGGAGGGCATCAGGTTCGCCCGAAAAGGCTTCCGTGTGTCCGACATCTCCCATGCAGTTCAGCAGTATGTAGAGTCCAACGGCTTTTCCGTGGTGCGCGAGTACGTGGGCCACGGCGTGGGTGCCAAGCTTCACGAGCCGCCCAACGTTCCCAATTTCGGGCCTGCCGGTCACGGTGCGCGGCTGATGCCGGGCATGACCCTGGCGGTGGAACCCATGGTGAACGCCGGTGAGAAGGACATCCGCGTGTTGAAGGACGGCTGGACTGTCGTGACCCGGGACGGCTCCCTGTCAGCCCACTACGAAAACACCATCCTCGTCACCGAGGGTGAGGCGGAAGTACTGACTGTGGCGGAGGACCTGCCCAATGGCTGAACGAATTGGCCAAATCGTCCGGTCCACTGCCGGGCATGACAAAGACGAATTGTTCTGTGTGGTCGGCGAGAAGGACGGCTGTCTGCTCCTGGCCAACGGAAAACAACGAAAGGCCGCAAGACCCAAGCTGAAAAAGCCGGGTCACGTCCAAACGCTGGACCGGGGCGAATTCGATCACCCGGTCATCCGTAAACTGCAAAACAAGGAAACGGTGTCTGACAGAGCGATACGAATCGTTCTGGCCGCCTTCAAGGGAGGAAAATAGCTTGGCAAAAGACGATATGATCGAGCTGGAGGGCGTTGTGACCGAGTCCTTGCCCAACACCACATTCCATGTGGATATCGGCAACGGCC
>JAZSAP010000094.1:0-22969 GCA_045601925.1 Lawsonibacter sp.
GGCTCGTTCTGGAAACCTCTCTCAGCGTAGAACTCCTGCTCACCGGCGGTGAACACGAACTCAGCACCACATTCCTTGCATACCAGAGTCTTGTCTTCGTACATGTGTTTTCCCTCTCTTTGACTTGTGCCCAGGCCCGGAATTTAACCGAATTTGCTGGGTCAGAATGATATTTGCGATCAGCTTTTGCTGATGTCGCCGGAAGTGAGTTGGCGCGCAACCTTGCGCCGGATGCGCTGGACCGCGTTGTCCACCGCCTTGGTCTGTCTGCCGGTCTGCTGGGCGATCTCGCTGTAGGAATAACCGCCTAAATACAGCTGCAGCACGGTTGCTTCAAATTCGGTCAAACAGTCCTTTAAGGAGTTTAACCGATCGGACCACTCTTCCCTGGAAATCAAGGCCGTCTCCGGGTCCGATTCGCCGTGGTCGGGCAGGCCGCCCTCGTCGAACTGTGGATGCTCAAACGACACCGAGTCGTTCAAGGGAGTGTGCCGACCACTGGCCGCTTTGCGCACCGCAGAAACCAGCTTGGTGCGGATGCAGACCTCGGCATAGGTGCGGAACTGCGTCTGCCGCGCGGGGTCAAAGCTGCGGATGGCAGCAAGTACGCCGAACATCCCCTCTTGCAGCAGATCCTCGCTGTCGCCGCCAGCCAAAAACAGGGGCCGGGCGCAGATGCGCACCAAGCGGGTACAGCGGGTGACCAGCAGCTCTTCCGCCTCGGCATTGCCACTTTGGGCAAGGACACACAATTGCTCGTCCGTGCGGGTGTGGAGGTCTGTTAGGACACGACTCATGCTTACACTCCTTGAACAGTTTAATGAATTACACTGTGTTTGTCAAGATGTTTTTGTAAAAAAAGTTTATTTTCTTGCAGGAATTGCGCCGGTTTTCGCCCGTTTTCTTGTTTTACAGGCTTTTGACCAAGTCGGCCAGCCGCTGGGCACAGTCTTGCGCAGCCTGCTGGGTTTCGGCCTCTACCATAACACGCATCAAAGCCTCAGTACCGGAGGGGCGGACCAAAATGCGGCCCTTGCCGTCCAACGCAGTTTCCTCCACCTTGACCGCGTCCCACAGCGTGTCGCTGGCCATGACCGCCTTCTTCACGTCATTGTCCGCAACGGTGACGTTGATCAGCACTTGGGGGTACTGGGGGCAGGCGCCAAAAATCTCGCTGGCCTTCTTCCCCTCCTGCTTGAGCAGGGCCAAAATCTGCAGGGCGGTCAGCTGACCGTCGCCAGTGGTGGAGTATTCCAGGAAGATCATGTGCCCAGACTGCTCGCCGCCGATGGCGTAACCGTTTTCCACCATGCATTCCAGCACGTTTCGGTCACCTACTGCGGTACATTCCAACTTCAGGCCGTTTTCTTTAGTCCAAACGTGCAGGCCCAGGTTGGACATGACCGTGGCCACGATGGTGTCGCCGAACAGCTTACCCTTCTTTTTAAGATCCATACCGCAGGCGGCCATAATACGGTCGCCGTCAATGAGGTTGCCCAGCTCATCCACCGCAAGGCACCGGTCAGCGTCGCCGTCAAAGGCGATGCCCAGGTCATAACCACCGGCAGTGACCATGGCGGCAAGGGCATCCATGTGGGTGGATCCGCACTTGGTGTTGATGTTCACGCCGTCGGGGTCGGCGTTGATGATGTCAACACGCAGCTTGGAAAAGCGGTTGAACAGCCGACGTGCGGTGGCAGAGGCCGCACCGTTGGCGCAGTCCACCAAGATACGCAGACCGCCCAGGGTGGAGTCCACGCTGGCCTCCAAATGGTCGATATAGTCCTCGCTGGCTTTCTCTGCCATGTAGGTCACGCGGCCAATCTCGCCGTGGGTCTTCATAGGCACGTTGTTGTGGCCGAACAGGACGATCTCCTCGATTTTCTCCTCCAGCTCATCGGACAACTTGAAGCCCTTGCCGTTGAAAATTTTGATGCCGTTGTGTTCGAATGGATTGTGGCTGGCGGAGATGACGATACCGGCATCCGCCTGCTGATCCACAGTGACCCACGCAACACCAGGAGTGGGCAAAGTGCCAAGATCCAGCACGTCGGCTCCGGCGGTACACAGACCGGCGATGAGAGAGCCCTTCAGCAAGTCGCCGGAGATCCGGGTATCTTTACCGATGGTAACAAGGGGCTTCTCCCCTTTTTTCTTGTCTTTGGCCAGCACCTGTGCTGTGGCTAAACCTACTTTGTAGGCGAGGTCTGCATCCAATCCGGCATTGACCACTCCACGGATGCCGTCGGTTCCAAATAATTTTCCCATGCAAAACGCTCCTTTTAATTATTCTCCTATTTGATGGGGCTCCAATCCCATTTTTCAAATAATTAGAAACTGAGCTGTTCCGGACAGTCGCAGCCCCCGGGAACAGACAGACCAAGATACTGATATGCCTTTTGGGTCACGCAGCGGCCACGGGGGGTGCGGGTAAGGAAGCCAAGCTGCATCAGATACGGTTCGTACACGTCCTCCAGCGTAACTGCCTCCTCGTTAATAGTGGCCGCAAGGGTATCAAGACCCACGGGGCCGCCCCGGTAGTTCTCAATGATGCTGTGGAGCATCCGGTGGTCAATACTGTCAAGGCCCAGAGCGTCGATTTCCAGCGCGGTCAGGGCCCGGTCGGCAACCTCACGGGTGATGACACCGCCCGCCTTGACCTGCGCAAAGTCGCGCACACGGCGCAGCATGCGGTTGGCGATGCGGGGCGTACCCCGGGAGCGGCGGGCAATTTCCAGTGCGCCCTCGTACTCGATGGGAACATCCAAAATACCGGCAGAGCGGACTACGATCTGCGCCAGTTCCTCCGGGGTGTAAAGCTCCAACCGCAGGGTGACGCCAAAGCGGTCACGCAGGGGCGCGGACAGCTGTCCGGCCCGGGTGGTGGCACCCACAAGGGTGAACTTGGGCAGATCAAGCCGAACAGAGTTGGCCGAGGGCCCCTTGCCAATGATGATGTCGATGGCGTAATCCTCCATGGCGGGGTACAGGACCTCCTCCACCGCCCGGTTGAGCCGGTGGATCTCGTCCACGAAGAGGATGTCATTCTCCTGCAGGTTGGTCAGCAGCGCCGCCAGATCCCCCGCCTTTTCAATGGCGGGGCCGGAGGTAATGCGCACGTTGACCCCCATCTCGTTGGCGATGATGCCGCTGAGTGTGGTCTTGCCCAGGCCCGGAGGGCCGTGTAGCAACACGTGGTCCAGCGGTTCGTTTCGCATCTTGGCGGCCTGGATGAAGATTTCCAGGTTGCCCTTGGCCTTCTCCTGTCCGATGTAGTCGGCAAGGGTACGGGGCCGCAGGTTCTGCTCCCCCTCATCAAGGCCGGTCAGGGACGTGGTAACAAGAGGCTGAAACTCTTCCGCGTCAAATTCGGTTGTGGAAAAATCAATGGCCATAGGGTCACTTCCTATTTACATTCATTCAAACAGCGTAGTTTCCCATTATGTCAAAGAACATAATTCTAAACGCAATAAACTCTAGTACACCAAGTAGCACATAAGTCCAAATCTTCGCTCGCTTATATTTCTTTTCTATTTCATCCTTGCCATACGGTGCATAGTATGCCATACGGTCAAATTCATTAGCCGGAATCATCAGATACATGAAGAACGCCATTAGGTAAACACCGGTCCATTTCGTTCCGTCAATGCTCGAAAGCATCCCTACCGTGCTCCACAACATCAGAAGCATACCAGTGGGCAGGCATATGTAGGCGATCCGTCGCTTCTTGAAATCGATTCTCTGCCCGTCTTGTGACTGCATTAAATAGTGCACCGAAGTCATCATCAGGCCAAAACCTGCGATTATTGCAACAAGCATCCAGAACATCGCCTCTGCAGTATTCACGCCAGACTCTCCTTCCGCTGTTATCCTTTATTTTTTAACCAGGATACCGCTCCACCAGCTCCCGGAACTTATCCAAGAAGCTGTGTTCACCCCAGGTATTGAACTTAAAAAACACGCCCTGGCTGCCGCCGGAAGTGATGGCAGATACGTGCAAGTCCTCCCCATCCCCCACCAGCATCAGAGTCAGGGACAGGCGGTTGCTGCCTGTGTAGCTGTACCGCTCGTAGACGCGCACACAGCAGCGCACACCGGCAAACATGGTATAGCTCTCGTCCTCGTAACTGGCGGACATGCTGCCGTTCAAAATACCCTCGTGGAAATAGCGCAGAGCGTGATCAAAATCGCCCTGCAGGGTCCGTTCATATTTTGCCATAGCACACCTCTCTGTCAGGCCTTCATCATGGCCTTAAGTGCCTGCTTGATGATCTGCTCCAGGGTCAGGTTTTCCATGTCGATGCCGCGCAGAGCGGCGGCACTCTCCGCCGCGGAGTAGCCCAGCACCGCAAGGGCAGCAGTAGCCTCGGACAGTTTGTTTTCGGGAATGACGGTGACACCGGTACCGGAGTAAGTCTCCCCGGTGCTGACAAAGGCCTGATCCTTGGCCAGCTTATCTTTCAGTTCCAAGATGACACGCTGGGCAATCTTCTTGCCGATGCCGGGAGCCACAGTCAGCGCCTTCTCGTCCCCGGTGATGATGGACAGGGCCAGATTGGCCGGTGTGCTGGCGGACAGGATGGACAGCGCCGCCTTGGGGCCCACGCCGGACACGCCCAGCAGCAGTCGGAACAGGTTCAACTCGTCCTGACCGGCAAAGCCGAACAGCTCCACCCCGTCCTCCCGAACGTTCAGGTGGGTAAACAGCCTGCCCTTCTCTCCTTTTTTCAGGGTGGATAGGGTTGTGGTGGTTGTCATGCAGGCGTAGCCAACGCCGCCGCAGTCGATGACCGCCAGATTGAGACCAATATGTGCAACCGTGCCGGACAGATAATAGAACATGGTGATTTCCTCTTACGTTGTGTTGTATTTGTTGGGGTCAAAGGTCCGCTCGGTATTCAACAGGGACGTAGCCGCCCGACCGTGGCAGATAGCCAGGGCCAGCGCGTCCGCCGCGTCGTCGGGTTTAGGGATTTCCTTCATGCCAAGCAGCCGCTGGGTCATGAGCATGACCTGCCGCTTTTCGGCGGCGCCGTAACCTGCCACCGCCTGCTTGACCTGCATAGGGGTGTATTCAAACACAGGAATACCTGCCTTTTCCGCCGAAAGCAGGATCACACCGCGACCATGGGCCACAGAGATACCGGTGGTGATATTCTTGGTGAAGAACAGCTCCTCTACCGCCATTTCGTCGGGTTTGAACTGCTCCAACAGCTGATCCATGTCCCGGGAAATCTGCAGCAGCCGCTGGGACAGCGGAATACCAGCCGGGGTGGTGATCACGCCGTATTGCAGCAGGGTGTTCCTGCCCCGCTCGGCGCGGATCAAGCCAAATCCAATGGTGGCAACACCGGGGTCGATACCCAAAATGACCATACTCCCACCCCTTACCTAATAATAAAAAATTCTACCACACTTCCCTGTTCATAGCAAGGAAAAAATGCACCCTTAACCTTGAATAACACATGGTTGTGTGGTATGCTTTTTTTACCGATTTTTTGATGGAGTTGATACAGTGTTCCGCAAAGCTACTGCCGCCGATTTGGATGGCGTATGGGATATTTACGAGCGCGTACTGGACGGCGAAGAGGCCGGCCGCACCAGCGTTGGCTGGGTCCGCGGCATCTATCCCACCCCGGAGTTGTTCCGAACCAGTTTGGACGAGGGGGTTCTGTTTGTGTGCGAACAGGACGGCATGATTGCCGCCGCTGCCCGCATCAATCAGGTGCAGGCCGATGAGTATTCCCGCGCCCCCTGGACCATCCTGACCCCGCCGGAGCAGGTCATGGTGCTGCACACCATGGCGGTGCACCCCGATATGCAGGGACGCGGCATCGCCACCGGCTTCGTCCGCTTTTACGAGCAGTACGCTGCCGAGCAAGGCTGCACCTGTCTGCGGTTGGACACCAACTTCACCAACAAACCCGGCCGGGCTTTGTACCCCAAGTTAGGGTATCGCGAAGTGGGCGTTGTCCCCTGCACCTTCAACGGCATTGAAGGGGTCGACCTGCTGTGCTACGAGAAGTCGCTCTGAAAGGATGTAGATTTATTATGAAAACCATTATCACCGCTCCCAACGCCCCTACCGCTCTCGGCCCCTACTCTCATGCAGTTTCCGTTGGAGATTTGCTATACACCTCCGGCCAGATCGGCCTTGACCCCGCCACCGGTAAGCTGGCCGGTGACGACATCAAAACCCAAACCGAGCAGGTCCTGCGCAATCTGGAGCAGGTTCTGGCCGCCAACAACATGACGTTTGCCAACGTGGTTAAAACCACCGTTTTTCTCACCGACCTTGCCGATTTCGCTACGGTCAACGGCATCTACGCCACCCGCTTCCCTGCCGATGCTCCTGCCCGTTCCTGCATGCAGGTGGCCGCCCTCCCCGCCGGCGCCCGGGTTGAAATCGAGCTGGTTGCCGCAAAATAACTGCAAAAACACAAATCCCGGACTGGTTTCAGTCCGGGATTTTTTACGCCCTGGGATGGGCTCGATTATAGATGTTTTTCAGCTTTTGGTTGACCAGTTGGGAATAAATCTGCGTGGAGGAAATGTCCGCGTGACCCAGCATCTCTTGAATGGAGTGCAGGTCGGCACCGTTCTCCAGCAGGTGAGCGGCAAAGGAGTGCCGCAGAGTGTGGGGCGTGATCTCCTTGGTGATGCCTGCCTTCTCCTGATAGTACTTGACCAGCTTCCAAAATCCCTGGCGGGACATGGGTTCACCGGTCATATTGACGAACAGAACGTGCTGCCCGGCATCTTCGATCAGCTGGGGCCGCACCTTTCTCACGTAGTCACGCAGGGCGCGCACGGCCACAGGATAAAGAGGAATGATCCGCTCTTTTCCCTTGGCGCAGCAGCGCAGAAAGCCGCCGTCCAAATTGATGTCTTCCAGCTGCAGACTGATCAGCTCGCTGACCCGGATGCCGGTGGCATACAACAGCTCCAGCATAGCCCGGTCCCGCACACCCTTCAGGTCGGCGCCACTGGGTTGGGCCAAAAACAGTTCTACTTCCTTGCCGGAGAGGATCTGGGGCAGCTTTCGCTCCACTTTCGCCGTCGCCACGTTGCGGGCGGGGTTACCGCCGGCATAACCCGTCTTTTGCAGGCAGGTGTAGAACGATTTAATTGAAGCCATAGCGCGGGTGACCGTGGCGGCAGACTTCCCGTTATGTACCAGAGTTTCGCAGTACCGCTCCACATCGGCGTGCATGACCTCGGTCAGCGGGATGCGCTGTTTGTCCATACTGGCGGCAAATTGCTGCACGTCGCGCATATAGGAGCTGACCGTGTTGGCCGAGGCACTCTTTTCAGTTTTCAAGTATTGCTCATATACCGCCAGCAGATCCATCGTTTGCGTCCATCTTTCTGTTTAAATTACAAGTTCAACCGAATAAGTGCCGGGATCAGCATGTACTCGATCCCCACGCACACCAGCAGCGCACCGGCACAGAAACCGCAGCGCAGCCAGTATCTTCCATCGCCAGCCGGCAGCGGATAGCGGCTGTCGCCAGTCACCCGGCGCAAAAGCCCGTAAGAGCCGGTAAAACCCGTTATACCAAGTTCCAACAGGGCCGGCAGCCAAACCAAAGCCGACAAGCCAAACAAGCACGCACCTAAGGCCAGACCTTGCATACCCATCAGGCGATAAAAAACCGCCACCGCATAAGATAGGCAAAAACCCCGCACAGCAAACAGCACTGGAAGTCCAATCAGCCCCATCGCGGTCAGGCCCAGTAGAAATGCAGCCAAAGGAACACGCACGGTACGCCAAAGCACGGGTAAGAACTGGCCACCGGTGTCGCTGCGCAGCAGCGTCAGATACCCTTCCAGGCGTTCCAACAGCGCACCGTTATCTTCCGCCTTCAAAAGTCCCGCCGCCAGGCATCCCGCTATACTCCCTGTCAAAAACAACGCGCCAAGCAGACCCAGCGCAACACTTCGTCCAGACAGTAGATTTACCTTCAACCTGCGCGGTCTTTTCATCACTCTCACCTCGGGAAATCCTATGAAAGTGGCGAAAAAAATAGACCACCCGGCGCACCGTCTGTAGACAGACACCGAATCGGCTTCAATCAAACATTCAGCTTTACGTACACTATACCTGTATTTTTTGCCCGTTGCAAGCCTTTTTCGCACTTTTTCAGATTTTTGTCACTTATGTCAATACTTTATGTCAACAGTATTATGTAAATCTCCGCGTTGTATCCGCGATTTCATATACGCTGCGTTCAATATGGGGCGACCGTAACAGCAAAGCACCCCAAAATATTGTTTCGGTGCACTCCGTACATTACATTTTGTATAATTACTCCCTGTAATCACCGCTTTCGTTTGCTCCCCTTGCCCCGCACGGCAGACAGCACGCCGGCCAGCAGTCCACCACACAGACAGCTGCAGGCAGTACTCCATACTTCCCCTGCCCCGGACGCACCTTCAAAAAACACAGAACCAATCGCCAACAGTATCATCCATTCCACGGCGCCCGTTCCAACGCCCACCAAAAGCACAGCTCTGCCACAACGACCAACCGCATATATTCCACTGATCAGTGCCCCCAGCAGACAGGCCGCAACGACACAGCTCTCCTCCACTCCCCTGCCCAGCAATCCCGCATACATCAGCGCCGCAGCAGCAAGCAGAACAGCAATGCAGATTCCCACTGCCATCACCCCGCCCTTTACCAGCTCAAGCATTGGCCCGAGCCAAGCGGTTTGTTCCCGTTTTGTTTCCCTTGCGTTTTTTGGCATAGAAAAACACCTCCTCTGCACAAGCCTATGCAAAGGAGGTGTTGATATGTCCAAATTTTACTTGGCGGGAGTGGCCTCAGTTCCCTTGGAAGACACAGCCCATTTAGTAAACTCGATGCGAACGCGGTCAGCGCCGGTTTCGATCACAATTGTGTTTTCCTTCACGGCACAGACCGTACCGACGATACCGCCGATGGTAGTGATCACATCACCCACAGCCAGAGAATTGCGCATCTGCTCGGCAGCCTTGCGCTTTTTATTCTCGGGACGGATCATAAAGAAATACATGGCGCCAAACAGCAGCACCATCAGCAGGATAGGAGACATGTTATCCAAAATCAATTCCTCCAACAAAATAAATATTTACATCACAGATGTCACGGATATTATAGCGGGGTTCCTTCCGTTTTGCAAGTGAATTTTTGCAATTACGGCGCAGGCTTGCCCAGCTTGTCGGAATACTCCTGTCGGAACTGCTCAAACCGTCCCTCATCCAACGTCTGACGGATGCGTGCCATCAGTTCATTGTAGAAATACAGGTTATGCAGTACCAGCAAACGCATAGCCAGCATCTCTCCGGCATTGAGCAGGTGGCGGATATAGCCTCTGGAAAAGCTGCGGCAGGCAGGACAGCCGCACCCCTCGCTGATGGGGCGGTCATCCAGCTTGTACTTTTCATTTTTGATGTTTATTGTCCCCTGCCACGTGAACAGCTTGCCGTGTCGGGCGTTGCGGGCCGGCATGACGCAGTCGAAGAAGTCAACGCCCCGAGCCACACCCTCGATGATGTTGGACGGAGTTCCAACCCCCATCAGATAGCGCGGCTTGTTCTTGGGCATAAAGGGTTCCACCGCGTCGATAATGTCATACATGGTCTGGGTCGGCTCACCCACCGCAAGACCGCCGATTGCATATCCGTCGCAATCAATTTTCGCAGTCTCCTGCATGTGCCACACGCGCAGATCCGGATGCGTACCACCCTGATTGATGCCAAACAGCATCTGCTTCGGATTGACAGTGTCCGACAAGGAGTTTAACCTGTCATGCTCTGTCTTGCAGCGCTCCAGCCAGCGCAGAGTCCGCTCACAGGAGGCTTTTACGTATTCATGGGGCGCAGGATTCTCCACGCACTCGTCAAAGGCCATGGCAATGTCACTGCCAAGGTTGGACTGGATGCGCATAGACTCTTCAGGCCCCATAAAAATGCGTTTGCCATCAATATGAGAGGCAAAGGTGACACCCTCCTCTGTGATCTTGCGCAGGCCGGACAGGGAAAACACCTGAAAGCCGCCGCTGTCGGTCAGGATAGGTCCGTCCCAATCCATGAACCTGTGCAGACCGCCAAACTGCCGCACCACTTCATCGCCGGGCCGCAGATGCAGATGGTAGGTGTTGGACAGTTCCACCTGGCATCCAATTTCCTTCAAATCATGGGCAGATACAGCGCCTTTGATAGCGCCCTGGGTGCCCACGTTCATAAAGACAGGCGTCTGAACCACACCGTGGGCGCACTCAAATCGCCCGCGGCGGGCCCTCCCCTCTGTTTTCAATACTTCAAACACAGCATTCTCTCCCGATCACGAAATAAACATAGCATCGCCGAAGGAGAAAAAGCGATACCGCTCCTCCACCGCCTGACGATAAGCTTCCAGCACATTCTCCCGTCCCGCCAGCGCAGAAACCAGCATGATAAGTGTGGATTCCGGCAGGTGGAAGTTGGTCACCAGTGCATCTAGCACCTTGAACCGATAGCCGGGATAGATAAAGATATTGGTCCAGCCGCCGCAGGCGCGCATGGTGCCGTCTTCGCCGGCCCAACTCTCCACCGTACGGCAGGACGTGGTGCCCACGCAGATGACGCGCCCGCCGTTTCGCTTGGTCTCATTGATGATATCCGCCGTTTCCTGCGGGATGACGCAATACTCCGAGTGCATCTCATGCTCGTCAATGCTTTCCGCCTTAACAGGCCGGAAGGTCCCTAGCCCCACATGAAGTGTAACGTAGCAAAGCTTTACACCTTTTTCCTCGATTTTCGCCATAAGCTCCGGCGTAAAATGCAGGCCGGCAGTAGGGGCCGCGGCAGAGCCGGTCACCTTGGAATAGACGGTCTGATACCGCTCGGAATCCTCAAGCTCTGCGGTGATGTACGGCGGCAGCGGCATGCGGCCAAGCCGCTCCAAAACCTCAAGGAAGATACCCTCGTACTCGAAGCGGACCAGGCGGTTGCCGCCCTCCACTTCGCCAACGATCGTTGCGGTCAGCTCTCCATCGCCAAAGATGACCTCCGCGCCCGCCTTCAGCTTTCTGCCCGGGCGCACAAGGCACTCCCACACGTTATCGCCTCGGTCGATCAACAGCAGAACTTCACAGGCCCCGCCGGTAGGCCGATGCCCGATCAAACGTGCGGGCAGCACTCTGGAGTTGTTCAGTACCATGCAGTCGCCGGGCTGCAGTTGATCCAGCAAATCGGTAAATACACCGTGCCGAACCGCGCCCGTGTGCTTGTCCAGCATCAGCAGGCGGGACGCGTCCCGCTGCTGCAGGGGCGTCTGCGCGATCAGCTCTTGCGGCAGATCAAAGTAAAAATCAGATGTTTTCAAGTCGTTCCCTCTGCTTGTTCACCGACGTGGACGCCGGTGTAGTAAAATTCCAGAATTTCGTCACAGGTATAACCCAGCTGGGCCATGGCATAGCCGCCCCACTGGCTGTAACCGATGTTATGTCCCCAACCGCTGCCGCTGACTAGGAAAGTCCCCTCGGGTATGGGCGAAGTTGTGCCGGTAGACACCACCTCACCAGCGCCGGTAATGGCATACGGAACGACACCGGTCAGTTGCGTCAGCTGCCCATTGCCACCGATCACGTACAGGCCATCCACCCGCTCAAGGGTCTGGTCGCCGTTGACCGCGCAGGACTCTGGCGGGATCTCCCCTCCCCCAAGCACCGTAAAGTGCAGCGAACGGCAGCCCAGCTTACTGCGCAGCCAGCCGCTCTTGTTGGCAGAGAAGGTGTTGCTCTTTCCGTTGGCATAGGTGAATTTCACTTCCAGCGCGTTGCCCGTGCGTGACTGCTCCGTCACCTGAAAATCCACCACCGTGGTACCAATGGCATAACCCTTGGCCTGCAAAATTTCTGTCAGCTGCGCCCGGGTGAACGTGTTCGAGAAGTAATAGTTCGGAATCGTGTCGGCAAACTGTACCTCGTAAATATCTTCCACGCCGGCAAGATAGGGATAGGCAGCCTGACTGCTGCCCCAAACCCGTGACACGTCCTCAGAGCCGCCGCCGTTGCTGGAATAGAAGTAGGTGTGGGCCAGCTTTTCGCCGTACCACACGTACATCCCGCGCACCTCGTCCACCGCCTGGTCGCTCAGTTCGCTGGGATAGATATTGCCGCTGCCGGCGCCGTAATACACCTGACAGTCGGTGGTGTTGCACACGTCAAATCCGTTGCCCTTATGTTTGTTTCGATTGATCAGGGCGTAATTTTTGGCGCACAGAGCCTGCGCCTTCAGGGTCTCCAGCGGCCAGATCTTGACCGACTCATACGGGACGACCCCTTTCAAATATGTATCAAGAGAGAGGATATTGACCACAGTAATGTCGCCGCCGTCGATACGCTGATAACGCAGGCCGCCATAGTACTTAAAGCCCTTAAACCAAGTGGGTCGGGGATCATCATCGGCAAGGCCGGGCACAACACCAAGCTGCAGCTGTTCACCACCGTCAAACTGGAAGAGGATGCACGTGGTGCCGGTCTGGACAACATTGATGCCAAACTTGGTGGTGTAGCACATCTGCCACGTTCCGTCGGCGTATTCCGCCGCGGCGGTGCGTGCCGCCTCGGCATTGGTGTAGGAACCGTAGCGCACCTGGTATTCGCCGTCGATCCAGGCGATAAACGCCCCTTCGATGGTGGCGGCAGCCTCCTGGGCAGCCTCAAAGCTGTCAAAACTGTCCGGATGGCGCAGGTGGTAGCACCCCAGCACCTTGTGGTCACCGGACGGCACTTGTGTATAGAATGTTTCACCGACCAGATACATGTTGGTCGTCTTGACCATGCTCAGCGCCCGGACCTCTTCGTCCCGGGCCAGCTCGACAAAGTTTCGCTCCTCATCAAAATAGCCGAAGCGGTAGCCGGTCCCATAGCCGTCGGCGATCAGCAGCTTCGCTTCATGCAGAACGCCGGTCTTGCTGCCGGACCAGGCAAGGCCTACCGCGATCTTACTGTCAATGTACGGGTCGATCTCCTCGGACAGCTCCTGTTCTTCTTTCAAAAGCTCGGTATCCTCCACCCAGGTGCCGGACTCCTCCTGGATCGTTACAGAGGCGTCCGGGGCAGCACTTTCGTTCGGCAGCGCCCGCACCATTCCGGCACAGAGCATCACCGTCAGGACAAAAGCCGCAAATTGTCTTATTTTCGTGGTCATAAACCGCTCCATTTCTCCAAAAAAGCCAATACCCTGTTCATTGACAGACATAGTTTGGCGTGGTATCATTACGTATTAATAGTAGTGTAATTTGCAGTCGAAGTTCGTGTTTCTCTGCCGTTTATTATACCGACTTTCCGGCGGCTTGGCAACACCGACTTTTCCCGATGTGCAGGTTACCTCATTTTGCCAAATACATTAACCGCATCGACCGATGCGCGAAAGGAACGATGAGCATGAACAAGTATAAAGTTGGTATTATCGGCGGCACCGGCATGGTGGGCCAGCGGTTCGTCACCCTGATGGAGAACCACCCCTGGTTCGAGCTGGTCGTCATCGCCGCCAGCCCCCGCTCCGCCGGCCAGACCTATGAGCAGGCCGTTGCCGGCCGCTGGGCCATGACCACCCCCATGCCCGAGCAGGCCAAGTCTCTGGTGGTCATGAACGCCACTGAGGACGTGGAAAAGATCGCCGCCGCCGTTGACTTTGTCTTCTGCGCGGTGGATATGAAGAAAGATGAGATCCGTGCTCTGGAGGAGATGTATGCCAAGGCCGAGTGCCCCGTGGTGTCCAACAACTCCGCCCACCGCTGGACCGACGACGTGCCCATGGTGGTGCCCGAGATCAACGCCGAGCATATCAAGGTCATCGACGACCAGCGCAAGCGTTTGGGCACCAAGCGCGGCTTCATCGCCGTCAAGTCCAACTGCTCCCTGCAGAGCTATGTCCCCGCCCTGCATCCCCTGAAGAAGTACGGTCTGGAGTCCGCTGTGGTCTGCACCTACCAGGCCATTACCGGCGCGGGCAAGACCTTTGAGCGCTGGCCCGAGATGGTGGATAACTGCATCCCCTACATTGGCGGCGAGGAAGAGAAGAGCGAGCAGGAGCCTCTGAAGCTTTGGGGCGAGATCGCCGACGGAAAGATCGTCAAGGCCGCCTCCCCCGCCATCACCGCCCAGTGCTTCCGTGTAGCCTGTCAGGACGGTCACATGGCCGCCGTGTTCATGAAGTTCAAGGACGGCTGCAAGCCCTCCATGGAACAGATCAAGGCCGACTGGTCCGCCTTCAGCGGCCGCGCTCAGGAGCTGGAGCTGCCCTCCGCTCCCAAGCAGTTCCTCCACTACTTCGAGGAAGAAAATCGTCCTCAGACTCGCCTGGACCGCAACCTGGAGGGTGGCATGGCCGTGTCCCTGGGCCGTCTGCGTGAGGACAGCCAGTACGATTATAAGTTTGTGGGTCTGTCCCACAACACCCTGCGCGGCGCGGCCGGTGGTGCAGTCCTGCTGGCCGAGCTGCTGTGCGCCGAGGGTTATATCGACCACAAATAATCCCATCTTTTTTGAAAGGGTGTATGAATATGAGAACTCCTGTTTTCACCGGTAACTGTCCCGCGCTTGTTACCCCTTTTAACAACGACGGCAGCATCAACTACGACGCCTTCGGCAAATTGATCGACGATCAGATCGCTGCCGGTGTGGATGCGGTGTGTGTCTGCGGTACCACCGGCGAGTCTGCTACTATGTCCATTCGCGAGCATATCGCTGCGGTGGAGTATTGCGTCAAGCGCGTTGACCACCGCGTTAAGGTCATTGCCGGCACCGGCAGCAACGACACCTCTGCCGCCGTCTACCTGACCCAGCACGCGCAGGAGTCCGGCGCCGACGCCGCCCTGCTGGTCACCCCCTACTACAACAAGGCCAGCCAGACCGGCCTAATCAAGCACTACGAGTACATCGCCGACCGCACCGAGCTGCCCATGATCCTTTACAACGTGCCCGGTCGTACCGGCGTTTCCTTCACCGCCGAAACCTATAAGATCCTGTCCCAGCACCCCCGCATCAACGGTGTGAAGGAGGCCAGCGGCAACTTCTCCCTGCTGGCCCATACCCGCTGCCTGTGTCCCGAGGACTTCTACATCTGGTCCGGCAACGACGATCAGGTGGTCCCCATGATGGCGCTGGGCGCCAAGGGCGTCATCTCCGTGGCCAGCAACATCATTCCCGATGTCATGATCCGCATGAGCCATCTGTGCCTGGAAAACGACTTCGAGTCCGCCTCCAAGCTGCAGATCGCGTACATGGACTTGATCGACGCTTTGTTTATCGAGGTCAACCCCATTCCCATCAAGGCCGCCATGAATCTGCTGGGTATGCAGGCCGGCCCCCTGCGTCTGCCCCTGTGTGACATGGGCGAGAAAAATTTGGAGACTCTGCGCCAGTCCATGCAGCGTATGAACCTGCTGAAGTAAGGAGCCTGTTATGCATAAGATAATCATCTCCGGCTGCAACGGCCATATGGGCCGTGTGGTGCGCTCTTTGTGCGAGGCCGACCCCGAGGTGCAGGTCGTTGCCGGTTTCGACATTCTGGGCAACACCGACCACCCCTTCCCCGTCTTCACCACACCGGAACGGTTCGGCGGCGAGGCAGACGCAGTCATCGACTTCTCCAGTCCCGCTGCCCTGGACAGCCTGCTGGAGTTTGCACAGGCCCGGCACATCCCGCTGGTACTGGCCACCACCGGCTACACCCCGGAGCAGGTTGCCCGCATCGGCGCCGCCGCCGTCAACGTGGCCATCTTCCGCTCCGCCAATATGTCCCTTGGCATCAACGTATTGCTGGAGCTGGTGAAGAAGGCCGCGTCCGTACTGGGCGACAGCTATGACATCGAGATCGTGGAGCGCCATCACCGCCGCAAGGTGGATGCCCCCAGCGGCACCGCCCTGATGATCGCCGACGTAGCTGCAAGTTCCTGCGGCCACGAGACCGAGTACGTCTACGACCGGCAGAGCGTCCGTCGCCCCCGGGGCAAGAAAGAGATTGGCATCAGCGCCGTCCGTGGCGGCACTATCGTGGGCGAACACGAGATCATCTTCGCCGGTCACGACGAGGTCATGGAGATCAAACACACCGCCCTCTCCCGTGACATCTTCGCCGCCGGTGCTGTCGAGGCCGCCAAGTTTCTGTCCGGTCTCACCGCCCCCGGCCTGTATGACATGTCCTGCATGTTCAATAAGTAAAAAAACGGTGCAGTATCCAATACTGCACCGTTTTTTATTGACATCCGCGCCCCTTTCCCCTACAATTTATCACAGCAGCAAGTGAGGTGGATACCATGAACGACCAATTCTCCCGCAGCGAGCTTCTTTTGGGTTCACAGGCCATGGAACAACTTCATAATGCAAAGGTGGCCCTGTTCGGTGTGGGCGGCGTGGGCGGCTACTGTGCCGAGGCGCTGGCCCGTGCGGGCGTGGGCACCATCCACCTGTACGACGACGATACCATTTCACAAAGCAATCTGAACCGTCAGCTGGTGGCACTCCACTCCACCCTTGGCAGCAGTAAGGCGCAGACTATGGCCGATCGCATCCGGGACATCAACCCAAACTGCGGCGCCGTGGCCTTCCCCATGTTCTATCTGCCCCAAAATGCCGAAAGCGTTGATTTGAGCCAATACGATTATGTCGCCGACTGCATCGACACCGTTACCGCAAAACTGGAGCTTATCACAAGGTGCAAGGCTCTGCAGGTCAATGTCATCAGCGCGTTGGGGACCGGCAACCGCATGGATCCCACCGCCGTCATCTGCACCGACATTAGTAAGACCCGCGACTGCCCCCTCGCCCGCGTCATGCGCAAGGAACTGCGCCACCGGGGTATCAATCACCTGGATGTCATCTGCTCCACGGAGCAGCCCCTCACCCCTCTGCAGACCGCTCAGGCGGAGACACCCGAGACCGACACCCGCCCCGGCTCCACCGCCCGGCGGGACACCCCCGGTTCCCTCCCCTTCGTTCCCGCTGCAGCGGGACTTGCCATGGCAAGCGTCATCGTGCGCAAACTGACCGGTTTTTGAGCATAAAAAATCCCACCTCACTTGAGGTGGGATTTCTGTTTTTTAGCCGTAGAAACGATGGCCGCCGATCTCGGCCACACACTGCTTGTTCCGGGCAGCCCAACTGCCGCTCAAATAAGTGTCGAAGAAATAGGCGCGCTCAACACCCTCGACCACGCCGCCATCCAGAACCAGCTTGGCCGCAATCACGCTGCCGGCGTTGGGAGTACGGTTTGCCAGCCGGCCACCCTTAAAGGTACTGAACTGGTTTCGCTGGGAGATAACGCCGTAGATGGTATCGGGCCAAGTGTCGTGGCAGGTACGGTTCATAACCACATTGCCCACGGCCATTCTGCCCTCCAGACTCTGGTTGCCGCTTTCCGCATAGATGACGCGGGACAGCCAAAACAGCTCGTCTTCCTGGTAGAAGGTGTCACCGGACTCAATGGGAGTCTCGCCGCGGTTCACCAAAAAGGTGCCCGCCTCACCATCCCAGCCAGTGGTAGCGCCGAAGGCCTTGGCCAGTACGTCCAAGGACACCATCAACTGGTCATTCACCATCTGAACGCCGTGCGGCATGTAGAGGTAGCGGCCATTGGCCACAATATACAGTTCGTTCTGCTTGGCCGTCAGTTTCAGGCCCTGGGCGGTCACGGTAGCGGTGCTGGAGGCCGCATCCCAGCTGATCTGGGCCGTAGTGTCCAGCTGCTGGGACATGACCTTGAGAGAAACGTAGGTAGTTCCGGCAATGGTGGTGCGGCTGACAGCTCTGGGGACCGGCTGTCCGTCCAAAAGCAGGATACGATCCAACTCGACGGCAGGTTCAGCAGGAACGGTGGCGGGAATATCCGATTCTATGTTGTCAGCCGGCTTTTCAACGGGAGCGGCAGGCTCCTCTGTCCGTGCGCTGCTGGTGACGGTCCCGGCCGCCAGCACCGCGGTATCCACACCCGCACCCATAAGCAGGATGATGGCAAGGCCGCTGAGCAGCAGTGCAAACAGTTTGCGTTTCAAGTCGTTCACTTCCTTAAAGGCGGTTTTACGCCGGCGATTCATCCTGTCGGCGCAGCAAAAAGTGGAAAGCACGCGGCTTTGTTACTTTTTGTAACCGTATTGTAACTGATTTATACTGCCCGGTTCAAGGGCAAACTGTCACAATCCTGCCCCATGGTTTTTGTGCATTTTTCCCGAAACACACAAAAAACAGCGTTTTTGAAAAGGCGTTTTCCGGTTCCGGTTCTAAAAACCGCAGATTTGCATATCATTTTCCCACTTTTTCTCCCCAAACAGTTTTCGTTAAAAAAACGACAGATTTTTACGGGCCTACTCCCCTCCGATCCAGACGAAAATTTCTTTCTGTTTTCTCATTTTTTTCGTCTTATCCCCTTGACTATCTCAAAAAAGCTGGTATAATACAATTCGTTGTTCGGCGACCAAGAACAACCGTTTGGAGAGATGGCTGAGCTGGTCGAAGGCGCACGATTGGAAATCGTGTAACGGTTAATACCCGTTCGAGGGTTCGAATCCCTCTCTCTCCGCCAAAAAAATCCTGAATGCAAACGCATTCAGGATTTTTTACTATACTGTGGGAGGCCACACGATGGACGTCTGCAATATCAATGATATCAAAGCCATGCTGGCCCGCCATGGCTTCCACTTCTCCAAATCCATGGGTCAGAACTTTCTGATCGAGTCCTGGGTACCGGAAGACATCGCCGCCGTATCCCGAGCCGACAAGTCCTGCTGCGTGCTGGAGATTGGCCCCGGTATCGGTCCCCTGACTCGTCAGCTGTCCGACCGGGCCGGTAAGGTGGTTGCTGTGGAACTGGACCGCACCCTGCTGCCCATTCTGGCGGAAACGCTGGAGGGGCGGCACAATGTGGAGGTCGTCCCCGGCGACGTGATGGAGCTGGATATCGGCGAACTGGTTGCGACGAAGTTCGACGGACTCACCCCCGCCGCCTGCGCCAACCTGCCTTATAACATCACCACCCCGGTTTTGACCAAACTGATCGAAAGCGGCCTGTTTGCCTTCATCACGGTCATGATCCAGCGGGAGGTTGCCCTGCGCATCTGTGCCGCACCCGGAACCGGCGACTACGGTGCGTTCTCCGTGTTCTGTCAGTACCACACCAAGCCGGAGCTTCTGTTTGACGTCCCCCCCACCTGCTTCCTGCCCGCACCCAAGGTGACTTCCTCCGTTCTGCGGCTGGTCCCCCGGGAGAAACCCGCCGAGGTGGAGGACGAGGATTTCTTCTTCCGGGTGGTCCGGGCCGCCTTTGCCCAGCGGAGAAAGACCCTGCACAACAGCCTGTCCTCCGCTCTGGGTCAACCCTTTTCCCGGGAAATGATCGCCCAGGCCATCGCTGATTGTAACCTGCGCCCCGACGTGCGGGGTGAGCGGCTAGGCATCCCCGAATTTGCCGCCCTTGCAAAATCTCTTGCTGCCATGGCCCCCTGATACAACAAAAGACCGTGTACCATCGGTACACGGTCTTTTCCATTATTCTTCGAGGTTAGCGTACACAGGCTTTTCCGCAGGCGGCAACGCACACAGGTCTTTTCCTGTCCCGTCTTCGATCTTGGCAAGGGTTTCTGTCAGCCAGGCCAGCTGATCTCCGTTCAGCTGACATTGCTTTCCCTCATACCTGACATACCCGCCGGTCAGGCTGATGCCATATTCCGACTCGGAAAATTCCGTTTCAACATAGTACTCGGGCAGACAGCGGCAGATATCCCCGCTGTAGTGCAACCAGCGCAGAAAGTCGGTCAACTCAACCGAATTCCCGCCCCAAAAGGAGCGTTCCCAGTTCTCTTCCTGCTTGCCCACGCGTTGGCAGCGCACGGTGGTAACGGTGTTGCCGCAGTAACCCACCGGGTCATGGACAACCACGTTATCACTTTGCGGCGCAGCATGACTGTGGTCTGGCAGAGATACTCCGCCGTCAACGACATAGGGATTCATGCTGCACCCCGACAGCATCAGCACAACGATGGCAGAAACCAAAAACCGCTTCAACATATGGCCGCTCACTGCTCAATCTCCTTGCCAAGGTCCTGCGCAGCCTTTTTCGCCTTGCAGACCTTAATATATTTCTTGCCGGCAAACACGCCGCCCACGACCACCGCCGCCAGAATAACCAGACCAAAGAGATTGTAACTCACCCAAACAAGGAAGCTCTGCACACCGTCCACCACGCCGCCGGCGCTGCTGACAATGCCGGTCTTCATGCGTTGGAACAGGCCCGCCTGCTGGCCGGGGTCGTCGGTAATGCGCTGCATCTCCTGAATGTTCACATCGATGGTGGCGTAGCCGATCAGGCTGTCGTAACGCCGCAGCTGGGAAGTGTACTGCTCGATCTGGTACTCCACGTCCGCCAGGGCGCTTTCCAGGGCGATGATATCCTCCATATTTTTTGCCTGCTTCAAAAGCTGCTGCAGACGCTCCTGCTTGGTGCGCTGGGTGGTCAGTCGGCTCTCCGCGTCGAAATACTCCTGACCCACGTCCTGGGTTCTCTCACTGCGGCGAGACAGATATCCGATGCCATCGATCTGCTCCATAAAGCTGTCGTAAGACTCAGCCGGAATCCGCACCACGTACTGACCGGAACGGTGATTGCCCTGATTGTAATAACCGCCGCTGTACAGCTCGGCATTCTCATAGTAGCCGTTCAGCTCCAGCACCAGTTGCTCCAACGCCAACACGGCCTTGTCAAACTCCACCGTCTGCACCTGCAGATTGGCCCGGCGAATCAGCTTGACGCCGCTGTTTTGATACACGCTCTGTGATACGGACATCTGTTCCATGGGTTTAGCATTTTCGGGCATAGCACTGTCAAACAGAGCCCCTCCCGCCGTGTCGGCACTCATCATTTCATTCTTATACTTGTAGCCGCCGTCCGCCACGGTCCCGGCCGACTGCGCACCGCAGGCGGCAAGGGATGCCAGCAACAGAACACACACAAATCCAGCAAACAGTTTTTTCATGGAAATACCTCCTTCGTTTTGTCCTCTTACCCACAAAGACGCAATCTCTCGCCCTGCGTCGCACGAAGGAACCTCTTTTTTCATAGGATGGAAAAAACAGGAGGTATCACCATGCCCACCATCTATCTCTCTCCATCCACCCAGGAAAGCAATCTGTTTGTCAGCGGCGGCAGCGAGGAGTACTATATGAACCTCATCGCCGACGCTATGATCCCCTACCTGAACGCATCCGGGATCCAGTATGTGCGAAATACGCCCCAGATGAACGCCGGCAGCTCTATCGCCGCCTCCAACGCCGGGCAGTACGACCTGCACGTTGCCATACACTCCAACGCCGCCCCGGAGGGCCGCTACGGCACCGCCCGGGGTTCCATCGTCTTCTACTACCCCGGCAGCGTTCAGGGGCGCAGAGCAGCGGAGATCATGGCAAAGAACCTGCGCAATATCTACCCCCTGCCCGATCTGGTGCGGGCGGAGGCCTCCACCCGGATCGGCGAACTGCGTCTGACCCGGGCCCCCTCCGTCTTTCTGGAGCTGGCCTTCCACGACAACACCGACGATGCCGCGTGGCTGAAAAGCAACATCGACGCCATCGCCCGCAACCTTGTTTTGTCCCTGACGGAATATTTCGGCATCCCCTTCCTATCCCCACAAACGCCGCGTCAGGGCCGGGTGGACACCGACGGCGGACGGCTGAATATCCGCACCCGCCCCAATACGGGCGCCCCCATTCTTACCCAGGCCAATGACGGCGCTCCCATCGCCATCCTCAACCAGTCGTCACAGGGCTGGTATCTGGTCCGCTACAACGGCGTGACCGGCTACGCCAGCGGCGAATATATCACCATGACGTGATTTTCCCTCCACGGCACTTGAAACTATCCCCCGCTTGTAGTAGAATATGGTCAAATTCTGAACGAAGGAGGACATTTCCATGTCCATTGAAGTTGGTCTGCGCGGTCGTGCAGACGCTGTGGTTGATAACACCAACACCGCCTCCGCTGCCGGCTCCGGCAGCCTGACTGTGTTCGGCACTCCCTTTATGGTGGCCCTGATGGAGAAGGCCGCTTCCGAGTCCTTCCTGCCTCACCTGCCCGCCGGTGACAGCTCCGTGGGCACCAAGGTCAACATCGACCACGTGTCTGCCACCCCCCTGGGCATGAAGGTTTGGGCCGAGAGTGAAGTTACCCTGGTGGATGGCAAGCGCATCGAACTGACCGTTGCCGCCTACGACGAAAAGGGCCTTATCGGCAAGGGCACCCACGAGCGGTTCATCATCACTGACGAGCGGTTCCTTGCCAAAACCGCCCGCAAGCTGGAGGGCTGACCCATGTCCATCGAGCTGGTCCGCAACTACTTCCGTCCCCTGGGCCGCGAGGGTAATATTCTCGAGTTCGAGGTGTCCAGCGCCACGGTGGAGCTGGCCGCCCAGGCCGTTGGTGTCATCCCCGCCCGCATCGCCAAGACACTGTCCTTCCTTGTGGATGACAGCTGCGTGCTGGTGGTGGCCGCCGGCGATGCCAAGGTGGATAACAGCAAGTACAAGGGTTTCTTCCACACGAAGGCCAAGATGCTCTCTGCCGAGCAGGTGTCCGAATTCACCGGCCACGCCATCGGCGGTGTGTGTCCCTTTGGCAATCCCGAGGGTGTGCGCACCTATCTGGACGTTTCCCTCCAGCGGTTCGACACCGTTTTCCCCGCCGCCGGCAGCAGCAACTCCGCCATTGAGCTGACCTGCGAGGAGCTTGCACAGTACTCCAACAGCCTTGGTTGGATCGACGTGTGCAAGGGTTGGCAGGACGAAGAATAAAAGATAAAACACCTCATCTCAAATGTACTGCCCCAGTTTGTACGGACAGCACAAAAAACACCCCCGCGTAGGAGAATATTGAGTTTTAGACGGAGTGGCGCAGCGTGAGCGGCGCCACTCCCGTTTTTAACTGGATACGCTCGTGGTTATAAAAGTGAATG
>JAZSAP010000095.1:0-9400 GCA_045601925.1 Lawsonibacter sp.
CCTGCCTGTGGGAAAATGATGGTCAGCTGGATTTGAAGCGGCTGGGCAAGTTCCAAAAGCGGGGACAGATTTTTGCCATTTTCCACGATGGGGCAGTTCCCACCGAGGGCGGCCTGTTCACCATGTGCCAACGCCAGCAGAAGCTGTTTGCTCAAGGGTGTAAAACCCACACCGACATCATGGCCCAATGCCGCAGCGGCGAGGAACTGGATGCGGCGGTGGCGGCGGGCAAGCTGGCCGCCGTGCTGAGCGTGGAGGGAGGCGAGCTGCTGGACTGCGACCCAGACAAGCTGGATTGGGCCCGGGAGGTGGGGGTGCGCTGCGTGAACCCCGCGTGGAACCACGCCAATGCTCTGTCCGGCAGCAACGTGGAGGACCGGGAGCGGGGATTGAGCGACGTGGGCCGGGCGTTTGTTCGTGCGGCCCAGGAGCGGAACATCCTGCTGGACGTGTCCCACCTGTCTGACCCGGGATTTTGGGACTTGATGGACATGACGGAAAAACCCATCGTGGCCACCCATTCCAATTCCCGGGCCCTGTGTGACCACACCCGGAACCTGACCGACGATATGTTCCGGGCCATCGTGCAGACCGGCGGCGTGGTGGGTATCAACTTCTGGGTGCGCTTTGTGCGGGACACATCCGAACCCACCATGGACGATTTGGTGCGGCACGTTGACCGCTTTATGGAGTTGGGCGGGGCAAAGCACCTGTGTCTGGGCGGCGATCTGGACGGCTGCGACAGGCTGGCCGGAGGCATGACCGGGGTGCAGGACGTGCCGAACCTGTGGCAGACGCTGGCGGAGCGGGGATACAAACGGGAGGAACTGGAGGACTTGTTCTTCAACAATCTGCGCCGGGTACTGGAATAACGAAAAAAGCAGGGGCTTTCAGGCGGAAAGTCCCTGCTTTTTTGTGCCGATACTTGACAAAAGGGGGCAAAGCGAGTAAAGTGTACAAGGCTGAAAAAAGGAGCTGTGAATATGGAACTTAAAGATATCATCATTCAGGGAATCGGCATTGTTGCCATGGCGTTCAATATTCTGTCCTTCCAGTGTAAAAAGCAGCGCAGCATCATCGTGATGCAGTTTTTCGGGGCGCTGTTCTTCTGCGTACATTTCTATCTAGTGGGTGCTATGACCGGCGCGCTGCTCAACGCAGTGGCGGTGGTTCGGGCGCTGATTTACAGTAATAAGGAGAAATTTAAGTCCGACCACGTGGTCTGGCTGGTGTTGTTCATCGCGGTCAGTGCGGCCTGCTATCCCGCCTCCTTCCTGTGGCTGGGTGTGGAGCGGACGGCGTACCGCTTCGTGCTGGAGCTGCTGCCGGTGGTGGGCATGACCCTGTCCACCTTCTCTTTCAGGGCCGACGGGGCCAAGGGCCTGCGGCTGCTGTGGTTCTTCAGTTCCCCTCTGTGGCTGATTTACAATCTGTGCAACGGCTCCATTGGCGGCACCGTGTGCGAGGCCTTTGCCATTATCTCCATCCTGACGGCCATGATCCGACTGGACCGCAAGTCCAAAGTGAACGCATAAAACAAAAAGCTGCAACCCCGTCGGGGTTGCAGCTTTTTTTATATCAGCTTCGGAGAAGTTAAATCGCCCTTTGGCACCTTGTCCCATCGGAACAGGGGGACGAGGTCGGCGGGGGAGATGGGGGCGTATTCGGGGATGAGTCCCGCCAAATGGGCCAAAATACCCACCAGCTCGAGGGAGGTGTACCGTTGCTGCAGCTGACCTAGCTCCAGGTCCCGGTCCCGCTTGGCAAGCCGCCGACCGTCTGCTGCCAGCAGCAGGGGGACGTGGGCGTGTTCCGGGGGGGCGAAACCAAGCTGTTGCCCCAGCCAAATCTGTCGCGGGGTAGAGTCCAGCAGGTCGCTGCCTCGTACCACTTGGGTGACTCCCATGAGGGCATCGTCTACAACAACCGCCAACTGATAGGCGTATACCCCGTCGGACCGGCGTAGGATAAAATCGCCGCAATGGGTGTCCAGCCGGTGGCCGTAGTGTCCCTGGCACAGGTCGTCAAAGCCGACCTCCTCCGACGGGACGGCGATGCGCCATGCGGGTCGGCGACCGGCGGCAAGCTCCTGCCGCTGTACCGCGGTCAGGGAGCGGCAGCGCCCGTCGTAAACGGCGATGCCGTCGCTGCGATGGGGGGCGGAGGCAGCCAGCAGTTGATTGCGGGTGCAGTAGCAGGGGTAAATCAGACCTTGCTGCTCCAGCGTGCGGAAATATTCTTCATAAATGTGGCTGCGCCGGCTTTGATACATCGGCTCACCGTCCCAGTCAAGGCCCAACCAGTCAAGGTCGGCCATGATCTGCTGACAGAACTCCGGTCGGCAGCGGTCGGGGTCAAGGTCCTCCAGCCGCAGTACCATGCGCCCGCCCGCGCTGCGGGCAGACAGCCATGCCAACAGGCAGGACCACAGGTTGCCAAGGTGCATGCGTCCACTGGGACTGGGTGCAAAGCGCCCGCACACGGGGCGGGAAACGGAGAAATCGACCATCACTTCAAGCGGGCGTTGACATCCTGACGCAACAGGGTGTAGCACACGGAGGTGGCGGGGACGCTCAACAGCATACCGATAAGGCCAAACAGGCCGCCGCCCACCAGCACGGCGATCAGCACCCACAGGCCGGGCAGACCGATGGAGTTACCCACCACGCGGGGGTAGATGAGGTTGCCCTCCAACTGCTGCAGTACGACGATAAACACCAGGAAGCCCAGGGCCTGGGGGGGAGAGATCATGACCAGCAGCAGGGCGGACAAACCGGCACCAATGTATGCACCGGCCACGGGAATCAGTGCGGAAACGGCGATGATGACACTGATGAGAGGGGCGTAGGGGAAACGCAGGATGACCATGCCGATAAAGCACAGCACGCCCAAAATGGCGGCCTCCAGCAGCTGACCGGAAATGAACCGGGTAAAGGTGTCGGCGGTCAGCTGTGCGATCTGACCGACGGTGCGGGCGACGGCGGGAGAGCTGAAGGCCTGCAGCACACGGCTGGTCTGATTTGTCAGCCGAGCGCGGCCAGCCAGCATATACACGCTGAGGACCAAAGAGGTGATCAACGCCAAGGAACTAGAAAACAGACTGCCGGTAATGGACAGCAAATGGGGCAGGGCAGAGGAAAGCGCGCCCAGCACGCCGTCCACGATTTCGGATAGGGAGGGGAGCATACCGGTCAGCTCAGCGCTGTTCAGATTGAGCCGGGCCAGCAGAGCGTTGAGCGCAGCCTGCATGGAGGGCAGGTTGGCGTAAATGCTGGCGGCAAGACCGCGAATGCTCTCATAGAGCTGGGGCAGGATCATGGTGAAAATCAGGGCGATAACGGCCAGCAGGCATACGTAGGAGGTCAAAACGGCAAGGCCGGTCACCACGCCTTTGGAGGCCCAGGGCAGCAGTCGGGAATAGACCCGGTCAAAGAAGCTGCAGGGGCGGGAGAGGATAAACGCGATGGCAAAACCAATAAAAATAGGTTTCAGCGTGCTGCCGATGCTGCCCAGCACAGCCAACACGCCGTCCAGCCGCAGCACCAGCAAAAACAGCAGGGCGGCAAAGGAAATCAAAGCGATAACGTTGTGAAAGGTTTTTCTGTCCATACCAAAACCTCCTGTCAGGTATCCGCAAGGCGGAAATAGGCCCGGGCCTGCCGGACGTTTTCGCTGATCGCCCGGCTCAGGGCGTTGTGGCCGGCAAACCGCTGCTCGGCCCGCAGGAATTTATAAAAGTCAAGGCGCAGAGTCTTGCCGTACAGGTCGCCGCCAAAGTCCAGCAGAAAGCTTTCGGCGGTGACAGCACCGTTGGAGTCTACCGTGGGACGCACCCCCACATTGGTCACGGCGTCAAAGGTGGCCCCGTCAACCGTCACCCGGGTGGCGTACACGCCGTGGGCGGGGACGAGCACCCCTTCGGGAAAGGTCAGGTTGACCGTGGGGAAGCCAAGGTCGCGCCCGAGCTTTTTCCCGTGGGCCACCGTGCCGGACAGGCAGTGGGGATGGCCCAGAAAGCTGTTGGCCCGTTCCATCTCGCCCTGGGCCACCAGGGTACGGATGTGGGTGGAGGACACGGTGATGCCGTCCTGCACTACGGGTCGGATTACGTCGCAGCCGATGCCCAGTTCTGCGCACAGCTCGCTCAATTTTTGACCGTTGCCCTCGCCCCGGTAGCCGAAACGGAAGTCGTGTCCCACCACAAGGTGGACGGCACCGCACCGGGCAATCAGATAGTCGGTGACAAAGCTGCGCCATGGGGTGCGCATCATCTGCTGGTCGTAATGGGCCACGATGACGTCGTGGACACCGTGCAGCCGGCCCATCAGCTCTTTTCGCAGGGGGGGGTCAGTTAGGGTGGGGGTGGTCCGGCCAAAAATCAGGCTTTCCGGGTGGATGTCGAAGGTGAAGGCTGCGGGAGTGGCGTCCAGCTGGGCAGAGCGCCGAACCACACACTGCAGCAGGGCACCGTGACCGTTATGTACGCCGTCAAAAAAACCCAGGGCGATCACCCGGCGCGTGTTGTGGTTCATAAAATCACCTGCCTATACGTTGAAAAAACTTTTGATAGTGGTCAGCTTGCCGCCTTTGCTGCAGCACAGGGCCAAAAACTCACCGTTTTGACCGTACACTCGCCATTGCCCCGGCGCAACCTCCGGTATGACCAGGGTCATGCCGTTGCGCAGCTTGCGCGCTGCATCCTCGGGCAGAGTCAGGGATGGCAGGTCAGCAAACAGGCTGTCCGTCCCCAGCAGCAGGGCGGCAGGGTCGGCGGCGGCCTGTATTTCATCCAAAGTGACGGCCAGCTCCAGCGTAAAACCGGCGGCCATGGTGCGGCGCAGGCTGCTCATGCAGCCGCCGCAGCCCAGGGCGGCACCGATGTCGTGGCACAGGGTGCGCACGTAAGTGCCTTTGGAGCAGCGCACCCGCAGAACGAATTCATCCGGGGCAGTCTGGCCCTCCACCGTCAGGGAGTGGATGGTGACAGGGCGGGCGGGCCGCTCAATCTCCCGGCCCTTGCGGGCCAGCTCGTAGAGCTTTTTGCCGTTGATTTTGATGGCAGAGTACATGGGGGGAACTTGCAGGATGTCGCCCCGGAATTGGGACAGGACGGACTCCAACTGTTCTGCCGTTACGGAAACCGGGCGCTGTTCCAGCACTTGGCCGGAGGTGTCCTGGGTGTTGGTGGCAAGGCCCAGTTTCAGACCAGCCACGTACTCCTTGTCCCCTTTGTCGGCGAATTCCACCGCCCGGGTGGCCCGGCCGATGAAAACCGGCAGCACACCGGTGGCCATGGGGTCAAGGGTGCCGGCGTGGCCGACGCGCTTTTCCCGCAGGATGCCCCGCAGCTTGGCGCACACGTCCATAGACGTCCACTCCTGCGGTTTATCGACAATTATAATGCCATTGGGCATGGAATCACTCCTTGCTCGCCTGCACCGCGCGGACGGCGCGGATGATGGCGTCGCACGCCTCCTGCACGCCCATGTTCAGGGTGACGCCGGCGGCAGCTGCGTGACCGCCGCCGCCCAGCCGGGCGCACACTTCGCTGGCATTGAGGTCGGCAGGGTAGGTGCGGACGGAAATTTTGCAGCAACTGGGTTCCATCTGCCGCACGGTGATGCCGGTTTTGACCCCTTCCACCTGACCCACGAAGGCAGAGATGTTGTCCACGTCCTCCTCGGTGGCCTGCAGGCGGTCCATCATGTCCAGCGTCAGAGTGACCATGGCCATGGTCCCCTCGTCAAACAGCTGCATACTCTCCACCAGCATGCTCTCCAGCTTCATGCGCTTGAAGGATTTGGCCCGGAAGTGCCGGCGGTTGATGGGCATAAAGTCGATGCCGCAGTCCAAAAGGTCGGCGGCGATGCGATGGCAGGCGGGGGTGGTGTTGCTGTACACAAAGCAGCCGCAGTCGGTGGACACGGCCATATAGAGGGGCAGGGCCACTTCGGCGCTGACGGGACCCCAGCGGCGCACGATTTCGTAAATCAGCTCGCCGCAGGCGGCGCGGTCGGGTTCCACGCAGGTGTCAGCGGCGTAGAACTCCTGGGAGCCGTGGTGGTCAACGGTCAGGTCCACGCGGTCCAGATAGGGTTTGGCCCCGTCGTGGAACATGGAGCGGGAGGCAATATCCACCGCCACGACTCTGTTGGGGATAAAGTCGGTGGGGGCCAGCAGACCCTCCAAATGCATGGTGAACATGCCGCTGGTGCCCGGGTCGGGCAGAATGTGGGCGGTTTTTCCCTGCTCGCGCAGGGCGCGGCACAGGCCGGCAGCGCAGCCCACCGTGTCCCCGTCCGGGCGCACGTGGGTCAGAATGAGCAGGTCGTCCCAGCCCAGCAGCAGGTCCGCGGCCTGGGCGCAGGTCAGCTGAGCCATAATCAGTCCTCCAGTACGATGTGTTCGTTGGCGGGGTTGGCGGGTTTGACCACGTTGGGGTCCCGCAGCAGGTCCAGAATGTGGGCGCCCTGGTCAATGGAGTCGTCCCGGACGAAGGTCAGCTCCGGGGTGGTCCGCAGATTCAGGGTGCGGCCCAGCTCACGGCGCAGCCAGCCGGCAGCGGACTTCAGGCCCTTGAGGACCTGATTGACGTCGCTCTTGTCCAGCACGCTGATATAGACCTTGCAGAATTTCAAATCGGGAGTGGTGTCCACCGCGGTGACGGAGATCAGGCCGGTGACACGGGGATCTTTCACGGTGCGGATTAGGTCAGACAGCTCCCGCTGAATTTCCTCGTTGATGCGACCGATACGATTGCTTGCCATAGTAAAAATCTCCTTTCGGGAGTAATTTACAAAGTGATAAGGAAAGAAAATCGCCCTGCGGGGCGAGTTCCTTTGCCCACGGCGGCAAAGGAACCAAAACGCCGCCGGGGTTTGCCAGCAAATGTGACTTGGCGCAAGCGCCTGTGTCACATACTGTCTGCACCCCGGACCTCAAAGGAAACGGCTCGTAAGCGGGAGTCGTTCTGCACGTCCGGCACCCCTGCGACGACCCCACGTTGCGTCTTTAGGCTGCCGCCCCTCGGAGATACAATTGGTTTTCCGTCCTACCGCACAAACGCGCCTGCTGCGGTGGGTGTTTCGTTCCCGCGAAGCAAGTCGGCGGGAGTGCGATAGACCGATAATTTTGCAGATAGTATGCATTGCGGCAGCCTAATCGGCGCTGGGCCGGTCAGATGCGACCGCCGACCGACAGGAAGGGCTGCCACGGATACCACCCAAAGGAAGTTTTAAGAAACCATGGGGTTTCTTAGCGCCCTTTTCGTGTCTTTTGTGGCGTTACAAAAGATACCCGCCCGGGGGCGGAACAAGCTCATCCCGCCCCGCAGGGCGGAATAGGGTTCCTTCAAAACAAGTTGGGGCGGGCGAAACGCCCGCCCCAACTTGGTAGCTCTTATGAAATTATACCTCGATCTGCTCCATAATGAAGGCTTCGATAATATCTCCCTCTTTAATGTCTTGGAACTTCTCGAAGGTGATGCCGCACATCCCACCGAATGTTCCATTCGGCGGGGCCCTTAGAGATTGAAATGCTCGGGCGAAGTGAATTCGCCCTTGCGCAAATCTCAGCCTGCGGCTTCGATTTTGCGCGCCAAAAGGCGCGCCCCGCTTTGCGGGGTACTCGTGCGGCTTATACTTCGATCTGTTCCATAATGAAGGCTTCGATAATATCTCCCTCTTTAATGTCTTGGAACTTCTCGAAGGTGATGCCGCACTCGTAGCCGGTGGCCACTTCCTTCACGCTGTCCTTGAAGCGCTGCAGAGAGGCGATGGCACCGTCATAGATGACCACGTTGTCACGCAGCAGACGCATTTGGGCGTTGCGCTGCATCTTGCCATCCACCACGTAGCAGCCGGCAACCATGCCGACGTTGGTGATGCGGAAGACGTTGCGCACCTCGGCACGGCCCAGCTCCACTTCCTTGAATTTGGGAGCCAGCATGCCCTTCATGGCGGCCTCGATCTCGTTGATGGCGTCGTAAATCACGCGGTACATGCGCATATCCACGTCCAAACGGGCGGAAGTCTCCTTGGCGTTGGAGTCAGGACGGACGTTGAAGCCCACGATGATGGCGCCGGCGGTGGCAGCCAGGGTGACGTCGGACTCGTTGATGGCACCCACGGCGCTGTGGATGACGCGGACGCGGACCTCTTCGTTGGTCAGCTTTTCCAGAGAGGCCTTGACCGCCTCGGCAGAGCCCTGAACGTCGGCCTTGACGATGATGTTCAGATTCTTCATATCGCCGGCCTGGATCTGGCTGAACAGGTCCTCTAGAGTGACCTTGCCCACGTTGCTGCCCAGGTTGGCCTTCTGCTCGTGCTTGCGCTGCTCCACCAGTTCACGGGCCATGCGCTCGTCGGCAACGGCGTGGAAGTCGTCACCGGCACCGGGCACTTCGCTCATGCCGATGATCTCCACGGGGACGGAGGGGCCGGCCTGGGTCAACTTGTTGCCCTTGGCATCGGTCATGGCGCGCACACGGCCCACGGCGGTGCCGGCGATGATCACGTCGCCCTGTTTCAGGGTGCCGTTCTGCACCAGCAGGGTGGCCACGGGGCCGCGGCCCTTGTCCAGACGGGCCTCGATAACCGCGCCGTGAGCGGTGCGGTTGGGGTTGGCCTTCAGCTCGCGCATCTCGGCGGTCAGGGTGACCATGTCCAGCAGGTTGTCGATGCCCATGCCGGTCTTGGCGGAGATGGGGCAGATGATGGTGTCGCCGCCCCACTCCTCGGGCACCAGCTCGTACTCAGTCAGCTGCTGCATGATGCGGTCAGGGTTGGCGGTGGGCTTATCCATCTTGTTGACGGCAACGATCAGGGGGATCTCGGCGGCCTTGGCGTGGTTGATGGACTCCACGGTCTGGGGCATGATGCCGTCGTCGGCGGCCACCACAAGGATGGCCACGTCGGTGATCATGGCGCCGCGGGCACGCATGGCGGTGAACGCCTCGTGACCGGGGGTGTCCAGGAAGGTGATGGGCTTGCCGTTCACCTCTACCTGATAGGCACCGATATGCTGGGTGATGCCGCCAGCCTCGCCGGAAACAACGTTTGCGTTGCGGATATAATCCAGCAGGGAGGTCTTGCCGTGATCGACGTGGCCCATGACCACGACAACGGGAGCGCGCTCCTGCAGGTCTTCGTCCTTGTCCTCGGACACATCAATGAGCTTCTCCTCGATGGTGACGATGACTTCCTTTTCCACCTTGCAGCCAAGCTCCTCGGCAACAAAAGCGGCGGTATCAAAGTCAATAATCTCGCTCAGGGAGGCCATAACACCGTTCATCATCAGGCACTTGACCACCTCGGCGCCGGTCTTCTTCATGCGGCTGGCCAACTCGCCCACGGCGATCTCGTTGGGGATCTTGACAGTGAGGGGGGTCTTCTTGGCGATC
>JAZSAP010000096.1:0-23099 GCA_045601925.1 Lawsonibacter sp.
ATCTCGAATTGTTTGAGCAGACGGTTTACATCCACGACCTGCAATCCACAGCCGGCGGCAATGCGCTTTTTGCGGCTGGAATTGAGCAGCTTGGGGTCTTCTCGTTCTTCGGGCGTCATGGACAGGATAATGGCTTCGGTATGCGCGAGCATCTTTTCGTCCATGGAGGCCCCTTCAAGGTCTTTGGCGTTGACGCCGGGAAGCATGCCTGCAATGTCGGCCAGAGAGCCTATATTCTTCACCTGAGAGAGCTGATCGTAATAGTCAGTCAGGGTGAATTTGTTTTTACGAAGCCGCTCCTGCAGTTTGGCGGCCTTCTCGGCATCGAAGTTTTCCTGCGCCTTCTCGATGAGGGAAAGCATGTCGCCCATGCCCAGAATACGGCTGGCCATGCGGTCGGGGTGAAATACCTCGATCTGTTCCAGCTTTTCGCCAACACCGGCAAATTTGATGGGTTTGCCGGTGACAGCGCGGATAGACAGAGCTGCACCGCCGCGGGCATCGCCGTCCAGCTTGGTCAGCATGACACCGGTGATGTCCAGCGCATCGTCAAAGGCTTTTGCGGCGGTGACGGCGTCCTGGCCGATCATGGCGTCCACCACCAGGATGATCTCGGTGGGGTTGACGGCCTGTTTGATGCTGCACAGCTCGGCCATCAGGGTCTCGTCAACGTGCAGGCGGCCGGCGGTGTCCAAAAAGACCATGTCGTTGCCATGGGCCTTTGCGTGGGCCACAGCGGCCTTTGCAATATCCACAGGGTCGATCTGACCCATTTGGAACACAGGGATGTCCAGCTGCTTGCCAACCACCTCCAGCTGCTGGATGGCGGCGGGACGGTACACGTCGCAGGCGGCCAGCAGGGGGCGCTTTGCGTGCTGGCGCTTCATAAGACCCGCCAGCTTGGCACCGTTGGTGGTTTTACCTGCGCCCTGCAGACCCACCAGCATGACCACGGTGGGGGGCGCGGAGGCGATGGTCAGCTTGGTGTTCTCGCCGCCCATCAGGGTCGTCAGCTCTTCATTGACGATCTTGACGATCATCTGGGCGGGGGAGAGTGCCTCCAGCACGTCGGTGCCGACGGCCCGCTCACTGACCCGGGCAACGAAGTCCTTGACGACCTTGTAACTGACGTCGGCTTCCAGCAGGGCAAGGCGAATCTCCCGCATGGCGGATTTGACATCAGCCTCGGTCAGGCGGCCCTTGCTGCGAAGCTTTTTGAATGCAGCCGAAAGTTTTTCGGTCAGTCCTTCAAAGGCCATGGATCACTCCTGGCTCATCGCCTCGGCGGCGGAGCGGATCTGCCGGGCAAGGGAGTCGATCTGCGCGTCTTCATAGCCGGCGTTGCGCTCCAAAATTCCGTTGGCAGCAGCCGCGATATCCTCCAGCTGGCTACGCATGGCGTGGAAGCGGCGGATCAGGCCGGTTTTGTCCTCCAGCTCGGTGAGGACGGCCTCGGCACGGACGATGACGTCGCGCACGCCCTGGCGGGTGATGCCGTAGTTCTCGGCAATCTCGGCCAGAGAGAGGTCCTCGTTGTAGTACAGGTCGTAAAACTCCTTCTGACGATCAGTGAGGATCTCGCCGTAAAAATCGAACAGCATGGTCATACGAAAAGCCTGGTTTTTCACAGTTCCACCTCCGAAACGGGAAAGATGTAAAGGGAAAGTGCTTTACCGACGAATACTATACAACATTTTGTGCCATTTGTCAAGGGGAAACGCGAGATTTTCTTTGAAAATCAAGGGAAGTTTACAGGTTGCCAAGCGGGAGGAACGGACACAATATATTTAGCAGCCGGAAAAGAAAAACGGGGCAGATGCAAGAATACTTTGCTTTCTTGTGCTGCAGGATGTATAATATCTTAAATATACTGTTCCCCGGGAGGAATGCATATGAGCCAGGTCATTCGCACACAGTTGTTCCCCGGCGTCAGCCTGACGGCGGTGCATACAGGTAAATTCAAAAGCAATTACTTCGGCGTGTCTCTGCTGACGGGTCTTGATAGCGCGCACGCGGCGGAGAATGCACTGCTGCCGTGGGTGCTGCGCCGGGGCTGCAAAAGCTATCCCAATATGCAGGCGGTCAGCGCGCAGCTGGACCGGCTGTATGGCGGGGCTATCGAGCCGTCGGTCGATAAAAAAGGCGAGATCCAGTGTCTGAGCTTTTCGGCAAGTTTTCTTGACGATGCCTACGCATTGAAAGGCGAACAGCTGTTGGAGCCCGCCCTGGACCTGCTGAGCGAGCTGCTGCTGCATCCCCACACCGAGGAGGGCATCTTCTGCCGCGAGTTTGTGGAGGGGGAGCGCGCCAATCTGATCGACCGCATCCGGGCGCAGATGAATGACAAGCGCAAATATTCCATGATGCGGCTGGGACAGGAGATGTGCCGGCACGAGACCTTCGGTATCAGCCAATACGGCGACGAGGACTCGGCCGCCGCCATCACACCCCAAAGCCTTTGGCAGCGGTATCAGACTCTGCTGGCCACGGCGCAGGTGGAGCTGTTCTACTGCGGCTCTGCCGCACCGGAACGGGTGCAGCAGGCGTTCAAGGCTGCCTTTGCACAGCTGCCGGTCAATCCGGACCGGGAGCAGCCCGAGTGCGAGCTACGCATTACCGTCCACCCGGAGCCAAACATTGTGGAAGAGGCGCTGGACGTGACCCAGGGCAAGCTGGCTATGGGATTCCGCACCGATGGGATCGGCGTGTGGGATGAGGAGTACCCCGCTCTGATGCTGCTCAACGCCGTGTTTGGTGGGACCAGTATGTCCAAGTTGTTTATGAACGTGCGGGAGAAGCTGTCCCTGTGCTATTTTGCAAGTTCCTCCCTCGAAAAGCTTAAGGGATTGATGCTGGTCAGTTCCGGCATCGAATTTGAAAAGTTCCAACAGGCCCGGGATGAGATACTGGCCCAACTGGCGGCCTGCAGCCGCGGCGAGATCACCGACGAGGAGCTGGAAGGCGCTCGGCGCATCGTATGCACGGCCCTGCACACCATGACGGACGGTCAGGGCCGCATGGCGGACTACTGGCTGGGACAGGCGGCAGCCGGCATCACCGAAACGCCGGAGCAGCTGGCCCGGCGGTTGGAACAGGTGACGAAGGAGCAGGTGGTGGCCGTGGCCGGCCGCATACACCTTGACACCATCTACTTCCTGAAGGGAAAGGGGGACCGGCGGTGAATTGTTTGGAATACCCCCGCATCGGGGAGCGGTTGTACCACAAGGTGCTGGATAACGGCCTGAATGTGTTTGTATGCCCCAAGCCGGAACACGCAAAAAGCTATGCCTTCTTTGCCACCAATTACGGTGGCATGGATATGCGCTTTTGTCTGAACGGACAGTGGCATGATACCCCGGCCGGCGTGGCCCACTTTTTGGAGCATAAGATGTTTGATACCGAGGACGGAAATGCCCTGCAGGACCTGGCCTCCAACGGGGCGTCGCCCAATGCGTTTACAAGCAACGATATTACCGGCTACTACTTTGAAAGTACCGAAAAGTTTGAAGAGAACCTGCGCATTTTACTCGGTTTTGTGTCCGTGCCCTGGTTTACCCCGGAAAGCGTGGACAAGGAGCAGGGGATCATCGCCCAGGAGATCCGCATGGTGGAGGATAACCCGGACTGGCAGGTTTATATGAACCTGATGGCCGGTCTGTACAAAAATCATCCGATCCGCACCAGCGTGGCCGGTACGGTGGAATCCATCTCCCACATTACCGATAAGACCCTGTATGATTGCCACCGGGCCTTCTATACACCGGAAAACATGGTGCTGTGTGTGGCGGGCAACGTGGATGCCGAGCGCGTGTGTGAGATTGCGGAGGAAATTCTGCCTGGGCGCGGAAGCGGCAAGGTGGAGCGCAGCTACGGCGAGGAAGAGCCGTCCTGTGCGGCAACCTCCCGCGTAGAGGTGAGCATGGAAGTTTCCACCCCCACATTTCTCTTTGCCTGCAAGGGTGACCCGGCACCCAACGGGCCGGAAACCCTGCGGGTGCAGCTGATGGGCGATTTGACGGCCCAGGCGCTGGTGGGGCAGTCCAGCCCCTTGTACGCAACTCTGTATCGACAAGGCTTGATTAACACCGAGTTCGACTGCGGCTGCGAGGTTTCTCCCGGCAGTGCATTCCTCTACGCCGGCGGCGAAAGCCGGGATCCCGACTGCGTGGCAAAGCAGATTTTCGACGAGGCGGCCCGCCTTGTCCGGGAGGGCATCGACGAGGCCCTGTGGCAGAGGCTGAAAAAAGCTGCCTACGGCAGCCGCGTGCGGGGACTGAATTCCTTTGAGAACATCTGCGTGGGTCAGGCACGAAGCTTTTTCAGCGGGGCCCAGGCGCTGACATTCCCAGAGGTGTTTGACACGGTTACCCGTGAGGACGCCCAAAACCTGCTGGCGCGCTGGATGCAGACCGAGCGTACCACCCTGTCCGTGGTGCGGCCAAAGGAGGGAGCGGTATGAACTTCTTCGCGCTGCCCGGAACGGCCATGGTCAATACGGTCACCTTTCCGGGTTTGGGACTGCGGTTTGAACTCAACCGTGTGGCCTTTATCCTATTTGGCCGCAACGTGTACTGGTATGGAATCATCATCGGACTTGGATTCCTGCTGGCGGTGATTTTCTGCTGCCGCCGGGCAAAGACCTTCGGCCTGCGGCAGGACGACATTTTGGACCTGCTGATCGCGGCGGTGCCCCTCAGCCTTGTGGGGTGCAGGGCCTACTATGTGCTGTTTTATCTGGACCGCTTCCGCAGGGAGGACGGTTCGCTGGATTGGGGCGCCATGGTGCGCATCGGCGATGGCGGCATCGCCATTTACGGTGCAGTCATTGCGGCGGCCCTGACCTTACTGGTTTTCTGCCGTTGGCGCAAGCTGTCTTTTCCGGCCTTTGCCGATTTGGGCGTACAGGGCCTGTTCATCGGTCAAATCGTTGGCCGTTGGGGCAACTTCATGAACGTGGAGGCCTACGGCAGCGTGACGGACGCCCCCTGGAGGATGTGTTCGCCGGCCATTGCGCGCTGGCTTTACAGCGGAGGACAGATCGACGAGGTGACCTACCAGTCCATTCTGACTGGGGAATTGGGCGTACATCCGACCTTTCTGTACGAGTCCATGTGGAATCTCGTGGGCCTTGTGCTGGTGGTGTATCTGTCCAAAAAATTCTATAAATTTGACGGACAGCTGTTTTTGAGCTACGTGTTCTGGTACGGTTTGGGCAGATTTTGGATCGAAGGCCTGCGCACCGACAGTTTGTATTTCTTTGGGATCGAGCTGTTCGGCTATCCTATCCGTACTTCGCAGGTGCTGGCGCTTGTCTCTGCGGCGGTGGCCCTTGGTGTGATGCTCTGGCGGTTTGTCCGGGTGAAAAATAGGCCGGAGCTGCTTTATGCCCAGCGCATGGCCCAGAAGGAAGAAGAGAAAGAGGAGGCATAACCATGGCAACCATAATGGACGGCAGAGCGCTTGCCGCAAAAGTGAAGGAAGAGGTGGCCCAAAAGGCGGCGCAGCTATCTGCAAAGCCGGCCCTGGCCGTGATCATCGTGGGCGATAACCCCGCGTCCCGCGTGTACGTGAACGGAAAGAAGAAGGACTGCGGCGAGTGCGGTTTTTACAGCGAAGAGTATGCGCTGCCCGAAGAAACCACCCAAAAGCAGCTTCTTGACCTGATCGATGAGCTGAATGGACGGGAAGATATGGACGGAATTTTGGTCCAGCTACCCCTGCCCAAGCACCTGAACGAACGAGAAGTACTGCGCGCCATCCGCCCGGACAAGGATGTGGACTGCTTCCACCCCTACAATGTGGGCAAGCTGATGATCGGCGAGGACGGTTTTGTGCCCTGCACGCCCTACGGTGTGGTGCGTATGCTGAAGGAGTACGATATTGACATCCGGGGCAAGCACTGCGTTGTAGTGGGCCGCTCCAACATCGTGGGCAAGCCCCAGGCCATTTTGATGCTGCGTGAGGATGCAACGGTTACCGTGTGCCACTCCCGGACCCCCGACCTGGCCGCCGAGTGCCGCCGGGCAGATATTCTCATCGCCGCCGTGGGCCGCGTGGGTCTGATCACGGCGGACATGATCAAAGAGGGGGCGGTGGTCATTGATGTTGCCATGAACCGCAACGAACAAGGCAAGCTCTGCGGTGACGTGTGTTACAACGAAGTGGCCCAGAAGGCCTCCTACATCACCCCTGTGCCCGGCGGTGTGGGTCCCATGACCCGCGCCATGCTGATGGAAAACACCCTTTACGCCGCCATCCAGCACGGCAAATAAGGGAATAAAAGCAATTTCAAACCGCCTGCAGTGCTGACTGCGGGCGGTTTTTTGCGGTCATAAAGGGGGACAGCCCTTCATAGGATAGGAAAACGAAGGGGGTGGCAGGATGCCGGAGCGCTGCAAACAGGTGCTTGGCCTGCTTCCGGACAGGCTGAAGCAAAGCATACCCGTGCTAACCCGGGAGGAGCTTGCCTGCGTGGAGGAGGTGCGCCTTCGCGCAGGACAAAAGGTAATGCTGACCATGCAGGGGACAGTGCGGCCGCTGACCGGCTCGGAAGTAGAGCAGCAGGAACTGGACCAGTTGCTGCAGAAAGCCAGTAATTGGTCCATTCATACCGTGCTGCATCAGCTGCGCGAGGGGTACATGACGGTGGAGGGCGGTCACCGGTTGGGCGTTGCGGGCACGGCGGTCATGGAACATGGACAGGTGCGAACAATTCGGGATATTTCGTCAATCAATATGCGCGTAGCCCGCCAAATCAAAGGATGTGCAAGTGATGTGGCTTTACAAATAAGAACGGGAAACAGAGTGAAAAACACCTTGATTTTGGCGCCGCCGGGGGCGGGAAAAACCACGCTGCTGCGGGATATGATCCGGATATTCTCCCAGCAGGGGGTGCGCGTGGCGGTGGCGGATGAACGGGGTGAACTGGCGGCTGCCTGGCAGGGAAGGGCGCAGATGGATCTGGGCGGCTGCACGGACGTGCTGACCGGCTGCCCGAAAGCACAGGCGGTGCATATGCTGCTGCGCGGTATGAATCCGCAGGTGGTGGCAGTTGATGAGATCACCGCGCCAGAAGACGTCCGTGCCATGGAGCAGGCGATGGGGTGTGGAGTTGCCGTGCTGGCCACCGCCCACGCGGAAGATCTTGAGGATATGCGCCGCAGGGCAGTGTACCGCGGTCTGCTGACGGCGGGCGTGTTTGAACGCTTTGTTATATTGACCCGCGTAGGCGGGAAAAGAGCGATCTGCGTAAAGGATGTGCGGGAGATATGCTGAAGCTGTTGGGCGGCGTGCTTGTGTTGGGCGGCTGCCTGCTGTGGGGGGTCCGCGCGGCGGACGAGCTTTCAAAACGGGTGCGTGTACTGGAGGAGCTGATCGGGGCAGTGCGTGTTTTTGAACGGGAACTTGCCCTGTTCCAGCCGGCGGTGCCGGAACTGCTCAGCCGCATGGCACGCGGTCAAAAGGGACAAGTATTTGTGTTCTTAAACAGTTGTCGGGCAGGGATTGAAAAGGGAAAGTGCTTTATAGATGTTTGGGGAGAAGGGGTCGATAAATTGCCCCTGCAGCACCGGGAAAAAGAATTGCTGCGCGGCCTGGGACAAGTACTGGGGCGATACGACGACAGGGGACAGGTCCAGGTGGCCGAACGCATCCGGGGTGAGCTGGAAGAATGTGCTGCAAGGGCAAGGCAGAGCAGCCGGGTCCGGGGCAGGCTGTACCGCACTCTTGGGGCGACGGCGGGCGGATTTTTACTGCTGACTCTGATATGACAAAGCGGAGAGGAACTGTGTAATGAATGTGGATTTGATTTTCAAAATTGCAGCAGTGGGAATTTTGGTGTCGGTGCTCAACCAGGTACTGACCCGGTCCGGCCGGGAAGAACAGGCAACCATGGTGACGCTGACGGCCCTTGTAGTCGTGCTGATGATGGTGGTGCAGGAGATCGCGCAGTTGTTCACGCTGGTCAAGAGTTTGTTTGGCCTATGATAGAGCTGCTTTTGAAAATCGTGGCCGGTGGCCTTTCGGCGGCGATCTGCGCGGTGGTACTGCGCCGCAGCACACCGGAATTTGCCGTGCCGATCATTCTTGCTTGCGGCGGCTGGGTCATCCTGCTGCTGGCCCAGAGCATGGAACAGACCGTGCAGACCTTGGGTAAGCTGGCCAGACTGGCGCAGCTGGACGAGCAGGTGGTGGAACCGGTGATAAAGATCGTGGGGCTTTCCATTGTGACACGCATTGGCACGGAGGTTTGCCGCAGTACGGGCGAAGGCGGAATCGGGGCTTTTATTGAAATCGCGGGTACGATCCTCTCTCTGGCTGCGGCGATTCCCCTGGTGAACGGTGTGGTGACCCTGATTACGGAGCTGGCAGGATGAAGCGCGGTTTGATTTGGATGGCGGTGCTTATCCTGCTGATTCTGCCCTGCCGAGCGGAACAGCTGGCGGAGCAGTTCGGCACAGACAAGCTGCTCCGTGCCGGGCAAGCCTATGACGTGGGCGTGGAGTTTTCTGACGAGATGGAATTGGATAAGGAGCTTGCCGGCATTTTTAATAAAGCAATGCAGGTTCTGCCGGATCTCATTCGGGATGCGCTGCAGTGTGGCCTGTTGCTTTTGGCGGTGGTGCTGTTGTGTGCCATGGCACAATCTGCCCAGCTGCTTGGAACGGGGGTGCAGATGCCCGTGGCGATCATGGCGGGAGCTTTGGCGGTGACGGGCCTTTCGGCGGGCGACGTATCACAAATGCTGGGGCTGGGCCGCAGCACCATTGACAGTATGTACGGCTTTGGGCAGGTGCTGATGCCGGTCATGGCGGTGTGTACGGCGGTGGCGGGCGGAGTCGGGACGGCGGCAGCACGACAGGTGGCCACCTCGCTGTTTGCCAATCTGTTGATCGCGATGATCGACCGGCTGCTGGTGCCGCTGGTTTACGCCTATGTGGTGGCCTATACGGCCTACGCAGCGGTGGGCAATCCGGGCTTGAAGCGCATGGCGGAATTTTTGAAGTGGACGGCAAAAACGGCATTAACGGTACTGTTGGCGGCCTTTGTATCCTATCTGACGGTGGGCAGCGCCGTGGCAGGCACTGCGGATGCCGCAGCACTCAAGCTGACGAAAACGGCAATTTCAAGCGCAATACCCGTGGTCGGCGGCATCATTTCCAATGCGGCGGAAACGATTTTGGTTGGTGCTGGGCATGTGCGCGGCTCGGTGGGGGTGTTTGGCCTGCTGGCCGTTTTAGGCCTTTGTCTGACACCCTTTCTGCAGCTGGGTGTGCACTATCTGTGCTATAAACTCAGTGCAGCCATTGCCGCCATGTTTGCCGAGGGGCGGCTGGCAGAACTGATTGCCGCCATCGGCACGGCGTTTGGCCTGATTTTTGGTATGACGGGGTCTTGTGCGCTGGTAATGCTGGTCAGCATCATAAGCGGTATTTCGGGGGTGGTGACGTGAGCGACTGGCTGATCGGTGTTACCTGCGCGGCCATGCTGGCGGCTGTGGCACGCAGCGTGATGCCAGCCGGGGCGGTCCGACAGGTTGGAAATCTTGTCTGTGCGATGATGCTGCTGTGGGCGGTGCTGAAACCATTAAATCTGAACATAAAACCGAAATTCACCATTATGGATCAAACCCGCAGCAGCGGACAGGAGCTGGAAGAAAAAGGCGGGCAGATATTGAAATCGCTCATAGAACAGGAGAGTGGGACATATATTGTGGACAAGGCGGCGCAGTTGGGTGTTGCATGCAGTGCCCGGGTAAGCTGTGCACCTGGGGAGGGCGGTGTATGGCTGCCCGAAAGAGCGTGGGTGTCCGGCGAATTTACGCAGGAGCAGCGCCGGGAACTGGAGCAGATCCTGACCACGGAGCTGGGCATCCATGCGGATATGCAGGAATTCACAGGGGGTGGATAGGTTGCGGTGGAAGTGGCCCGTAAGCTGGAAAAACGGGCTGGAGAAGTACAAATATCTGTTAATTGCGGTTCTTGCAGGGGTGTTGCTGCTGCTGCCCGGCAGAAGCGATGGGCAAAGACAGCGACAGCAAGAGGTCCAGACGCCGTCGATGGAGTTTGAACTGTCTGAGCTGGAACGCAGGCTGGAGTCCACACTTTCCAAAATCAGCGGGGCGGGGAAGGTGAGCGTGGTACTTACGTTGAAAGAAAGCGGCCGCAAGGTCTATGCACAGGACGTAAGCACCGACCAGCGGGAGCAGACCCGCACCACGGTCATCGTCAGCTGCGGCAGCGGTGTAGAGCAAACCGTTCCGGTGCAGAACTTCAGCCCCACTTTTCAGGGGGCGTTGGCGGTGTGTCCCGGCGGGGCGGACCCGACAGTTAGGCTGCAGCTGACCCAAGCCATCGGTGCCCTGACGGGACTGAGTACGGAAAAAATTTCTGTTTGTCAAAGTGAGCGGTAAGGAGGAATTTAACATGGTAAAAAGTAAAGGGAAACAGGTTGCGTGGAAGCAGCTTGTCAAGCGCAACGCGGTGGTAGCCGCGGTGGTGCTGTTCGTGTGTGTGGCGGCATATCTGAACTGGGACTATCAGCGCGTGGGTCAGGCCACCGATACGGGAAAGACGCTGGGGGAAGCGGCACTGGTGACGGGGGAGGCAAAAGACCCGCTGCTTGGTGTCGGTGACGGGCAGCAGACAGAGGGTGACAGTTCTGCGGCGGGGGACTACTTTGCAAATGCCCGGCTGAATCGTCAGCAGGCCCGGGACAGCGCCCTGACCATCCTGCAGGAGACTATGGCCGGTGAGGAAACCGACCAGACCACGAAGGAACAGACCAACCTTGCCATTCAGACCATGGCAGACAGCACCGTGACAGAGGCGCAGATCGAAAACCTTGTCATGGCAAAGGGGTACAAGGACTGCGTGGCCTACATCGGGGAAGAGAGCATCAGCGTGGTGGTCCAGATCGCGGGTGAGGAACTGACCGCAGTGGATACTGCGCGGATCACGGATATCGTCACGCAGGCAACGTCCTTTTCGGCTGGACAGATCAAAATCATCGCGGTGAACTGAGGCGGCTGAAAAAAGCATTGAAATTTTTTCAATGTGTGGTATAATATACAAAACAGGAGTTTGTGCCTGGAAAAGGAGAGTGACCCCAATGGGCGATAATAAAGAGTACGTCACCCGGACAGACGAGCTGGGCAACATCCACATTTCTGAAGAGGTTCTGGCTGTGATTTCTTCTGCCGCCGCGCTGGAGGTGGAGGGTGTCAGCAGTCTTTCCGGCAGCCGCGACATTGCCGAATTGCTGGGAAAGAAAAACCTGACCCGTGGTGTGCACATCCAGGTCGATGAGGATGGCGTGCAGATCGAACTGACCATCATGATCAAGTACGGCTACACCATTAAAGAGGTCGCCTGCGCTGTGCAGGATGCCGTTGCCACCAACGTCGAATCCATGAGCAGCTTGAGCGTGAAGTGCGTCAACGTCAATGTCGGCGGCGTCACCTTTGAGAAGGAACCCAAGTCTGCCGAGTGATTTTGAGACTTAAAAGCAGCACCCACATTTGGGTGCTGCTTTTTTGTGTACAAAAGGCAAATATTTGGAAATAGTTGTGTGAATTGGACGGGACATGTGGAATTTGGCAGGTGGTGGGGGCAGCGTATCTTACAAACAGGTTGCAATATTCAGAAAAAGTGTATATAATACAGGATGAACTATTTTCGGACATGACCGGAGGCGATCCTATTATGACAAGAACGGTTGCACGTGAAATTGCCGTACATATGGTATTTGAGCTGAGCTTTGCTGCCCGCAGCGTTCAGCAGGTGCTGGACGAAACCCTGACGGAAGAGTGCTTTGCGCAGATCGGAGCGGAGGAGCCGCTGTATGCAAAGTTCCCTGACGAGATCCAGCAGACGTATATCCGCAAACTGGTGACGGGTGCACAAGACCACGGTGCGGAGCTGGATGAATACATTTCCCGCTATGCTGTGGGCTGGAACTTTGCCCGTATTCCCCGGGTGGCTGCCGCCATTATGCGGGTGGCCATGTACGAGATGCTCTACATGCCCGAGATCCCCAATGCCGCCGCTATCAACGAGGCGGTGGAGATTGCCAAGGGATATGAGCCCGCGGAGGTCGTATCCTTTATCAATGGCATTCTGGGTTCTTTTGCCCGTGCCGAGCTTCCCAGTCAGGAATGAGCGGGGGAGTGCTGGGCTTTGACACCAGCAATTACACCACTTCGGTGGCGTATTTCGACGGAAAACAGGGCCTGAACGTGGGTAAACTGCTGGATGTGCCGGAGGGGACTTTGGGCCTTCGGCAGAGCGATGCGCTGTTCCAGCACGTCAAGCGTTTGCCCGAGCTTGTAGGGCAGCTGCGGGCCGACTGCGACCTGACCGGTCTGCAAGCGGTGGGCGCCAGCACGCAGCCCCGGGCGGTAGAGGGTTCTTATATGCCGTGTTTTTTGGCGGGTACTTCTCAGGCGCGGGCCATGTCCGACGTGCTGGGGGTGCCCTTTTTGCCGTGTTCCCACCAGCAGGGGCATCTGGCGGCGGCGGCCTGGTCCGCCGGCCGGCTTGACCTGCTGGACCGACCCTTTTTGGCATGGCACCTGTCCGGCGGCACTACCGAATTGCTCCATGTGACGCCCGAGGGGTACAACGTCCGGGCGGAGGCCATCGGCGGTACCCAGGACATCTCCGCCGGTCAGCTGATCGACCGGGCGGGCGTGCTGCTGGGCCTTGCGTTCCCGGCGGGCAAGGTGCTGGATGCGCTGTATGCCGAGGGGGAGGGCGGTAAACCCTTTTCTGTGAAGCTGAATGAGTTGACCTTTTCTCTGTCCGGTATGGAGAATAAGGTGAAGGATATGGTGCAGCGGGGCGACGGGCCCGCCGCCGTGGCTCGGTTCGTGCTGGACACGGTGGCGGACGTGGTTGTCCGCACCACAAAGAAAGCCCAGGATCGCTACCCCGGTCTGCCGGTGCTGTGCTCCGGCGGTGTGGCATCCAACAGCAGATTGCGCTTTGCTATGCAGGAAGCGTGCGGCGCTGTGTTTGCAGAGCCTCGGTACTCTACCGACAACGCCATGGGTGTGGCAATCCTGACCCACAGGGCGCTGGAGAGGGGTGCGCGACATGAATAACGAACTGCGTATTCTCAGTGTGTCCCAGATCAGCCAGCATATCAAGGGGCTGATGGACCGGGATGAGCTGTTGTCCGGTGTGCTGATCCGGGGCGAGATCTCAAATTACAAAATGTATCCCTCCGGCCACCATTATTTTACGTTAAAGGATGCGGACAGCGCCCTGCGCTGTGTGATGTTCCGTGGGGATGCAGCGCGCCTGCGTTTTCGGCCGGAAAACGGCATGCAGGTCATTGCCGCCGGACGTATCAGCGTCTTTCCCCGGGACGGGCAGTATCAGCTCTATTGTGTCAGCCTGACCCCGGAGGGGGCGGGCCAGCTGCAGATCGCCTTTGAGCAGCTGAAAAACAAGCTGCAGACACAGGGCCTGTTCGACCCGGCTACCAAAAAGCCGCTGCCCGCGTATCCCAAGCAAATCGCACTGGTTACTTCGCCTGCCGGCGCAGCGGTGCGGGATATGCTGCGCATCCTGAAGGTCCGCTGGCCTATGAGCCGTGTGCTGGTGGTCCCGGTGCGGGTGCAGGGGGAACAGGCGGCGGAGGAGATCGCCGCGGCCATCGACTACGTGAACTATTACAATTTGGGTGATCTGATCATCACCGGCCGCGGAGGTGGCTCGGTGGAGGATCTGTGGGCCTTTAATGAAGAGCCGGTTGCCCGGGCCATTTTCAACAGCGAAATTCCCGTTATCTCCGCCGTGGGCCATGAGCCGGACGTGACCATTTCCGATTTTGTTGCCGACCTGCGGGCGGCCACTCCGTCCAATGCGGCGGAGCTGGCTGTGCCTGACCGGTCGGAAGTGGAAAAGCGACTTGCCCAGTTGGGGCAGCGGCTTTGGCGGGCGACGGTGCAGCCTATCGGGACGGCTCGTCAGCGGCTGGACCGACTGCGCCGCAGCCGTGTGCTGACCGACCCCGCTGCCGGCATCCGGGAAAAGCGGCTGCTGCTGGACTATCAAAGCGGCAAGCTGCTCCACGTCATGGAACAGACCATCGCTGCCCAACAGCGGCGCATGGGCCGCCTGGCGGCGGCGCTGGACGCGCTCAGCCCCCTGAAGGTGCTGGGCCGTGGCTACGCCATCGCCCGGGACAAGGATGGCCGGGTGCTGACCGGGGTGGAGCAGATCGAACCCGGTGACAAGCTTGATTTGCGCCTTGCGGACGGCACACTTGCCTGCCGCGTGGAAGAAAGGAAGTGCCTGTAATGGCAACCAAAAAACTTGATTTTGAACAGTCTATGGCCCGGCTGGAGGAGATCGTTGCCCTGCTGGAACGGGGCGAAGCGCCGCTGGAGCAGTCCCTTGCCCTGTTTGAGGAGGGGACCAAGCTGATGGCCAACTGCTCCGCCCTGCTGGATAAGGCGGAACAGCAGGTGTCCCTGCTGAAGGTCGGGGCAGAGGGCCAGCCGGAAGAAGTGCCTTTTGATACGGAGGAATGAGTATGGATTTCAATTTGTTGCTGCAGCAGGATTGCGCCCTGGTAGAGGGGTTTTTGGCCGCGTGTTTCAATGGTCGTGCCAAGTACGGGCAGATTTATGATGCCATGCAATACAGCCTTATGGCCGGGGGTAAGCGGATCCGCCCGGTGCTGACGCTGGAAACCTGCCGCATGTGCGGCGGCGATGTAATGGCGGCCCTGCCCTTCGCCTGTGCGGTGGAGATGGTACATACCTACTCGCTGATCCACGACGACTTGCCTTGCATGGATGATGACGATCTGCGCCGGGGTAAGCCCACCAACCACAAGGTGTTTGGCGAGGCGACCGCCGTGTTGGCGGGCGACGCCCTGCTTACCGCTGCTTTTGAAATGATGTGCGAGCATTCCGACGGCCTTGACCCCAAGCGGGTGCTGGCTGCAGTGGATTGCCTGAGCCACGCGGCGGGTGCCGCCGGTATGATCGGCGGACAGGTGCTGGACATGGACGGCGAGAGCCGCACCCTCACCCTGGAGGAACTGGAACTGCTGCAATCCCTCAAGACCGGCGCGCTCATCAGCGCGGCGGCTGAATTGGGATGCATCGTGGCCGGCGGTGACGAAACCACCCGGCGGGCGGTGCGGCAGTACGCCCAGTGTGTGGGTCGGGCGTTCCAGGTGCGGGACGACATGCTGGACGTGACCAGCAGCGCACAGGTGCTTGGCAAGCCCATCGGCTCCGATGCGGAGAACGAAAAGGCCACCTTTGTTTCGGCGCTGGGTTTGGAGCGCTGCGGACAGCTGGTGGACCAGCTGACCGAGCAGGCTATCGCGGCGCTGGACGGTATGGAAAACGCAGAGTTTCACGTTTGGCTTGCCAAGCTGATGGCGGGTCGTGAATATTGATTTTGTGATTTGATGCAGAAAGGGGTGTCCTGTTTAAGCATGATGGATAATCTGGAACAACTGAATTTGCACGATATTTCCGACGAACAGGCCACCCGGCTGTGTGCCCAACTGCGCAAAGATCTGGTGGACAGCGTCAGCCGTACCGGTGGTCATCTGGCATCCAATTTGGGTGCGGTGGAGTTGACGGTGGCTCTGCACCGGGTCTTTGACCTGGAGAAGGACCGCCTTGTCTTTGACGTGGGTCACCAGTGTTACATCCACAAGATGCTCACCGGCCGCGCCGGGCAGATGGAAACCATACGCAAATACGGCGGCTTGGCCGGCTTTCCCAAGCCGGGGGAGAGTGATACCGACGCCTTCGTGGCGGGGCATGCCTCCAACTCGGTGTCCGTAGCCGTGGGCATGGCTTATGCCCGAACCGTGCTGGGGCAGGACTATCATGTGATCGCCCTGATCGGTGACGGCGCCCTGACCGGCGGCCTTGCCTACGAGGGACTTTCCAACGCCGGACAGAGCAAGGAAAACTTGCTGGTCATTCTGAATGACAACGGCATGTCCATTACCCAAAACGTGGGCGGCGTGGCGGAGTATTTGGCTCGTAAACGCCTGCGCCCGCAGTATTTGGCCATCAAGAAACGCTACCGCAAATTTATGCACCTGACCGGCCTTGGTCGCAAGTGCTATTCTGTCACCCATAAGCTGAAAAAGATGGTGCGCGAGAGTATTCTGCCCTGCAGTATGTTTGAGGATATGGGCTTTTCTTACATGGGACCTGTGAACGGCCACGATGTAAAGGGTTTGACAGAAATCCTCCAATATGCCAAAGAAAAAGAGGGTCCTGTGCTTTTGCACGTAAGAACTGTAAAGGGAAAAGGCTACACACATGCGGAAGAGCATCCCAACAAATTTCACGGGGTAGCGCCCTTCAATGCGGACAGTGGTCAGCCCCTGAAAAACGGAGGGGAGAACTTTTCTGCCGCCTTTGGCCGGACGCTGTGCGATCTTGCCCGGGAGGATGACCGCGTATGCGCCATCACCGCCGCCATGCAGAGCGGAACGGGGTTGGAAGGGTTTGCCGAACAGTTTCCTGACCGCTTTTTTGATGTCGGTATTGCCGAGGGCCACGCGGTAGCCATGGCTGCCGGTATGGCAAAGCAGGGGGCAATTCCTGTGTTCGCCGTTTACTCTACCTTCCTCCAGCGCGGGTATGATATGCTGGTCCATGATGTTGCCATTCAGGACCTGCACACGGTATTTGCCGTGGACCGCGCGGGACTTGTGGGCGAGGACGGCGAGACCCACCACGGCGTCTTTGACGTGGCATATCTGGACAGCATCCCCGGCATGACGGTGCTGGCGCCTGCCAACTATGCAGAGCTTGCGTCGATGCTGCGCCGGGCAGTTAAGGAGTTTGACGGCCCGGTTGCGGTTCGCTTCCCAAGAGGGGGCGAAGGTGCCTGTACCGCAGACAGCGGCAGAGATGCCGCCGTCGTGTTGCGACCGGGAACGGACATCACTTTGGTCAGTTACGGCGTGCTGATCAACCGTGTGCTGGAAGCAGCGGACCTGCTGAAACAGCAGGGAATCAGTGCAGAGATCGTAAAGCTGAACACCATTACACCGCTTGATGCAAGCGTCGTAATAGAAAGTGTTGGCCGCACCGGCGCCATGCTGGTGGCCGAGGACTGCGTGGCTGCCGGCGGTGTGGGTCAGCGGCTGAATGCGGCCCTTGCCGCGGCGGGGGTGCAGGCGCGAATTGTCCTGCGCAACAGCGGAACTGAATTTGTTACCCACGGCAGCACGCCGCTGCTGGAGCAGGCTCTTGGTCTTGACCCCCAGAGCCTGTGCGATACGGCCCGGGAGGTGCTGGCAAATGGCTAAAGAGCGACTGGATATTGTAATGGCCAGGGAGGGTCTTGCCGAGAGCCGGCAAAAGGCCCAGGCGATTATCATGAGCGGCCAGGTCTACGTCAACGGACAGAAGCAGACCAAGGCAGGTGCGCCTGTGGCTGCGGAGGACAAAATCGAGGTCCGGGGCAAGACCCTTGCCTATGTCAGCCGGGGGGGGCTGAAGCTTGAAAAGGCCATGAAGTGCTGGCCTATCGATTTGAATGGGGCGACCTGTGCCGATATCGGCGCATCCACCGGCGGCTTTACTGACTGTATGCTGCAAAACGGTGCGCAGAAGGTCTTTGCGGTGGATGTGGGCTATAACCAGCTGGACTATCGTCTGCGTACTGACCCCCGGGTGGTGTGCATGGAGCGGACTAACGCCCGCTACCTGTCCCCGGAAGTGATTGAACAGCCTTTGGATTTTGCCAGCGTGGACGTGTCCTTTATCTCGCTGAATTTGATTTTGCCTGCCCTGCGCACCCTGCTCAAGCCGGAGGGCCACGTGGTTTGCCTTGTGAAGCCGCAGTTTGAAGCGGGCAAGGACAAGGTGGGTAAAAAAGGCGTGGTCCGGGACAGCGCGGTGCATCTTGAGGTGCTGGAACACTTTTTGGAACATGCGCACAGCGCGGATTTTACCGTGCTGGACGTGGATTTTTCGCCCATTCGCGGCCCGGAGGGCAACATTGAATACCTTGGCTATCTGAAAGCGGGCGCCGGCCAGCCGTGGCAGGGCGACCTGGCCGCGCTGGTGGCGAGATCCCACGGTACGTTGGAGGAGGTAGAGCAGTGAAGGTCATACTCAGTTCGAATCCCTTTCGGGACAGAGGCATGAAGGCTGCCCGTCAGGCGGCTGATATCCTGAAAAAAGACGGGGTGGAGTGCTGCTTCTGCCTGCCGTTTGAGCTGGGGTCGGTGACACCGCCCGACCTGCCCCGTGATATCGACTTTAAGAAGCTGGAGCAGGAACTGCCCGGAGCCGATATGCTGATTTGTTTTGGCGGCGACGGCACCATCCTGCACGCGGCCAAGGATGCCACCAACCACGGCGTGCCCATTCTGGGTGTGAATTTGGGCAGCATCGGGTTTATGGCTGAGTTGGAAGAGAGCGAGCTGAGTTATATCAGCCGCATACCTTCACGAAACTTTGCCATTGAAGAACGAATGATGCTGCAGGTGCGGGTCTACCGCGGCAAGCAGCTGATTTATGATCAGAACGCCCTGAATGACGCCGTTATTTCCAAGGGCAGCATCGCCCGTGTAGCGGAGCTGGACGTGACCGCAGACTCCACCACGCTGATCAGTCATCTGTCCGGCGACGGCGTGATCGTATCCACGCCCACCGGGTCCACGGCCTATTCCATGTCTGCCGGCGGCCCGATCGTGGAGCCAACGTCCGATATGCTGATCATCACGCCCATCTGCGCCCATCAGCTGTCCGCGCGACCCCTGGTGCTGTCTGCGGAACGGAATATTGCCGTCCAGCTGCCCAAGCGCAGCCGAAAGAGCGTTTACCTGTCCGCTGATGGCGGCAAGGCCATTCGCCTGTCCGGCACCGACCGGGTGGAGATCTGCAAGGCCAACTGCCGCACCCAGCTGGTCCGGCTGACGGGCAAGAACTTCTATCAGCTGCTCAATCAAAAGCTTGGGGGTGGCAGAGGATGAAAAATAACCGCCAAAGCGAGATACTCAACATCATCGAAACCACCAACGTAGAAACCCAGGAGGAATTGCGCGAAGCCCTGCGTGCCAGAGGATTCAATGCCACTCAGGCTACCATTTCCCGGGATATCCGACAGCTGCATCTGGTCAAGGAACGTTCCGGCGGCGGGCACTATCACTACGCCCGCTCCAACCGCAAGCATAACTCCGATGTGGAGGCGCGTCTGCGCACCATTTTCAAGGAGAGCGTGACCTCTTTCGACGTGGCCCAGAACATCGTGGTGGTCAACACCATGCCCGGGCTTGCCTCGGCGGCATGTTCGGCGCTGGATGCCATGAACATTGATAAACTGGTGGGCACGCTGGCCGGTGACGATACCGCAATTTTGATCATGCGCACCAACGACGCTGCGGCGGAGTTCTGCAGCGAGATTCACAACATGCTCAACTGACGATAAACGGAGGGATAGAGATGCTTTCTCTGCTCCATATCGAGAATATTGCGGTCATTCAGGTGGCAGACATCCGGTTTGAGCCGGGGTTCAACGTGCTGACCGGCGAGACCGGTGCAGGTAAATCCATCGTCATCGATGCCATCGGCGCCGTCATGGGTGAGCGGACCAGCCGCGACCTGATTCGCACCGGGGCCAACGCCGCCCGGGTCAGCGCCGTGTTCTGCGCATTGCCGGAGCTTGCCTGGTTTGCTGAAAACGGCATTTCTCCCGACGAGAACGGGGAGTTGATCTTGGAACGTGAGCTGCTGGTCGACGGACGCAACGTCTGTCGGGTCAATGGCCGGCCCCTGACGGTTGCACAGCTGAAGCTGCTGGGCCGTCAGCTTCTGAACATTCACGGTCAGCACGACGGGCAGCAATTGCTGGACCCGGCGTGCCATCTGGACTATCTGGACAGCTTTGGTCAGACAGAGGGGCTTTTGGCGGCGTATGCCGAACAGTACCGCGCCCTTGCGGACATTCGCCGTCAGCTGGACGGCCTGCGCATGGACGAGGCGGAAAAGGCCCGCCGCGTGGATACCCTGACCTATCAAATTGCGGAGTTGGAACGAGCTAATCTGACTGCCGGGGAGGATGAGGCTCTCGCTGCCCGGCGTGATCTGCTGCGCAACGCCGGGCGCATCATGGATGCGGTGGATGCGGCGTGGCAGGCCCTGTCCGGCGACAGCGACCGTGGCGCGGTGGAGCTGCTGGCTGATGCCCAACAGGTACTTTCGGTTGGCGGTCGGGTCAGCGATGAACTTGCAAAAATGGGGGAGAAGGCGGCGGAGCTGCGCTATGCCGCCTATGACCTTGCCGAGGAGATCCGGGACCTGCGGGACGGCTTTGAGTCCTCTGCCGGGGAACTGGATCAGATCGAGGGGCGGCTGGACCTTATTTACCGCCTGAAAAAGAAGTACGGCTCCACCGTGGACGAGATGCTGGCATTTTTGGAGCGCAGCCGTCAGGAACTGGAGCAAATTCAGTACGCCGACGATACCATCGCCCGGCTGGAGGGCCAGCTTGCCAAGGCCCTGGAGCAGGCCAAGGCCGCCGCAGCAAAGCTGTCTGCCGCCCGCAAGGCTGCGGCGCAGACCTTACAGGCACGCATTGAGGACGAACTGTCCCAGCTGGATATGCCCAAAGTGCGCTTTATGGCGGAATTTAGCGAGAAAACAGGCCAGACCGGCCTGGACGAAACGGGTATGGACACGGTGCAGTTTTTGATGTCTGCCAACGTGGGCGAGGAGCTGAAACCCATCCATAAGATCGCCTCCGGTGGTGAGCTTGCACGTATTATGCTGGCGCTGAAAAACGTGCTGGCGGAGAACGAACAGGTGACCACCCTGATTTTTGATGAGGTGGACACCGGTGTGTCCGGCCGGGCGGCCCAAAAGGTGGCCCGGAAGATGTCGGACGTGGCCCGGACCAAGCAGGTGCTGTGTGTGACCCACCTGCCGCAAATTGCGGCCATGGCGGACAGCCATTTCTGCGTGGAGAAGGGGGAGGCCGACGGCCGCACCTTCACCGCCGTGCAGCAGCTGACCGACGAGCAGCGTTGCGCGGAGCTGGCCCGGCTGACCAGCGGTGACCTGCTGACCCCGGCGGCCTTACAGGGGGCAGGAGAGATGCTGGCTCAGGCACGGGAGTATAAGGTAACCAAGGCCTGAAAGGGGAGAGTGGAATGTTTCTGCCGTTAGGATTGATTGCTTTGGTGGTCATTGGCGGCATTGTTGCCTATATCATCGGCCAAAGCCGATGAAACACCCTTGACAAACCAAAAACAGATGCTATAATCTGCTTGATATGTATTGCGTTGATGAGGAATAGTAGCGCCGCACACCCTGCCCAGAGAGCCGTCCGGCCGGTGAAAGGACGGAGAGGGCCCGGCGTGAATACACCTTGGAGCAGCCGCCCGAACCGCCGTTGCGCAGTAGGGTAGGTCGGGTGCGCCCGTTACCGCGCGGGAGTGTGTCTGCACTCCGTAAGGCCGCCATCGTGAGGTGTCGGCGACCAGAGGTGGTACCGCATTTATGCCCTCTGTCCGAAAGGACAGGGGGCTTTTTGAAAGAAATGAGTGGTTTTATGACCAAACAACAAAAGGGCACATTGCTCGTGTTCTTTGCATCCATTTTTTACAGCCTTGGCGGTATCTGCATGAAAGGCATCCCCTGGAGCGGTATGGCTGTCAACGGCGGCCGCACCGCCATCGCCATGGTGGTAATGGGCATCTATTTCGTGCTTACAAAGCAGAAACTGCGCTTTAATCGCTGGATTTTCCTGGGTGCGCTGGCGGTGTCGTTCACGAACATTCTGTTTGCCATCGCCAACAAGATGACCACGGCGGCCAACGCCATCGTGCTACAGTACACGGCCCCGATTTTTGTCATCGTGCTGACCGCTCTGTTTATGCGCAAACGACCCGGCAGACTTGACTTGGCGGCCTGCACCGTGGTGTTTGGCGGTGTGCTGTGCTTCTTTATCGAAAGCTTGTCCGGCGGCAGCCTGACGGGGGACATGCTGGCGCTGATCTCCGGCGTGACCTACGCGGTGGTCTTTATGCTCAACGACCTGCCCGGCGGCGACGCCCTGTCGGCGGCCTTCTTCGGCCATACTATCAGCGCGGTGGTGGGCCTTCCCTTTATCCTGCAGGAGACGGAGTTCGGCACCACCTGCATGGTCAGTATGCTGGTACTGGGCGTGTTTCAGGTGGGTTTTGCCTTTATCTGCCTGGGTGAGGGCCTGAAAACGACGCCTGCCGTCACGGCGAGCCTCGTTTCCGGTCTGGAGCCGGTGCTGAACCCTATTTTAGTGGCGTTGTTCTATCCGGGTGTGGATAAAATCGGTCTTGTTTCGCTGGTGGGCGCGGTCATCGTGGTCGGCGGCGTGATTGGATATAACGTTTTGCTTGCCAAGCAGGAACAAAAAGCTGCATGTAATGAAATTTGATATAAGGAGAATGAACATGACTTGCTACGAAGAACTCAAGGCCCGCGGCCTCATCGCCCAGGTCACCAACGAGGAAGAGATTTCCAAGATGATCAACGAGGGTAAGGCCGTTTTCTACATCGGCTTTGACCCCACTGCCGATTCTCTGCACGTGGGCCACTTCATGGCCCTGTGCCTGATGAAGCGCCTGCAGATGGCCGGCAACAAGCCCATCGCCCTGATCGGCGGCGGCACTGCCATGATCGGCGATCCCTCCGGCCGCACCGATATGCGCACCATGATGACCGCCGAGACTATCCAGCACAACTGCGACTGCTTCAAAGTGCAGATGGAACGCTTCATCGAGTTTGGCGAGGGTAAGGCCCGTATGGTCAACAACGCCGAGTGGCTGCTGAAGCTGAACTACGTGGAGTTCATTCGCGGGATCGGCGCCTGCTTCTCCGTGATCAATATGCTGCGCGCCGAGTGCTTCAAGCAGCGCATGGAGAAGGGACTTAGCTTCCTGGAGTTCAACTATATGCCCATGCAGTCCTACGACTTCTACTACCTGTACCAGCACTACGGCTGCAACATGCAGTTCGGTGGCGATGACCAGTGGTCCAACATGCTGGGCGGCACCGAGCTGATCCGCCGCAAGCTGGGCAAGGACGCCCACGCCATGACCATCACCCTGCTGCTCAA
>JAZSAP010000097.1:0-8051 GCA_045601925.1 Lawsonibacter sp.
AGCCGCGCATGGCGTGCATACGCACGATAAAGTCCTTCAAAGAGCGGTTCATGGCGTGGCCCATGTGGGGGTTGCCGTTGGAGAAGGGAGGGCCGTCGTGGAGGGAGAAGCGGGGCTTGCCCTCGTTCTTCTTGAGCATCTCGTTGTACAGGTCCATCTCATACCACTTCTCCAGCATACCGGGCTCCCGGTTAGGCAGGCCTGCGCGCATGGGGAATTCGGTCTGGGGCAGATTGATGGTCTTGTTGTAATCCATATCTGTTTCCTCCTATATCAAATCACATTTGTTTTCTGAAAATAAAAAAACCCTTGTCCCGTTAAGAGACAAAGGAGAATCCTCTGCGGTACCACTCTTATTGCCGACAGGGTCGGCCACTCAAAGCTGTGCCCGATAACGGGGGCTGCCGGAGGCGCTTGCACCGCGGGGTGTTGGGCGCTCTGCTCGGAGGTGATATTCGCCGCTGCTGCCGGCTGCCTTGCACCAAGCGGCAGCTCTCTGTACGGCAGGGGAGTGGTTACTCGTCCTCGTCCATGCATTTTCATATGCCCTTGTATCTTATCACTTTTATATGGAATGTCAAGCAAAAAATCCGGGAGAGGCATTTTTTCCTCTCCCGGATGCTCAAATTTACTTGATCTCGTAATCCTTGCCGAACTCCAGCGGACCAAAATCCCGATGGATGACGCGGGTGCGGTCCAGATCCTCGTCCTCTTCTTCCACGCCCTCCGGCTCGTCAAACAGGCCGGGCTCACGGTCTATGGCGAAATCGGTGGTCTGCTCCAGGTCCAGATCGGTGGTGGGTTCGTCCACCTCGTCCTCCAGTTCCTGACGGACCACAGACAGCTGGGCCTCCAAAATACGCTGGACGCTGTCCTCGATCTCCTGCGCCGCTTCTTCCTCCCGGCTCAGGGCCACAGGCTGCACGTCGGGGGTAATCTCGTCCAGTCGGTCCAGATACTCCAGCGCCTGCTCCTGCAGCTGGCGCACCTGCTGCACATAGGCGGCGGTGGCCTGCTGGGCGGCAGTCAGGCGGGCCTGCTCCACCTCGGTTTGGCGGCGGATCTGGGCGGTCTGCTCCTCCGCCGCCCGCTCGGCATCCCGCAGGATGGCCTTCTGTTTCTCCTGGGCCTCCTGCACCAGCTGGTCGGCCATGCGCTGGGCGCTCATCAGGGCTTTGCGCATAGCTTCCTCGGTGGCGCGGTATTCCTCCACCTTGTCCACCAGCACTTTCATCTTGCTTTTCAGCACGGCATTTTCGTTATACAGCGCGGTATAGTCCGCGGTCAGAATGTCCAAAAACTCGTCCACCATGGCCATGTTATAGCCGCCGAAGGACGCTTTTGCAAATGCGCGCTCGGATACTTCCTGAGGTGTCAGCATGGTTTTTCCCTCCTGCCGTTATGCCTTAAAAGTAAAGGCCGTTGTTCTCAAGCTCATCGATGAGGTCGCCCAGAATGTCCACGTTGTAGGGGGTAATGATGTAGGTGGACAGGGCAACCTTCTTGATCTTGCCGCCGTGGGCATAGGTCACGCCGGACAAAAAGTCCAGCAGGCGGCGGGCCACGTCTTTATTGGTGGATTCCAGATTCAGCACCACGGTGCGCTTTTCGCGCAGATGGTCGGCAATCTCGCTGGCATTTTCATAGCGGTCGGGCTTGACCAGCACCACCTGCAGCTGGGTGGTGGTGTGGATGTTGACCACCTTGTTGCTGCGGCGCTCCTGCTCGGCGGCGTAGATGCCGGCTTCGCTGCGCTCGGTGCGGCTGCCGCCCCGCTCCCGGCGGGTCTCGGTGCGCTCCACAGGCTCGAACTCCTCAAAATCGTCCTCGTCCTCGTCTTCATAAGAACGGGTCAGGCGCTTGATCTCATCAAAAATTCCCATAACGATCCCTCTTTCTTCAGTATTGGGTTTGTGCCGGAGCGGGCCGGGGACCAAACAGGGCCGTTCCCACACGCACCAGGGTGGCACCCTGGGCGATGGCATCCTCGTAATCACCGCTCATACCCATAGACAGGCAATCCATATCACTTTCATTATGTGCTATTTTTGCCCGCGTGTCAACAAAAAGCTGGCGCATTTTCACAAAATAGTGTGTGTTCGCCCCAGGCTCATGCGCAATAGGTGGTATCGCCATCAGTCCGCGCAGGCGCACATGCTCCATGTCACAGGCTGCCTTTGCCAGCTCCGCCAGCCCTTCCGGCTCCACGCCGCCCTTGCTGTCCTCGCCGCCGATGTTGACCTGCAGCAGGATGTCCTGCACGATGCCCAGCTTGGCCGCCTGCTTGTCAACGGCCTGTAGCAGGTGCAGGGAGTCCACCGAGTGGATCAGTTCCACCCGGCCCACCACCTTGTTGACCTTGTTGGTCTGCAGGTGGCCGATAAAGTGGACCTGCCGCGCCCCGGCGTAGGCGTCCGCCTCCAAATGGGCGCACAGCTCCTGCACCCGGTTTTCGCCGCAGACCTGCAGCCCCGCGGCGATGGCGGCGCGGATGGTGTCATCGGACTGGGTCTTGGTGGCGGCGCAGAGTGTAATTTCACCGGGATCACGACCGGCCCGAAAGGCGGCCTGTGCGATTCGTTCCTGCAGGTTGTGCAGGCGTTCTTCCATCAGCATGGTTACCCCTCCTTACTCGGTCAGGACCTTGCCGTCGTGGAGGTCCTTGGCCCGGATGATGACCTGATCCCCCGCGCGCAGGATGGTCTTGCCCTCATCCAGCGGGCGAACTACGTAGAACTGCCGACCCTCGGCCAACACCTCTACCTTCTTGAACTCCGCCTGACCGTTGACCACGGCGTACACGCCGGTGGTGCTGGTCTGGACGGTGTTGCCCGCCTCGTCCGCAGTTTCCTTCATCAAAATATGCACGGCGGCCTTGGGTACACGCAGGCCCTCCTGCCGGTCAAAGATGATCTCCAGGGTCTGGGTGCGCAGCAGGGTGGTGTCGGACAGGAATCGGTCCGTGGACAGAGTGACGGCACACCGGCCGTCCTCCACCTTGCTCACGTGGTCGATGCGCATTTCCACCACCCGCTCGAAATCGCCGGAAAAGCCCACCAGCAGGCTGTTGCCCCGGGCCAGCTTCTGGGCCCGGACCTCAGGCAGGGTCACCACCGCGTACCAGCGGTTGGAGGTGATCAGCTTACCCAGGCTGTCCTCCTGCGCCGGCAGCTCCTGCATGAGCAGATCGTCCAGCATGGAGGGGGTCAGCACCAGCGCCCCCTCAGGGGTGATGCGACCCTCGTAGCCATCCACCAGCGCGGAGTACACCCCCGCCTGCTGGGCCAGCACGCGGCTGGTATCCATGGCAGAGCGGCTGCTCAGCTGGCGCAGGCGGTCATTCAGCTGGGCCAGCCGGCCCGTGTCTGCGTTCTGGCCGTAGGTATAGTCTCGGCGCAGCACCGCCCGCTTGAGTTCCAGCACCTGGTCCTCCAGCCGGCCGAAATCCCCGGCCGCCGTGCTGGTGCGCAGGTCCACTGCGGCCCGGAATACTTCATCCTCCAGCTGGCCCGCGCCGCCGGTCACGGTGGGCTGGGCCATAGCATACTGCAGCAGCTCCGCTTCCAGCGTCAGGGCCTGTATCTCGTCCTCACGGGCCAGTGCGTCGCTGTCCCGGTAGATCACCGCCACCGTTTGGCCCACGCCGACCCGCTCCCCTTCGCCGGGAATCACATTCACAATGCCGGTGTAGCCGGGCAGCACCTGCTCCTGTCGGACCAGAAGCCCGTCCGTCTCCACGCTGTCGTTGACGGTGTATGTATAGGCCACGGCGGTGGTAACGTCATCGGTCAGACCCTGGAAAATATAAATGCCGAAATAGGCCGCAAGACACACGACCAAAAACAGCATGACCAGTTTTGTGATGGTGGTTCCTTCCTTCATGGGGACACTCGCTTTCCGTTTTGGTTACGCCGTCTCCTCCTCCCGCTCCAAAGAAATGGGCCGCTCGGGCACGATGGTGGAGATGGCGTGCTTGTAAATGACTTGTTGCTTCCCGTCGGTCATCAAAATCAGGGTAAATGCGTCAAAACCCGACACATAACCCCGCATTTGAAATCCGTTCATCAAAAAAACGGTGACCTGCCGCCGCTCCCGGCGGACCTGGGTGAGAAAAATTTCCTGCAGATTGTTTGCCTTTTGCATAGTGATGCACTCCTTTTCTTTCTTGGGCGGTGTCCCCGCCCCAGTGCATCATATACCAAATTCTTCCATTTTTTCTGTCGAATACCGTAGGCAATCGTGAATATTCGGCGTTGTGGGCCAGCTGTACCGGCAGGCATCCTTATTCCGACCGAACCAGGTCAGCTGCCGCTTGGCGTACTGGCGGGAGCGCAGCTTGATGTCCTCCGCCGCGGCCAGCACGTCGCCGTCCCCGGTCAGGGCGGCCACCATCTCCTTGTAGCCGATGGCCTGCATGGCGGTGCAGCTGCGGTCAAGGCCGCTGTCCAAAAGGCTCCGCACCTCGTCCGCAAGGCCCTGGGCCATCATCTCGTCCACCCGGCGGTCGATGCGTTCCCACATATCCTCCCGCCGGTCAAAGCAGAGGGTGATGGTCAGGGCATCGTACCGGGGCGGGATCTGTTGGGTCAGTTCGTTGTGTCGGGTGATGGTCATGCCGGTGGACTCAAACACCTCCAGCGCCCGGATGATGCGCTTGGCATCGTTGGGGTGCAGCCGGGCGGCGGACTTCGGGTCCACTTGGGCCAATCTGGCCAGCATAGCCTCGCCGCCCCGGGCGGCAAAGTCGGCCTCCAGCCGGGAGCGCAGGTTGCTGTCCGGGTCAAAGGCGGCAAAATCCCGACCGGACAGCAGGGAATCGATATAGAGGCCCGTGCCGCCGGCCACGATGGGCAGCTTGCCCCGGGCCAAAATGTCATCCACACAGGCGGCGGCCATGTCTACATAGCGGGCCACGGAGAAGTTTTCACTGGGGTCCACCACGTCAAGCATGTGGTGGGGGATGCCCTGCATCTCTTCGGCGGTGGGTTTGGCGGTGCCAATGTCCATGCCCCGATAAATCTGCATGGAGTCGGCGGACACCACCTCGCCAACCCGGAGTTTGGCAAGTTCCACCGCAAGGGCGGTCTTGCCCGAAGCCGTCGGGCCGGTTATCACCAGTATTTTGGGTGGCACGACTGCCTCCTTTCCGGGCATCAGGCCCGTTTGAATTGCTTTTCCAGGTCCTTGCGGGTCAGCTCGATGGCCACGGGCCGACCGTGGGGACAGTACTTCACGTCGCCGTCCATGACCGCCTTGGCCACCCGCTCCAACTCCTGGGGGCCGGACTTCCAGCCGCCCTTGATGGCCGCCTTGCAGGCCATGGTGTGCAGCAGGTGGTCCCGGGCCGCCGAGGGGTCGGCCCGACCGGTGGTCAAAAGGCCGGCAGCGATCTCGGTCAGGGTGTTGACCACGTCCTCCGCCCCCACGTCAAAGGGGGCCTGACGGACGATGAGGGCGTCGGAACCGAACTCCTCCACCTCGAAGCCGAATTTGGCAAGCAGGGGCAGATTTTCCGCCAGCACCTGCCGCTCCCGGGCCTCGGGGGTAAAGACCGCCGGGGTCAGCAGTTGCTGGACCATGGGCTGGTAATCCTCCGCCTTCAGGCGGTCGAAATTCATCCGCTCGTGGGCGGCGTGCTTGTCGATGAGCAGGGCGCGTTCCCCCTGCTGGACGATGATGTAGGTGTCGAACAGCTCCCCGGCGATCTTCCACGGCTGCTCCTGCGGTTCTTCCTTGACTTCCACCACAGGCTCGGCCTTGGGGACAGCTTCAACCTTGGGTGCGGGAGCGGGTTCTGCCTTGGGTGCAGCCTCAACCTTCGGGATCGGCTTCTCTGCCGGGGGCATCCACGTGACGGACACAGGAGTCCCGGTTCGGGCGGGGGCAGGCTGCACGGCAGGCTTGGCCTGTACCGGCGCTTTCGGAGCTGTAATATCGTGCAGAGGCAGGCTGGTCCCCGTGGGCTTGGGAGCTGCTTTGGGGATGGGCGCTGCGTTGAACTTGATTTGATTGGGGGTGACGGTGTCGTGGGCTTTGGGCTTCTCCACCACGGCGGCGGGGTGCTGCTTCTCCCCGTCCAGAGCGGCCATCACCGCGTGGTAGACGGCGGAGAACACCTGCCTCTCGTCCACAAACTTGACCTCCGTCTTGGCGGGATGGACGTTGACGTCCACCTTATTCAGTCCCGTGCGCAGATGGATGACACAGCCTGGGAACTTGCCCACCATCTTGCGGTTGGCATAAGCCTCCTCCACGGCGGCGGTCATGGTGCGGGACTTGATATAGCGTCCGTTGACGAAGAAATGCTGATAGTTGCGGCTGCCCTTGCAGCAGGTGGGCAGGGTGGTAAAGCCCGTGACGGTCATATCCTCACCGCTGCCCCGCACCGGCATAAAGCCAAGGGCAAACTCCCGGCCCATAACGGCGTAAACCGCGCTTTGCAGCTGTCCGTCGCCGGGGGTGAGCAGCTCCTGCTTGCCGTCCCGGACGAACTTGACGCTGACCTCCGGGTGGGCAAGGGCGATGCGCTGGACCATGCCGAAGACCGCCGCGCCCTCCGCTGCGTCCTTTTTCATAAACTTCAGGCGGGCAGGGGTGTTGAAAAAGAGGTCCCGGACTTCCATCTCGGTACCCATGGGGCAACCCGCCTCCTCCACCTGTCCGGCGATGCCGCCCTCCAGCTTCAGCACCGCGCCCAGGTCAGCATCGGCAGTGCGGCTGGTGACCCGGATGCGGGCCACGGCGGCGATGGCCGCCAAAGCCTCACCACGGAAGCCCAGGGTGCCGATTGCCTCCAGGTCATACTCGGTGCGCAGCTTGCTGGTGGCGTGGCGGACAAAGGCCCGCTGGAGCTGGTCGGCGGGGATGCCGCAGCCGTCGTCGGACACCCGAATGAGGGTCATGCCGCCGTTGGCGATCTCCACGCCCAGCTTGGTCGCCCCGGCGTCGATGGCGTTTTCCATCAGCTCCTTGACCACGCTGGCAGGCCGCTCCACCACCTCGCCGGCGGCGATCAGGTCGGCCACATGGCTGTCCAGTATGCGAATGTCGGGCATACAATCACCCCTTGAACTTGTTTTTCGCCTTCCCCCCTCAGGGGGGAAGGTGCCCCCAAAGGGGGGCGGATGAGGGGGGGTACGTTGATTGGCAGAACCCCTCATCAGTCACGGCTTCGCCGCGCCAGCTTCCCCCCACAGGGGGGAAGCCTTATTTATCCATTCAAATCCTGCTTGAGTTCGGCCAGCAGGTTCAGCGCCTCGATGGGCGAGAGGATGTTCACATCGGTCATACGCAGCTTGTTCAGCACGGTCTGACCGCCAATATCCCCCAGGGACATTTGGCTGTCCGTCAGCGCGTAGGGGGCGGCGTCCGCGACGCCCCGTCCCTGACCTTGCTCCAACTCTTCCAAAATGGCACGGGCACGGCGAATCACCTGGTCCGGCACACCCGCCAGCTTGGCCACTTCCACGCCGTAGCTCTGGTCGGCGCCACCACGGACAATCTTCCGCAGGAAAATCACATCATCTTTGCGCTTTTTGGCGGCAATGTTGTAGTTTTTCACGCCGGGCAGTTGGCCCTCCAGCTGGGTCAGTTCGTGATAGTGGGTGGCAAACAGGGTCTTGGCACCCACCCGCTTTTTGTCCACGCAGAACTCTACTACTGCCCGGGCGATGGCCATGCCGTCGTAGGTACTGGTGCCGCGGCCGATCTCGTCCAGAATGAGCAGGGAGCGGGCGGTGGCGTGGCGCAGCAGCTGTGCCACTTCGCTCATCTCCACCATGAAAGTGGACTGTCCGGCGGCCAGATCATCGCTGGCGCCGATGCGGGTGAACACCCGGTCTACAATGCCCACCCGGGCGGACTTGGCCGGGACAAAGCTGCCCATCTGGGCCATCAGCACGATCAGGGCTACCTGCCGCATGTAGGTGGATTTGCCCGCCATGTTGGGGCCGGTAATGACGGCGCACAGGTCGGAATTGCCGTCCATGTGGGTGTCGTTGGGAACAAAGGGCGTGCCACGGAGCATCTTTTCCACCACGGGGTGACGGCCC
>JAZSAP010000098.1:0-6963 GCA_045601925.1 Lawsonibacter sp.
ATGTCCGCCCGCGAGGTGGCCGACCAGCTGGCCCCCCTGACCCGCAGCGAGGTGGTGCAGGTCATCGGTACCAAGTTCGTGTTGTACCGACCCAGCCACCGCAAGGATAAGAAGGACAAAATCGTGCTGGTGCAAGACACCAAAAAGAAGAGGACCGTTTGACCGCCGGGCGTTTGCCCGTGTATCGTGTGAGGTGACACGCAGGTGAAAATCGGTATTTACGGAGGTACCTTTAACCCGCCCCATCTGGGCCACATGGCTGCGGCAAAGACCGCCGCTGCGGTGCTGGGTTTGGACAAGCTGCTGCTGATCCCGGCGGCGAATCCACCCCATAAGCAGATGCCGGAGGGAACGGCCACGGCCGAACAGCGCCTTGAAATGGCGAAGCTGATGGCGGACAACCTCAACCTGCCCGGGGTGGCGGAGGTTTGCGACATCGAGCTGCACCGGGAGGGGAAAAGCTACACCGCCGACACGCTGGTTGCGCTGGCCGCCCTGTATCCCGAGGCGGAACTGTGGCTGATGATGGGGACGGATATGTTCTTGACCTTCCAGTACTGGCGTGAGCCGGAGAAGATCTGTCAGCTGGCGGGTCTGTGCGCCTTTGGCCGCACGGAACAGGACGGGGAGGAGCTGTTTGCGCCCCAGCGCCAGTTCCTGCAGGAAACTTACAACGCCCGGGTGACCACCATCACCCTGCCGGGACTGGTGGACATCTCGTCCACCGACCTGCGGGACATGCTGGCCCGGGGCAAAGGTCGGGAGTATCTGGCCCCTGCGGTGTACGGCTATATCCTGCGCCATGGCCTGTATGGCACAAACGCTGATTTGAAGCATCTCGACTTCCCCGAACTGCGGGCCTGTTCCTACTCCATGGTGCGGGCCAAGCGCATCCCCCATATTATGGGAACGGAGGAAGAGGCTGTCCGCCTTGCTGCCCACTGGGGTGCAGATGAGACCGCTGCCCGCCGGGCCGCCATCCTCCACGACTGCACCAAGTACCTTGACCTGGAGGAACACACGGCCATCTGCCGTCAGTACGGGGTGGAACTGGACGCGTTGGAGCAAAAGGCGGTCAAGCTGCTGCACTCCAAGACAGGGGCGTGTATTGCCAAGTACGTTTTTGGAGAAGATGAGCAGGTGTACCAGGCCATCTTCTATCACACCACCGGCCGGGCGGATATGACCCTGCTGGAAAAAATCATTTACATTGCCGACTATATGGAACCCAACCGCAACTTTGACGGCGTGGAAGAATTGCGCCGCCTGGCCTACGAGGATCTGGACGCGGCCTTGATGCTGGGCATGGAAATGACCATTGAAGAGATGAAAGGGCGGGGTGTCCCCGTCCATGAAAATACACAGGCGGCCCACGACTGGCTGCTTGCACATGGCAGATAAGGAGGGTAACATGGACAAAGAGAAAGTCCGCGCATTTATGGAAAGCCGAAAAGGTCACATCCTGCTGCGGGTGCTGTTTGGCATTGCGCTGGGCATGGTTGCCCTGTCTGTGGTGTACTCCATTTTGGTGCGTGCGCCCGAGGTGCCTCGCGGCCAGTTTGTCGGGGCCACAACGGAGATCCAAAGTGACCGGCGCAGCGGAGTCTACACCTTCCTGTTGGTGGGGCGTGACACCGCCGGCGGCGGCAATACGGACACCATGGTGCTGGTCAGCTTCAATTCCAGAAGTAAGCAGGTCAACGCCATGAGCCTGCCCCGTGACACCATGGTCAACGTCAGCTGGCGCAACAAAAAACTGAATACGGTCTACAATTCCTGCAAGGGCAAGGACAAGGAAACCCAGGTGGAAAACGGCATGGCCGCCCTGAAGGAACATGTGGGCAAGCTGACCGGCATTGTCCCGGACTTCTACGCCATGGTGGAGTGGGAAGTGGTGGGGCAGCTGGTGGATGCTGTGGGCGGCGTGGAGTTTGACGTGCCCTACGACATGCACTACGACGACCCGGAGCAGGATCTGCACATCCATCAGGACAAGGGGCTGCGCCGTCTGACCGGTGAGGACGCCATGGAGGTCATCCGCTGGCGCAAGAACAACGGCAAATACGGCAGCTTCCAAATCGGTGACGCCGGCCGCATGGAGGTCCAGCAGGCCTTTTTGACCGCCGTCATGAAAGAGTGTCTGCAGGCCAAGCATCTGATGAACTTCGGCGCCTTTGCCGAAATTTTTACCAAGAATGTGGAAACGGACCTGTCCGTGGGCAATTTGGTGTGGCTGGCGCAGAAGGCCATGGGCATCGACATGGGAGAGGACGTGAGTTTCCAGACCATGCCCTACACCAATTACTCCCGTGGAACGGCTTACGTCCTGCCTGTGGTGGACGAGATGCTGGCTATTATCAATGCCGGCATTAACCCCTATGAGGACGACATCACCCCGGACGATCTGGAGGTCATCCAGCGCGGCAGTAGCGGTCTGTACCTGACCAGCGGCGTCTTTGCCGACGAGTCCCTTGGTAAGGGCGGCGGAACGCCCCCCAAGGAGGAACCGAAGCCGGAACCAAAACCCGAACCCGAGCCGGAGCCTGAACCGGAGCCTGAACCGGAACCGGAACCGGAACCAACCCCGGAACCGGCTCCTCAACCGGAACCCACTCCGGAACCTGAACCGACTCCCGAACCCGAACCGCAACCGGAACCGGTTCCAGAACCCGCGCCCGAACCGGAGCCGGAAGACATAACACCCGTTGAACAAGGAGAGAATGAACTATGATGACTGCCTATGAAAGCGCAATCACGCTGGCCAAGGCCCTGGACAGCAAAAAAGGTATTGATATCAAGGTGCTGCGCACCGGCGATCTGACCACCCTGGCCGATTACTTTGTAATTTGCTCCGGCACTTCCAACACCCAGATCAAGGCCCTGTCCGAGGCCTGCGAGAAGGCCATGGACGAGGCCGGCGAGCCGGCCCACCACGTGGAGGGCCACCGGGACGGCACCTGGGTGCTGCTGGACTTCTCCACGGTGATCGTCCACGTCTTCACCGACGAGGCCCGAAAGTTCTACGACCTGGAGCGCCTTTGGGCCGATGCCGAGCCGGTGGATGTGTCCGCCGAACTGCTGCCCTGAAAAAGAAAAATAAAAAAGAGTGCCTTTTCAAAAGGCACTCTTTTTCTATACCTGTAAACCCGCACATACTATATCAGAAGAGGTGAAGTATGATGGAAACCTTTTCTTTGGACGGCGGCGGTCAGTTGAGCATCGAGCAGGACGGCGGGTTTGTACGCTGTGAGGTGACCCGCCCGAACGACGGCCAGGGCATTTATAAAGTGTGGCTGACCGGGGCAGGGGGTAAGATTCTGCTTGGTACCCTTGCCCCGGAGGGGGACGCCCTGCGTATGTGCCGACGGGTGAGCCGAGACAGCCTTGTCCGGGCGGGCTGCTGGCCTGTCAAAGGGGGGCGAAGCGTGCTAGTCTTTCCGTTCAATCGCGGCGGCTGGGTGCGTGAGGCGGCAGAACGCCGCATGACCGACCCGGTGCTGCGTCAGGCGGCCCGGGGGTTGTCTGCATTGGTGCAGGGGGAGGGGGACGGCTTTCGCCTGGCCCTGCCCTTTGACAGCGCGCGCCCCTTTTGCCTTGCTCCGGCCTTTTGCTTCGCCCGGGTGGAGCAGGTGGAGGGCCGGCTGTGTGCCGTGTTTTCCTTTGACAGCTGTGGACGACCTCGGATAAAAGATTAAAGGTTGTACAGGACAGGCGGTTGTGGTAAGATAGGCAAGAGAAATGAAACGGAGGGCGGAACTATGACCGACTATCTCCATTTGAATATGTCCCGGGACGAGTTGCTTGCCACATCCTCGCTGGGTCTTGCCCATTTGGGGGACGCGGTATTTGAGTTGATGGTGCGTGGCTGGCTTGCCGTCCACGGCAAGGCCCGGCCCAAGGACCTGCATAAGGCCACCGTCAGCTACGTCAGCGCCCCGGCCCAGGCCGCTATGGCGGAGCGGATTTTGCCCGCGTTGAGTGAGGAAGAGTCCGACGTATTTCGCCGCGGCCGCAACGCTGCACCCCACAGCATCCCCAAGGCGGCCAGCCGCGGACAGTATCAGACCGCCACCGCGCTGGAGTCCCTGTTCGGCTGGCTGTGGCTGCAGGGTCGGCACGACCGGCTCAACGAGCTGTTCGGCCTGATGATGGAGGGGGATGACCATGCCTCTTGACGCAATTTGCCTGACCGCTGTGGCGGAGGAGGTTCGCGGCGCAATTTGCGGCGGCCGGGTGGATAAAATCCACCAGCCGGGCCGGGACGAGATCGTAATGGCCGTGCGTGGGGCCGAGGGCAACTGCAAGCTGCTGCTGTCGGCCAACCCGTCCCACCCCCGGGCGCAGCTGACTGCTATTTCCCGGGAAAACCCGGACAAGCCGCCTATGTTCTGCATGCTGCTGCGCAAGCACCTGACCGGCGCGCGCATCCTGCGCGTGGAGCAGCCGCCCCTGGAGCGCGTGCTGATTTTTGTGCTAGAATGTACCGATGAGCTGGGCGACCGGGTGGAGCGCAAGCTGGTGCTGGAGGCCATGGGACGCCGGGCCAATTTGATTTTGCTGGATGGCGAGGGGCGCATCACAGACAGCTTGCGTCGGGTGGACAGCGACCTTGCGGAGAAGCGGCAGATCCTGCCCGGAATGTTCTATCGTCTGCCGCCCCAGCAGGCCAAGCTGGATCCCTTCGCCCTTTCTGCAGAGGAGCTGGTGCAGGCCGTTGCCGACGCCCCGGAGGAGGCAAAGGTGGAGCGCTGGCTGCTGGACACCTTCGGTGGTCTGTCGCCGCTGATTTGCCGGGAACTGGCCTTTGCAGCCGGGGGCAGCACCGACGTTCGGATGCACGAAGTGACCCCGGAAGCGGTGGCGAATGTGGTCGAAATCCTACGAAAGTGTGCAAAGGAGAACGACTTTACACCGATTGTTCTATATAAGGAAAACAGACCCTGGGACTTTAGCTTCATGCCCATCGGTCAGTACGGAGAATTGGTGACGCTCCGACAGGAGGAAAGCTTCTGCGCGCTGTTGGACGAATTCTATACAACCCGTGAAACCCAGGAGCGTGTGCGCCAGCAGGGGCAGGATATGATCCGGACCGTGACCAACGCCCGGGACCGAACGGCCCGCAAGTTGGGACTGCAGCAGCAGGAACTGGAGGCCGCCGCCGACCGGGAACTGATGCGGCAGAAGGGGGACATCATCACCTCCAATCTCCACACCATGAGCCGTGGCATGGCCCGATTGACCGCCCTGAATTTCTATGACCCGGAGGGCGGGATGATCGACATCCAGCTTGACCGGCTGCTCACCCCCCAGCAGAATGCGGCCAAGTACTATAAGGACTATAACAAGGCCAAAACCGCCGAGCAGGTGCTGACCGTGCAGATCGAGAAAGGTCGGCGGGAACTGGACTACCTCAACAGCGTGCTGGAGAGTGTGACTTTGGCTCAAGGTGAGCGCGATCTGCAGGAGATTCGGCAGGAACTGGTGGACACCGGCTATCTGCGCCGGGCCGCCAAGGCCAAGGGCCGGGAAAAGCGGGTGGCGGGCAAACCCATGGAATTCCGTTCCTCCACCGGTATGCGCATTTCCGTGGGCAAGAACAACACCCAAAACGACCTGCTGACCACAAAAATGGCATCCAAAGGGGATATTTGGCTGCATACCCAGAAAATTCACGGTTCTCACGTTATCCTGTGGACCGAGGGGCGGGACCCCGATCTGCAGAGCCTGAACGAAGCCGCCTGTTTGGCGGCCTGGTTCTCCCAGGGGCGGGAGGGAGATAAAGTCCCCGTGGACTATACCCCGGTGAAATTTGTCAAAAAACCTGCTGGCGCCCGACCGGGTATGGTGGTCTACACCACCTACGAGACCGCCATGGTCACCCCGGACGAATCCCTTGTGAAAAAGCTGCAGGTAAATGCATAAAAAAACGGTCAAGGCCATGGGCCTTGACCGTTTTCTATACGGAACATTACAGCTGAAACATGGGGGTGGAGAAATAGCGGTCGCCGGAGTCGGGCAGCACCACGGCGATGGTCTTGCCGGCGTATTCGGGGCGCTTGGCAAGTTCGGTGGCGGCATACAGCACCGCGCCGGAGGAGATGCCGCACAGCACGCCCTCCTGCCGGGCCAGGTCACGGCCGGTCTGATAGGCCTGTTCCTCGGTGACGGTGATGACTTTGTCGTAGAGGTCGGTGTCCAAAATCTCGGGGACGAAGTTGGCGCCCATGCCCTGCAGGCCGTGGGGGCCTGCCTGACCGCCAGACAGCAGGGGAGAGCCGGCAGGCTCCACCGCCACGATTTCTATGTTGGGGTTTTGCTCTTTCAGATAGCGGCCCGTTCCGGTCAGAGTCCCGCCGGTACCCACGCCGGCCACAAACACGTCCAGCTTGCCGTCGGTGTCCCGCCACAGCTCCGGACCGGTGGTGGCGTAGTGCGCCGCGGGATTAGCGGGGTTGGTGAACTGACCGGCGATAAAGCTGCCGGGGTTGGCGGCGGCAAGCTCGTTGGCCTTGTCGATGGCGCCCTGCATACCCAAATCACCGGGGGTCAGCACCAGCTCGGCGCCGTAGGCCTGCAGCATGGTGCGCCGCTCGGCACTCATGGTGTCGGGCATGGTCAGAATGACCCGATAGCCCCGGGCGGCGGCCACACAGGCAAGGCCAATGCCGGTGTTTCCGGAGGTGGGCTCGATGACAATGCTGCCGGGGGCAAGAAGTCCCCGCTGTTCGGCATCGTTGAGCATGGCCACGCCCACCCGGTCCTTGGCGCTGCCGCCGGGATTGAGAAACTCCAGCTTGGCCAGCAGGGTGGCCTTGACCTCGTGGGCCGCGCCGTAGCGGGCCAGTTCCAGCAGGGGAGTGTTGCCGATGAGCTGCTCCACACTGCGATAAATTCGTTCCATAAGGATACCTCCTTTGCGATCGTATGTTTATCATAGCACAGCGGAGGAAAAAATCAATTGCA
>JAZSAP010000099.1:0-23820 GCA_045601925.1 Lawsonibacter sp.
TCCTCCTTTGACCAGATCGGCCCCATCGCCCGGGACGCGGCAGACTGCGCCGCCGTGCTGGACATTATCCGTGGCCATGACGAGCGGGACAGCACCAGCCTGCCCGGCCCTTATTTGCCCCTGACCAACCAACTGACCGGCGACCTGCGTGGGGTTCGCATTGGCATCCCCGAGGTGTATTTTGACCAGCGAGTAGACGAACCCACCCGCCGGGCCATCCTCTCCTGTGCCGACGTTCTGCGCCAGCGGGGTGCCAGCGTGGAGCCGTGCCACGCCCCCGGCCTTGAACACGCCGTCCACGCCTACTACCCCCTGGCCTGTGCTCAGGCAAGCTCCAACCTGGCCCGGTACGACGGCGTGCGCTTTGGCTGCCGGGGCAACGGAGCGCAAACCATCCAACAGCAGTTCGTCCACAGCCGCTCTCTGGGTTTCGGCCGGGAGGTTCAGCGGCGCATCCTGCTGGGCACTCATCTGCTCAACGGCGAAAACTACGAAGCTTACTATAAAAAAGCCGTGGCCGTCCGCCACCAGGTGGAGGACACCTTCCGCGCCCTGTGGCAGAGCCACGACCTGCTGCTGACCCCAGTCCTCCCCGGCCCACCGCCCCGGCTGGGGCAGGAGGCCAACAATCCCGTCGCCCTGTATCAGGAGGACCGCTACGTGGCCTGCGCCAATTTGGCGGGTCTGCCCGCCCTTTCCATGCCCTGCGGCATGCGCAAGGAAGGGCTGCCCATCGGCGCCCAGCTTCTTGGCCCCCGTATGGGCGATGGTTTGGTGCTGAACGCTGCCTTCGCCTTCCAGCAGGAGACAGATTTCCACCGCCGCCATCCCCCCATCTTCGGCTTGGGAGGTGACGCGCCATGAACTGGGAAGTTGTCATCGGATTAGAGACCCACGTGGAGCTTGCCACCCGCAGTAAAATCTTCTGCGGCTGCTCCACCGCCTTCGGCGCCCCGCCCAACACCCTGTGCTGCCCGGTGTGCCTCGGTCTGCCCGGCACCTTGCCCGCGCTGAATGAGCGGGCCGTGGAGCTGGCTGCCAAAGCGGCGCTTGCTCTGAACTGCACCGTCACTCCCATCAGCCGGTTTGACCGCAAGAACTACTTCTACCCCGACCTGCCCAAGGCCTATCAAATCAGCCAGCTGTACGCCCCCCTGGCCCGAAACGGGCATCTAGGCCTGCCGGTTGGCAAGCGGGTGCGCATCAGCGAAATGCATTTGGAAGAAGATGCGGGCAAGCTGCACCACCATGACGACCGCACCGCCATCGACTACAACCGCTGCGGCGTCCCCCTCATCGAAATCGTCACCGCCCCGGACCTTGCAAGCGGTGACGAGGCCGTGGCCTATTTGGAACAGCTGCGCTCCATCCTGCAATACTTGGGCGTGTCCGACTGCCGCATGGAGGAGGGTTCTTTGCGCTGTGACATCAACCTGTCCGTCCGCCCGGCGGGCAGCAGCCAGTTGGGTGTGCGTACAGAGCTGAAAAACCTCGGTTCTCTGCGTGCTGTCCGCCTTGCCTGCGAGTATGAAGCACACCGGCAGATCGCCATTTTGGAGTCCGGCGGGCAGGTGCGCTGTCAAACCTGCCGCTGGGACGAAGATGCCCGGCGCACCGTCCCCATGCGGGACAAGGAGCAGGTGGGCGACTACCGCTACTTCCCTGACCCGGACCTGCCCCCGCTGGCCGTAAGTGACGAGCGGCTGAACCGCCTGCGCGCGGAACAGCCGGAGCTGGCCCACGAAAAGTGCGCCCGCTATGCCCGGGACTGGCAGTTGGGCGAGTACGACTGCGCCACCCTCACTTCCCGCAAGGCGTTGGCAGAGTTCTTTGAGCAGGTCGTGGCCCTCGGTGCGCCGCCCAAGCAGACCGCCAACTGGATCATGGGTCAGGTGCTTCGGCGTTTGAGCGCCGATGGCATCGAGGTGGAGGAAATGCCCATGACTGCACAGGCTTTGGCGGATCTTATTCGTCTGGTAGAACGCGGAACCATCAACCGCAACACTGCAGTGGAGGTCTTCGACGCCGTTTTCACCGGCGGTGACCCGGCTGAATACGTCCGCACCCACCACCTGGAGCAGACCGTGGACGTGGAGCAGTTGACCGCTGTGGTGAAGGAAACCCTTGCTCAAAACCGCAAATCGGTGGAAGATTGGCTGTCCGGCAAGGAAAAAGCCTCCGGATTTCTCATGGGCCAGGCCATGCGCACCCTCGGCGGCAAGGCCCCGCCCGCCCTTGTAGGCGAAATCGTTCGACAATTGTTGGAACGGGAAAAATCTCGGTAAAGCACAATATATTGTGTCGAATTTTCGTGTCAAGACAGTATCTTGTTTCTGTCGTCAAATTCAGCGCCGTTCCAAGGCATCGAACATTTGTTTTAGTTACCAAAACCGTGGATTTCGAAGGAAATCCACGGTTTTTTTCTTCAAAAAAATTCTAAAAAATGCATAAAAAACTCTTGCATTTTTACGGTAAACCTCTTATACTAATTGTGCGTGGAGGAAAGTGGAGTATTTTCCCCCGATTTTTCACCAAAGTGGAGGAGGTGGACAGCGTGACCGGAACATTTGAACATTCCATCGACGGAAAGGGCCGCCTGTTCATCCCGGCCCGCTTGAAAGAAGAACTTGGCGACTGCTTCCACCTGTCCATGGGTGCGGACCAGTGCTTGACCATCTACCCCCAGGCTTCCTGGGAGGCCCTGTGCCGCCGGGCGGAAGATCTGGAAGAGGAAGAGGATATCGAGGCGATGGAAGTCTTCTTCGCCCAGACCTACCGCTGCACGGTGGACAGCCAAAACCGCATCGTGATCCCTCCCCTGCTGCGTGAATACGCCAAGCTGGAAAAGGACGTGGTCATCGTGGGTGCCAACGGCGCCGCCCGCATTTGGGATGCCGAGCGCTGGAACGAGAAGCTGGTTGCCAGCGCCACGCCGGAGCGCATGAAGTCCCTCAGCCGCAAGCTGCGTCTGTAATCTATGGAATTTACTCACTATTCGGTTCTGCTGCATGAATGTCTGGACGGCCTGAACATCCGGCCCGATGGCATTTATCTGGACGGCACCCTGGGCCGCGCCGGTCATTCCAGCCAGATCGCACAGCGACTGACTACCGGCACCCTGATCTGCGTGGACCGCGATCAGGCCGCTCTGGACGCCGCACAAACGCGACTGGCCCCCTGGATGGAGCGGGTCCGCCTGGTGCACAGCAACTTCGCCGAGATCGACGCCATTTTGGACGGCGTTGGAATTGACCGCGTGGACGGCATGCTCTTTGATTTGGGCGTGTCCTCCCCCCAGCTGGACGACAGCAGCCGTGGTTTTTCCTACATGGCCGACGCCCCGCTGGATATGCGCATGGACCAGTCCGAAGGGCTGACCGCCGCCGCCGTGGTCAACACCTGGTCCCGGGACGAGCTGCGGCGCATCCTGCTGCAGTACGGTGAGGAGCGCTACGCCGGCCTCATCGCCGCCGCTATCGAGCGGTATCGGCAGGACAAGCCCATTCAAACCACATTAGAATTGGTTGATATTATTAAAGGTGCAATGCCCGGCAAGGCGCTGAAAGAAAAGCAGCACCCCGCCAAGCGCAGCTTTCAGGCCATCCGCATCGCCGTCAATGACGAGCTGACCGCCGTGGACCGCATGATCCGTGCCGCAGTCCCCCGGCTGAACCCCGGCGGCAGGCTGGCCGTGATCACCTTCCACTCCCTGGAAGACCGCATCGTCAAAACCGGCATGGCCGAGTTTGCAAAGGGCTGCACCTGCCCCCCCGATTTCCCCGTTTGCGTATGCGGCAAGACCCCCGACCTGAAACTGGTCAACAGAAAGCCCATCCTGCCCAGCGAGCAGGAGCTGACAGAAAATCCCCGCTCCCGCAGTGCCAAGCTGCGTGTGGCGGAAAAGACGAGATAAGACAGATCAATTGGGAGGAACCCGCCATGGCAGAGCGACAGAGAACAACCGCATATCGCGTCAACGGCAGCGCAGCCTACGCCCCCGCCTACACCGGCAACGTGGTCCGTACGCCCCGCAGACAGGACGACACCTACAGCGTTCCCAAGCGTTCGCCCCGTCGTCAGGCCGTCGCCCGTCCTCAGGTGGCCGTGCGCGAGGCCGGTCATGTGGCACCTTTCGCCGTGGTCGGTTTTTTGGCCGTGGGCGTGTTCGCAGTGCTACTGCTGTTGAGCACCCTGCAGCTGCACATCGCCTCCGACAACGTGGTTTCCCTGCGCAACCAGCTGGCTGACCTGCACACCGAGCAGGCCACCTTGTCCGCCCAGTATGAGCGGGAGTTCGACCTGCAGCGCCTGCAGGCCGCTGTGGGCGGCACCATGGTCCGTCCCACCGCCGATCAGATCACCTACATCGACATGTCCCGCCCGGACAGCGTGGTACTCTTCCACGACAATGCCGTCCCCGGCACCGCCGGTGCCGCCAAGGGCGCAGGCAATATTTTCTCCAGCGTAGTTGAATATTTCCGCTGACGGAATACATACAGTAAAACAGACTTATAAGCGACAAGAAAACGAGAGGGCGCAAGAGCATGGTTCTTGCGCCCTTTTGACGATAGATAAAGGAGGATTGCTTCCATGGCAGAAAACAGACCCCGGCGCAATCAGCAGCAGGAACGCGCCTCCAAACAGCTGATCTTCCGGCGCACCGCCATTCTCATGAGCCTGTTCGGTGTGCTCACGTTCACCCTCCTTGGCTGGAAGCTGTGGAACATATCCATCACCAAGCACGAGGAGTACCAGCTGCTCCAGCTGCAGCAGTCCACCCGGGACGTGGAGGTAAAGTCCAACCGCGGCTATATCCGGGACAGCAGCGGCAACGTGATGGCCATGTCCGCCACGGTGTACAACCTGATCCTCTCCCCGCTGGACCTGATCAACAGCATCAACCAGCGCCAGTTCAAGTTGGAAGACGGCACCATTGACCAAGCCGCCTATCAGGCCGCTATTCAGGCCCGCCGCGACCTCATCTGTGACGAAGTCTGCACCGTTTTGGACCTTGACCGGGATGACGTCGTGCGCCGCATAAACAAGACCAACTCCCAGTACGAAGTGCTGAAGAAGAATATCGAGGGTGAGCAGGCCGAGCGGCTGCAGGCCTTCATCGCCGACAATAATCTGGGCTATTCCCTCATCATGACCCCCACCACCAAGCGTTACTACCCCATGTCCACCGTGGCCGCCCACGTGGTCGGCTTCGTCAACGAGAATGGAGGTGCCTACGGTGTGGAGGCCGCCTATGAGCAGCTGCTGGAGGGCCGCTCCGGCCGCGTGGTCACCAGCCAAACCGGTGCCGGCACCGAGATCTACAACAGCTACTCCAACTACGTGGACGCCCAGGACGGCAGCAGCATTACCCTGACCATTGACAGCACCATCCAGCGCATGGCCGAGCAGACCCTAGCCGCGGGCATCAAAAAGTACGACGTGCAAAACGGCGGCATCTGCATCGTCATGAACCCCAAAACCTGTGCGGTGCTGGCCATGGCAAGCTCCCCCACCTACGACCTGAACGCCTACGGCACGGTGTATGAAGAAGCCCTGAACCAACAGGCCGCCGCCAAAAAGGACCAGTACTACCAGCAATACAAGTCCCAGAACCTCACCGATGAGGACGGCAAACCTTTAAGCGACGAAGCGCTGCGCAGCAAGGCGTCCTCCGCCGCCATTTCCGACGCCCTCAACCATCAGTGGCGCAACAAGGTCCTCAACGACACCTACGAGCCCGGCTCTACCTTCAAGTCCGTGGTCCTTGCCGCGGCGCTGGAAGCCGGCGTGATCTCTGACAGCGATCACTTCTACTGCCCCGGCTACTATGTGGTCGCCGGGCGTACCATCCACTGCTCCGACCGTCAGGGCCACGGCGACCAGACCCTGGCCGAAGCCGTGCAAAATTCCTGCAACCCCGCGTTTATGATGATCGGCCAACGTCTTGGTGCCGAGACGTTCTACGACTACTTTGAGTCTTTCGGCCTGAAAGACGCCACCGGCATCGACCTGCCCGGCGAGGCCACCGGCCTTGTGTGGGACCGTGACTATTTTGTCAGTCCCGAGGGTTATCAGTCCCTTGCCACCGCCTCCTTCGGCCAGCGCTTTACCGTCAGCCCTCTGCAGCTGCTGTCCGCCTTCTCCGCCACCGTAAACGGTGGCTATCTGATGCAGCCCTACGTGCTGAAATCCATCAGCGATTCCGAGGGCAATATCATCAAGCAGAACGAACCCGTCGTCATCCGCCAGGTGGTCAGTGAAAGCACCAGCCGCCACGCCGCCGAAATTCTGGAGAGCGTGGTCAGCGAGGGCACAGGCCGCAACGCCTACGTGGCCGGCTATCGCATCGGCGGCAAGACCGGTACCGCCGAAGGTGAGGTTGGCACCCAGGACGAGGAAATCGTCTCCTTCGTCGGCTTCGCCCCCGCCGAAGACCCTCAGGTTATCGTGCTTTTGTACTTCGACACCCCCAAGCACGCCTCCCCCGGCAGCAAGTACGGCTCCACCGGCTACTACATCAGCGGCGGTCAGATGGCCGCCCCCATGGCCGGTCAGCTGATTGCCGAGATTTTGGACTATCTGGGCGTGGAGCGCCAGTATACCCAGGCCGAGGCTGTCGCCGCCGACGTGTCCGTCCCCAAGCTGACGGGTTACGATCTGACCACGGCCCAGGCCGCCCTCAAGCGCAAAAATCTCACTTGCCGCACCGTTGGTGACGGCACGGCGGTCACCGACCAGATCCCCGCCGCAGGTGCCACCATCCCCGGCAACAGCACGGTCATTCTGTACATGGGCCAGCAGGCCCCCACCCAGCAGGTCAACGTACCCAATCTGCGCGGTCTGACCTATGACCAGGCAAAGAAACGCCTGAACGACCTGGGCCTTTATATGCGGGCCTCGGGCGTATCCTATTACAGCGCGGTGACCAAGGCCGTGGACCAGAGCATCGGCGCCGGCGAGGTCGTGGACCGCGGCACCGTCATCCCCGTGCGTTTCATGGACACCAGCGTTTCCGACGGCTACTCCCCCCTGGAATAATCCCGCGCCCTTTCGCGCGCACAGAGAGAATGAAACCGCCCTTTAAGGGGTGACCGACTTCATGCTGCACGATCCCTGTGCCGCCATGACCCTTGTTGCCATCATTGGCCAAACAGATGCCCGGCAGACCATGTGCCTTCTGCGCACCGCGCTGGAGGGCATCCCGGGTATTCGCCCCGGGCTGATCGTCCCGGAGAGTGCGGCCATGTCTTCCCCCGCCGCCCTGTCCGCCCGGCTGCACCAGTTGGCCGGACAGAACTGCACCCACGCCATCGTCCTGCTGGACCGTCCGGCCCTTTCCCGCCGGGTGTGCGAAGGGCTGCGCATCAGCGTGGCCGCACCTGTAGGTCCGGCCATGACCTGGGACGGTCTTGGCAGCCTGTTGGCCCGAACCGACATGGCAGTATTTGACCTTGACGAAACCGGTCGGGAGGGTTATGTTAGTATCATACCGAAGCACACCTTCACCTACTCGGAAAATAAGGGCTGCGCAGACCTGACCGCCCGCAATCTGCGGCTGTTCCCCGGCCACACGGAGTTCGAAGCCGTGGCAACCGGACAGATCCGCCGCATCCACCTGCCTATCTGCGGCGGTTTTGCGGTCTACCATGCCCTGTGCGCCCTGTCCTGCGGCCTGTGTCTTGGTCTGGATTTGGGGCAGATGGCCCGCCTGCTGCGGGTAGCCCACGGACCTGCCGGCTGTATGGAGGTCCTCTCCATCCCCGCAGCCTACACGGTTCTGCTGGACCGGGCCGACGACCTGCGCCGGTTGGAACGGGTGCTGACCACCGCCCGCAGCTTTACCGCAAGACAGCTTGTCTGCCTTTTGGACAGCGGCGGCAGCAGCCCGATGGAGGAATTGGCCGGTCAGCTGGCCGACCGTGTCCTCCCCTTCAGCAGCGCCCGCGCAGACCGGCGTCAGGCCATCGTGCGCGGGTTGGACCGGGCCGGTCCCGGCGACGTACTGGTTTTGACCGGCACCGACGGTGGTGCGGAGGAGCGGGCTTTTATCCGCGCCTGCGCCCACAACTGTGCCCTGCGCCGCAGGCGTCAGCGCTGAAACAGAAGAAAATGCACCCGACGGAGGTTTTATCATGTCTATCATCATCAGCCTTTTCCTATCCTTCTTCGTCGCCTTGGCTTTGGGCCATTTCCTGATCCCGGCCCTGCGCCGGCTGAAAGCCGGCCAGTCTATCAAGGAGATCGGCCCCACCTGGCACATGTCCAAACAGGGTACTCCCACCATGGGCGGCTTGATGTTCATCGGCGCAATTGCTGTGACCACCGTAATTGCCGGCTGGCCCTATATGATGAAAGGCGAATTTACCCATCTGCTGGTGCTGGCTTTCGCCCTGGCGTTCGGCATCATCGGCTTTATCGACGACTATGAAAAGGTCAAACACCACAGAAACACCGGTCTGACCGCGCCTCAAAAGTTCCTGTTGCAGCTGGCCGCCTCCATCGTGTTTGTCCTGCTGCTGCGCAGAAGCGGGTTCCTGACCCCCAACCTCTATATCCCCTTCCTCAACGTTGAGCTGGCTTTGTCCTGGCCCGTGTACATGATTTTCGCCGCCTTCGTCATGGTGGGCACGGTCAACGCCGTGAACATCACCGACGGCGTGGACGGTCTTGCCGCCGGCGTGACCCTGCCTGTGTCCGTGTTTTACATCGCCGTGGCCGTGTGGTATAAATACGCCCACCTGGGCGTGTTTGCTGCTGCCCTGGCCGGCGGTCTGGCCGCCTTCCTGGTCTACAACTTCCACCCCGCCAAGGTCTTCATGGGTGACACCGGCTCCCTGTTCCTGGGCGGTGTGGTGTGCGGCATGGCCTTCGCGCTGAACATCCCCCTGGTCATCCCCATCATCGGCCTGATCTACGTGGCCGAGGTCCTGTCCGACATCATTCAGGTGGCCTACTTCAAGCTGACCCATGGCAAGCGTATCTTCCGCATGGCTCCCCTGCACCACCACCTTGAAATGGGCGGCTGGAGCGAAGTCAAGCTGTTTTTCGTCTTCTCCCTGCTGACCGCCGCCCTGTGCGCGCTGGCATTCCTGGGTGTGATGGATCGCATGGTCCTGTAACAACGTTTTTGATTTTTTAGAAAGGAGGCGGTCCCGTGGCCCGAAAAGCAAAGCGCGACCTGACCGTAGAAGAACAGCTGGCCCGGGGACCGATGGATCTGCCCCTGCTGATGCTGGCCATGCTGCTGCTTGGCGTAGGTCTTATTATGGTCATGTCCGCCTCCTACGCCACCGCCTACTACGACCCCAAGACCGACTCACCTTTGGCCTACGCATTCGCACAGGGCCGCTTCGCCCTGCTGGGTGTGGCCGTGCTGTACCTTGTTTCGCGATTTAATTATCAGTATCTGCGGGGCCTGTCCCCCATTCTGCTGGGTTTTTCCGTTATTCTGCTGGTGCTGGTTTTGACCCCGCTGGGTGTGGCCAACAAGGGTGCCCAGCGCTGGCTGCATATCCTTCTAGTGGCCGGCCCCACCTTCCAGCCCTCCGAGATCGTCAAAGTGGCCGTCATCCTGTTTTTTGCAAGCCGCCTGTGCGTGCGTGACAAGCGCAAACCCACCAAATGGACCAAGCGCACCCGTTTGGGTCGCACTTTGAACTTCATGGAAAAAGTGGGCCTTATGGAGTTGTTGCCCTACATCGGCATTTTGGGCGGAATTGCCCTGCTGCTGCTGAAAGAGCCTCATCTGTCCGGCACCATCCTTGTCTTCGTGGGCGGCGCGGCCGTTCTGTTTGCCTCCGGCATCCACTGGGGCTGGTTCGTATCCGGCATCGCCCTCGTGGGTTCCGCCCTGGCCGTGGTAATCAAATTCACACCCTACATGACCTCCCGCATCATGCTTTGGCTGGACCCCTGGAGCGACGCTCTGGGCAAAGGCTATCAGACCATTCAGTCCCTGTACTCCATCGGCTCCGGCGGTCTGCTGGGCCGCGGTCTAGGCAAGAGTGTGCAGAAATACCTGTTCCTGCCCGAGCCGGAAAACGACTTTATCTTCTCTATCGCCGTGGAGGAGCTCGGTTTTGTCGGCGGCATTTTGATTCTAGGTCTTTTTATGATGTTCATCCTGCGCGGCTACTGGATCGCCCTGCACGCCCGGGACCGCTTCGGTGCCCTGACCGCCGTGGGTATCACCACTCTGTTCGCCGTGCAGGTATTCCTCAACATCGGCGTGGTGACCAACCTGATCCCCAACACTGGCATCTCCCTGCCCTTCTTCAGCTACGGTGGCACCGCCCTGATCATCCAGCTGGCGGAAGTGGGCATTCTGCTGAGCATATCCCGCCAGATTCCTGCGCCCAAACAGGACTAAATGAAACGAGGTAAGCTATGAACATTCTCTTCACCTGCGGCGGCACCGCCGGACATGTCAACCCCGCCGTTGCGCTGGCCCGCATTTTTCAGCAGGAACATCCCGACTGCAAGGTGCTGTTCGTGGGCGCTGACGGCGGTATGGAGACCCGGCTCGTCCCCAAAGAGGGGTACGACATCCGCACCGTCACCATCACCAACTTCCGCCGTTCTCTGAAGCCTGCCAACATCGCCCACAATCTGGTGACCCTGAAGAACATGGTCACCTCCAAGGCCCAGGCCCGGCGTATTCTGGACGAATTCAAGCCCGACCTGGTGGTGGGCACCGGCGGCTACGCCTCCTACCCCATCGTCAAGCAAGCCGCCCGCCGCGGCATCCCCACCGCCGTCCACGAGTCCAACGCCGTCCCCGGCCTGACCACCAAGGCCCTGTCCAAGGTGGTGGACTGCGTCATGGTGGGCTTTGAAGAGAGCCGTTCCCACTACGATTGCCCCGACAAGGTGGTTGTCACCGGCACGCCGGTCCGCGGCGACTTTTTCCGCTATACCCGAGCCGAGGCCCGCGCCCAGCTGGGCATCACCGACGAGCGCCCCCTGCTGCTGTCTTACTGGGGGTCCCTGGGCGCAAGGGTCATGAATGACCTGACCGTGGAACTGCTGGAGCGCCAGCAGCAAGAAGGCCTTCCCTTCCACCACATCCACGGCGCGGGCCGTGACTTCGCCCGCATGACAGAAACGCTGAAGTCCAAGGGTATTTCCGCCCCGGAGTTGCAGGTGCGGGAATACATCTACGATATGCCGCTGGTTATGGCCGCCGCTGACGTGGTTCTTTGCCGGGCCGGTGCCTCCACCGTGTCGGAGCTTGCCGCTATTGGCAAACCCAGCGTGCTGGTCCCCTCCCCCAACGTCACCGCCAACCATCAGGAGAAAAACGCCCGAGTGCTGGAGCGTCAGGGCGGCGCCGTGGTCCTGCTGGAGCAGGATTGTACAGCCCAAACTCTTTACAGCACCCTCAGCGACCTGCTGAATGACACCGCCCGGCGCAGCGAAATGTCCCGCGCGCTGACCGCCTCCGCCACAGCGGATGCAGGGCGCACCATTTACAACACGCTTATCTCCCTTCTCCCCTGACACAGACAAAGACAGGAGAAATGTCTATGCCCGCAGCCAGAAAAAAACGTAGACGGTATAAAAAAAGAGGACGCTTCGGCTTCCTCTATAAAGTGCTGTCCGTTATTGCTTTGGCTGCCGCCCTGTTCATGGGCGCCACCGTATTTTTCCGGGTGGAACAGGTGGAAGTCACGGGCAACGTCCGCTACGACGCCGCCCAAATTGAGCAGGCCTCCGGCGTTTCCCACGGCGACAATCTGTTCCGGCTGAACAAATATGATACCGCCGCCCGTATCCGCCGCACCCTGCCCTACATCGAGTCGGTCAATATCCGCCGCCGCCTGCCCGACACGCTGATCTTCAACGTCAACGAGTGCGTGGCTGCAGCCCAACTGACCAGCGGCGAAGGCGGCTGGCTGATCAGTTCCTCCGGCAAGCTGCTGGATTGGTCGGACACCGCCCATTCCCTGCGGGTGGACGGCATCGACCCGGTCCTACCCGAGGTCGGTACCACCATGACCGTCAAGCCCGACTATCAGACCCGCGCCGACAGCCTTGTGGCGCTGCTGCAGGCATTGGAAACCAACGGCATGCTGTCCCGGGCCACTCGTTTGGATCTGGGCAGCATAACCCACATCCGCATGGAGCTGGATGACCGCTTCACCGTCAAGCTTCCGGTCAACGGCGACTTCACCTATCTGCTGGCCGCCATGGACAAGGCCATCCAAACTTTGGAGCCTTACGAACACGGCAGCCTGGACCTGACTGTGAAGGATTACACGGTGGTTTTCAGCCCCGCATAACCGATACCCAAACAACGCGACCCGAACCCGCCGTGTGAATTCGGTCGTATTCTTTATGTCATTGACGAAAAAGGTGAAAAAAAGTACATAAAAAATGTATTTGCAGTCTTGACCTGTCCTCAAAAGAGCGGTACAATATACTAAATGTGGTTAGTAACCATTTTTTCGACCCAACAGGTTGTTTTTCGATTTTTACTTAGGAGGAAGCTGCTATGGCATTTGGATTGGATATCGGTCAGGACAGCGTCGTCAGCATCAAGGTCGTCGGTGTGGGCGGCGGCGGCGGCAACGTCGTCAACCGCATGGTCAAGTCCGGCATCAAAAATGTTGACTTCATTTCCGTTAACACGGATAAGCAGGCGCTGAACGTTTCCAGCGCCACCTTCAAGATCCAGATCGGCGAAAAGCTGACCAACGGTCAGGGCGCCGGTTCCAACCCCGACGTGGGCCGCAAGTCTGCCGAGGAGAACCGTGCACAGATCGCCAAGGCGCTTGAGGATGCCGACATGGTCTTTATCACCGCCGGTATGGGCGGCGGCACCGGCACTGGCGCGGCCCCCATCGTGGCCGACATCGCCAAGGAAATGGGCGTGCTGACCGTGGGCGTGGTGACCAAGCCCTTCAAGTTTGAGGGCGGCCGCCGTATGGCCCGCGCGGAAGAGGGCATCGCCGAGCTGCGCGGTAAGGTAGACTCTCTGGTCATCATCCCCAACGAGCGGCTGAAGCTGGCCACCGATCAGAAGATCACCATGCTCAACGCCTTCGAGATCGCCGACGACGTGCTGCAGCAGGCCGTCCAGTCCATCTCCGACCTGATCAAGAACACCGGCTTCATCAACCTGGACTTCGCCGACGTGACCGCCGTCATGGAGAACGCCGGCCGCGCCCACATGGGCGTGGGTCGTGCCGCCGGCAAGGCCAAGGCCGAGGAGGCCGCCCGTATGGCCATCTCCAGCCCCTTGCTGGAAACCTCTATCAATGGCGCCCGCGGCGTGCTGATCAACGTCACCGGTTCCATGGACATCGGCCTGGAAGAAGTGGAGACTGCCGCCAACCTGGTGCAGGAGGCCGCTCACCCCGATGCCAACATCATCTTCGGCGCTGCCTTTGATCCCGAGCTGGAGGACGAGATCCGCGTGACCGTCATCGCCACCGGCTTTGACGAGAAGGCCGCTCCCCTCACCGCAGAGCCCTATACCGAGGCCAAGGCCAAGGTGGAGCAGGAGTCCCCCGCCCGCGAGGACCTGTCCGTCTCCCCCCTGTCCCTGTTTGACGAGGCGCCCGCTGCCGAGGCTGTCGAGGAGACTGCCGGGTCCGTTGCCGAGCAGCCCACTCCCAAGGAGGAGTCCGGCTCCGTGTCCAACGAGGATTGGGACATCCTGCAGAAGATTTTCAGCAAGCGCAACTAAACATACAAACGAGCAGCGCTCCCTGCCACATGACAGGGAGCGTTTTTTATTGAATTGTGAGTTCATCGTCCACGCAGTCCACGGTCACAGTCTGGCCGGGCGCCACCTCATCGGCGATGATGCGGCGGCTGACCAGCGTTTCCACCGTATGCTGCAGGAAACGGCGCAGAGGCCGGGCTCCGTACAGGGGGTCGTAGGCGCTGTCAATAGCGAATGCCTTGGCCGCATCCGTCAGCTCCACCCGCAGCTGCTTGTCGGCAAGCCGGGCATTGAGACCCTCCAGCTGCAGATCAATGATACGGGTGATGTTTTCCCGGGTCAGCGGTTTGTAGAATACGATCTCGTCCAGCCGATTCAGGAACTCCGGACGGAAGGACCGCTTGAGCAGCTGATCGATCTGCTCCCGGGCCTCGTCCGTCACCTGTCCGGCCTCGTCAATGCCGTCCAGCAGGAACTGGCTGCCCAGATTGGATGTCAGGATGATAATAGTGTTCTTAAAGTCCACCGTGCGGCCCTGTCCATCGGTGATGCGGCCGTCGTCCAGCACCTGCAGCAGCACGTTGAACACATCGGGGTGGGCCTTTTCCACCTCGTCGAACAGCACAACGCTGTACGGCTGGCGGCGCACCGCCTCGGTCAGCTGGCCGCCTTCCTCATATCCCACATAGCCGGGAGGAGCGCCGATGAGCCGGGAAACGGCGAACTTCTCCATATACTCGCTCATATCGATGCGAACCATGTTTTTCTCCGTGTCGAACATGGCCTGTGCCAAAGTCTTGGCAAGCTCTGTCTTGCCCACGCCGGTAGGGCCGAGGAACAGGAAAGAACCTATGGGCTTATTGGGGTCGGCAATGCCGGCACGGCTGCGCAGAATAGCCTCGGACACCAGGCGCACCGCCTCGTCCTGACCCACCACACGACGGTGGAGAATATCCTCCAGACCCAGCAGCTTCTCCCGCTCACCCTTCATCAGACGGGCCACAGGAATACCGGTCCAGCGCTCGATGATGCGGGCAATCTCATCGTCGGTGACCTTGTCGCGCAGCAGAGTGTTTTCCTTGTGGTGGCTGACCAGTTCTTCCTCCGCCTCCAGCTGCTTTTTCAGTTCCGGAATCCGTCCGTACTGTAGCTGAGCCGCTTTTTCCAGATCGTACTCCCGCTGGGCGCGCTCCAGTTCGCCGTTGGCCTGCTCCAGCTCCTCACGCAGCTTCTGCACCTTGCCGATGGCGTTCTTTTCGTTGTCCCACTGGGCCTTTTTCGCGTTGAATTCCTCCCGCATCTGGGCCAGCTCCCGGCGAATTTCCTCCAGATGCTCTCTGGAAATTTGGTCCGTCTCCTTTTTCAGCGCCGCCTCCTCAATTTCATGTTGGATGATGCGGCGGGAGATCACGTCCAACTCCGTGGGCATGGAGTCCATCTCGGTGCGGATCATGGCACAGGCCTCGTCCACCAGATCGATGGCCTTGTCAGGCAGAAAACGGTCCGTGATATAGCGGGCAGACAGAGTCGCCGCGGCAATGATGGCGCCGTCGGTAATTTTGACACCGTGGAACACCTCGTAACGCTCCTTCAAGCCACGCAGAATGGCAATGGCATCCTCCACCGTGGGTTCATTGACCAGTACCGGCTGGAATCGCCGTTCCAGCGCCGCGTCCTTTTCGATATACTGGCGGTACTCGTCCAGGGTGGTGGCACCGATGCAGTGCAGCTCGCCCCGGGCCAACATGGGCTTGAGCAGGTTGCCCGCATCCATGCTGCCCTCGGTCTTACCCGCACCCACGATGGTATGCAGCTCGTCAATGAACAGGATGATACGTCCGTCGGACTGCTTGACCTCGTTCAGGACGGCCTTCAGCCGCTCTTCAAACTCGCCGCGGTACTTGGCACCCGCCACAAGACTGCCCATGTCAAGGCTGAACACCGTCTTTTCCTTCAGGCTGACAGGCACATCTCCCTTGACAATGCGTTGGGCAAGACCCTCGGCAATGGCGGTCTTACCCACGCCTGGCTCACCGATAAGGACCGGGTTATTCTTGCTCTTGCGGGACAGGATGCGGATCACATTGCGAATTTCGTCGTCCCGCCCGATGACCGGGTCCAGCTTGTTCTGCCGGGCCCGCTCCACAAGATCGGTACCATACTTTTTCAGGGCATCGTAGGTCTGCTCCGGGTCGTCGGTGGTCACCCGCTGATTGCCCCGCACTCCGGCCAGGGCCTGCATGATGCCCTCCCGGGTGATGCGGTAGGCGGCAAACAACTCCTTCAGGGTGCTGTCCGCGCTGTCCACAAGGCCCAGCAGCAGATGCTCCACCGAGATATATTCATCCTTCATGGCACCGGCCGCCGACTCGGCGGCATTCAGGGCCCGGTCCAGCTCCTGGGTAATGTAGACCTTGTCCGCCTCGCGCCCGCCGCCGCTGACCTTGGGCAGCTTCTCCACCCGGTCAGTGGCCGCAGCACGGAAGCTGGGCAGAGTCAGGCCCATGGCTGTCAAAAGCTGGGGGACAAGCCCCTGCTCATCCTGCACAAGCGCCAACAGCAGGTGCGCCTGCTCCAGCTGCTGGTTGCCGTACCGGGACGCAAGGGTCTGTGCCATCTGCAATGCCTGCTGGGACCGCTGCGTCAGTTGATTCAAATTCATAGAGCATTCACTCCTTTTCACGCTCGACTCTATTTTTGAATTAGCACTCTCGCTTATCGAGTGCTAATTCAGTTTAACCCACTTATGCGCAAAATGCAATAGGGTTTTGCCATAAATTTATGAACAAGCCGTAAATTCTCCATTCCGCCTTTCCCGGACGCAGAAACGCTCCCCCCATCATAGGATGGGGGGAGCGTGGCTTTTTACTCATACTGCCAGGTAAAAGTATTCCACAACGGTTTCCGGCGGCAGACGCATTCCGTCATTCACCCACCAGCGCACCGTTTCGATAAAGGTTGCCGCAATGTGTTCCACCAGAAAGTCCCGGGGAAGCCGCGGGTCTTTCTGCGCCTGAAACTGCGGCAGCTGCCGTTCAGCCAGCCTGCGCAGCTCGGTTTTGAAGTAACGCAGAAACAGCTCGTTATTCTCTCCGGACAGCAGCTTGAGCAGGTTGTTGTCATTTTTCTGCAGGTGGGAAAACAGATGCAAAAAGACAGGTTCGTGCGTATCACATTCAAAGATATGACGATGCTCCTCCTGCCCGCAGGCGGCATCCACAATATGGCAGAACAACTCCTGACACAGCTCCCTGAGCAGGAAATCCTTGGTTTCAAAATGGGCGTAAAAGGTTGCCCTTCCCACATCGGCCCGCTGAATGATCTCTTCCACCGTGATCTGCCCGAACTCCTTCCGGGACAGCAGGTCTGTAAACGCATCAAAAATCGCCCGGCGGGTCTTTCTCTGTCGTCTGTCCATAGACTCCTCCATACAAATTTTCCGGTTTGTTCCGTATCGCACGTTCCAACCCCATTGTCCGTTGTCATTTTCCGCGCCCCTGATACAATATTATCGAATACACCGTTCATTATCTAATATATTGTATCACAAAATATTTCCCCGTCAACAGGAGGTCACCATGAAAACCGAACAGAATATTTTAGTTGCGTTCATTCTGAATCTGTGCTTTTCCATTTTTGAATTTGTGGGCGGCGTTCTGACCGGCAGTATTGCCATCGCCTCCGACGCCGTCCATGATCTGGGTGATGCCGCCAGCATCGGCATCTCCTATCTTCTGGAAAAAAAGAGCAAACGCCCCTCCAACTTTCTTTACACATACGGCTACGCCCGTTTCTCCGTTCTGGGCGGCATCATCACCACATTGATCCTGCTGGTGGGGTCCGTGGTGGTCATCTGCAGCGCCGTGCGGCGCATCTTCGACCCCGTTGAGCTGAACTACGGCGGCATGATCTTGTTCGCCGTAGTGGGCGTATGCGTAAACTCCTGCGCGGCTTTCTTTACCCGGGGCGGCCATTCCTTCAACCAAAAGGCGGTCAACCTGCACATGCTGGAAGATGTCCTCGGCTGGGTCATGGTCCTGTGCGGCGCGGTGGTCATGCACTTCACCGACTTTGCGCTTCTGGACCCTATCATGTCCATCTGCGTGGCCGTGTTCATCTTTGCCAACGCTATCAAAAACCTGAACTGCGCCATCACCCCGCTGCTGGAAAAAGTTCCGCTCGACGTTGATACCGAGCAAATCAAACTGCACCTTGAGCAGCTTGACGGCGTTCTGGACGTCCATCACATCCACCTGTGGACGCTTGACGGTCAGACCAACTGCGCCACGGTACACCTTGTGACCGACGGCGATCCTCATCAGATCAAAGTAGCTGCCCGGCAGGCGCTGGCCGAATTTCACATCGGACACGCAACATTGGAATTGGAACTGCCCGGCGAACCCTGCCCCGCCGTTCAGTGTCCCGCCGTCAGCATCCCCGTCCGCCATCACCACCATCACCATCATCACCATCATCATTGACGTTTTCACATTTACATTTTCCGCAAAAAATGTTATAATGGTGCTTCCCTAAATAACCACTTGCGGAGGCACCTATGAAACGCATCATTGCTTTGCTGCTGTGTCTGCTGCTGTTGGCGGGCTGCGCCCCTGCCGGGCAGGATGAACTGCACGCCCAAGTGAATATCGTCGCCACCACCTACCCCGCCTATCTGGCTGCCCTTGCGGTAACCGACGGCTTTGAGGATGTGGTGGTCGCCCGGCTGGATACGGGCAGCGTCAGCTGTCTGCACGACTACACCCTCACGGTCAACGACATGAAAAAGCTGGCCCGGGCGGACGTCATCGTGATGAATGGCGCAGGAATGGAGGATTTTATGGCCGATGCATTGGCATCCTCCTCTGCCGTGCTTATCGACTGTTCCGAAGGTATCACCCTGCTGCCCGCTGCGGGCCACCACGATCACGAGCATCACGACCACGATCACGACGATCACTTCGACGGCCACTACTGGATGGACCCGGACAACATGATTTTAGCCATCAACAACGTACACGCCAGTCTTCTCCCCCTGTCGGGCGAGGATTTTTCTGCCCGCATGACCTCCAACGCCCGGCAGGCCGCGCAGTGGCTTTCCATCTGCAAGCAGACCTGCCGGGGCGAGCTGGAGCGCCTTTCCCCCGACGCCGCCCTCATCACCTTCCACGACGGCTTTGCCTACTTCGCCGCCGCTTTTGGCCTGCCCCTGCTGGCCAGCATCGAGGAGGAGGCGGGCAGCGAAGCCTCTGCCAAAGAAATCGTTCGCATCACCAACCTTGTCCGTCAGCATGAACTGCCCGCCATTTTCACCGAGGTCAACGGCTCCGACGCCACGGCCCGGGCCATCAGCCGGGAAACTGGCTGCGCGGTATTCCCCCTGTCCATGATCATGGACGGACGGGAGCCTTCTGCCCAGGATGTCTCCCCCATCACCCCCTACATCGAGGCCATGACCGCAAATATCGACACCGTCATCGGTGCATTCTCCCCCAAGGAGGTGGAATGACCATGCGCAAAATCAAACACGGACGCCTTGTCAGTGGACGAACGGACGCCTGCCGGCTGAAGCTGGACAATGTCAGCGTCAGTCTGGACAACGCGCAGATTCTGTCCGATGTGTCCTTTCAGCTCAACTGTGGCGAGATCGTGGCCCTCATCGGCCCCAACGGCGCGGGTAAGTCCACCCTGCTGCGGACCATTTTGGGCCAGTTGGACTACACCGGTTCCATCACCTTCTCCCCCGCCGGCGCCCCCGCCTTCCGGCTGGGCGACCCCACGTCAAAAAGCACCCGCCCCCTGGTGGGTTACGTCCCCCAGTCCCCCACCTTTGACCGGGGCGACCCGGTGACGGTGCTGGACTTTTTCACCGCCGCTACCTCCCTCTACCCTGTGTGGCTGCCCATCGGCAAGGCCCTGCGCGCCAAGGCCGAGGTCTGCCTGTCCCGGGTCCGCGCCCAGGACCTGCTGGACAAGCCCATGGGTACCCTGTCCGGCGGTCAGCTGCAGCGGGTGCTGCTGGCCCTGGCATTGGAACCCGTCCCCCACATCCTGCTGCTGGACGAGCCGCTGTCCGGCGTGGACGCCGAGGGCGAGCGGCAGCTGATGGACATGCTGGACGAGCTGCGCACCCAGTACGACCTGTCCATCTTCCTGTCCACCCACGACTTTGCCACCCTGAAGCGCTACGCCGATCAGGTGGTGCTGCTGGACGGACAGGTGCTGTGCACCGGCCCTGCCGCCGATGTGCTGGCCAGCGACGAATTTTACCGCTCGTTCCACCTGAACGCCGAAAAGGAGGGCGAGTAATCATGGAGTTTTGGTATCGTTTGCTCTCCGTTTTGCCCTTTGAGTGGGCCCAGCCGGGACAGATGCTGTTTATGAAGCATGCCTTGCTGGCGGTGCTGGTCATCTCCCCCCTGTTCGGCCTGCTGTCCACCATGGTGGTGCGCAGCCGGATGTCCTTTTTCTCCGACGCTTTGGGGCACTCCGCCTTCACCGGTATGGCCATCGGCGCCCTGTGCGGCATCGGCGACCCCACTTGGGCGGCGGTGCTGTTTGCCCTGTTCTTTTCGGTGCTGTTCAACGTGGTGCGGCGCAAAACCGCCCTGGCCAGCGACACGGTCATCGGCGTGTTTGCCTCCACCGCCATGGCCCTGGGCATTTTTCTATCCACCCTTGGCGGGCGTTCTTTCACCAAGTTCAACAGCCTGCTCATCGGCGACATTTTGTCCGTCACCCCCGCCCAAATCGGCCTGCTGGCCCTGATCCTGCTGGCGGTGCTGGCCTTTTGGCTGATTGGCTTCAACCGCCTGATGCTGTCCACCGTCCACCCCGCCCTGGCCCACAGCCGCGGCGTACAGGTATTTTGGCTGGAAACCGTTTTCTCCGCCCTCATCGCCGTGGTGGTCACCCTGTCCATGACGTGGGTGGGTCTGCTGGTCATCAACTCTCTGCTGGTGCTGCCCGCTGCGGCGGCACGAAATGTCGCCCGCAACACCGCCCAATACCATCTGCTCAGCGTGCTGGGCGCGGTGGTGTGCGGCATTGCCGGCGTGATGACCTCCTACTACCTCGGTTCCTCCGCCGGTGCGTCCATCACCCTGTTTTTGGCGGTATTCTTCCTGGTCACCTCCCTGCTGCGCAGAAAAAACTGAATTTACCAAAAAACCCGGAAAGTTCCACTTCCCGGGTTTTTTTCCTGCATAAATCAAGTTTTCGCGGCCACAATATGCTTTGGACGGAACAACCAACCATCCCAGCAAACGACCCGGGAGGAAACAGAATGAAGCGAGCAGGTTCCTTTCTTGTCCTGTGTGCCATGCTCATCCTGTCCCTGACCGCCTGCGGCACCACGTCGTCAGGCACCAACAACGCCGCCGGTAACGGCACGTCCGTAACCGACAGCGCCAAGGGCCGTACCCGCACCATGATGGACGAAGGCAAGCAGATGATGCTGGATGCCAAGTACTATGCCGCCCCCAACGGGCGCGTGCGCGGTATGGGCAAGGACAGTCTGATGGACAACATGCGTTCTGCCACCGACAAGGCGGCGAGCGATACCCGTCAGGCAGGGGACTCCATGGGCAATGCACTCGGTGACATGACCCGCAACTGACCCCGGCACAAAAAAGCGTGTATCAAAACCTTGGTTTTGATACACGCTTTTTCTTATTTTCTCTTATTGATGCCCCGGCCCTTGGTGTTTTTGGGTTTCGCCTTGGCCCAGCCGGCTTTTTTCGCTCCGCCGGGAGTGGACGGTTTGCGAGGCGCAGCAATCTTGCCCTGTTTTCCGCGGGGTTCTTCCTTTTTCGGCTTTACCACGGCAGGCGCGCCCTTGTCCGGGCGCACGAGGCAATGCTTGCCGTAGCCGATCAAATCCTCACGACTGGTCTTATGCAGCGCCTCCAGCACCAGTTTACGGTTTTGTGGCTTGCGCCACTGCATCAGGGCCCGCTGCAGGGCCTTGTCGTGGGGCGTCTTGGGCACGAACACCGGTTTCATGGTCCGGGGATCCAGCCCCGTGTACCACATACAGGTGGCCAGGGTGCCGGGGGTGGGATAGAAGTCCTGCACCTGCTCGGGCATGTGGCCCTGCCGGTTCAGCCACACCGCCAGCTCCACCGCATCGTTCAGGGTGCAGCCGGGGTGGGAGGAAATGAGATAGGGCACCAAATACTGCTCCTTACCGTAGCGGCGGTTGAGCTTTTGGTACTTCTCCCGGAACTTCTCGTACACCTCGATGTGGGGCTTGCCCATGTAGTCCAGGGTGTGGGCCACGCAATGCTCCGGCGCCACCTTCAGCTGGCCGGAGATGTGGTGCTGGACCAGGTCGGTGAAGAACTCACCGCTTGGGTCGCGCATCAAATAGTCAAACCGGATACCCGAGCGGACAAACACCTTTTTCACCTTCGGGATGGCCCGCAGCTTGCGCAGCAGCATCATGTAGTCGGTGTGGTCGGCATCCAGATTGGGACAGGGTTCCGGGGCAAGGCAGGCCCGGTTTTTGCACATGCCGCACTTAAGCTGCTTTTGGCAGGAGGGCCGGCGGAAGGTGGCCGACGGACCTCCCACATCGTGGATATAGCCCTTGAAGCCGGGGTGTTCCGTCAGAGCCTTCACCTCCCGCACCACGCTCTCGTGGCTGCGGCAGGAGATGGTCCGCCCCTGATGGAACGCCAGGGAGCAGAAGTTGCACGCGCCGAAGCACCCGCGGTTGTGGGTGACGGAGAAGCGCACCTCTTCAATGGCCGGCACACCCCCCATCTCGTCGTACATGGGGTGGGGTTCTTTCACATAGGGCAGTTCCGCCACCTCGTCCATTTCCTTGGTAGTCAAGGGTTCGGCGGGCGGGTTGACGATCAGGTAGTCCCGGCCGTGCTTTTGCACCACGGCCTTACCCACCACCGCATCGTGCTCCTGATACTCCACCATGTTGGCCCGGGCATAGGCCTTTTTGTCGGCAGACACTTCCTCAAAGGATGGCACCTCCACCCGGGGATAGGCACAGACAGTTGGCAGCTTTGCCGCTACGCAGGTGCCCCGCACATCAGTAATTTCGCTGACCGGCGTACCGCTTGACAGCCGGGCGGCAATTTCCCGGATGGACCGCTCGCCCATGCCGTAGCTTAAAATATCCGCCTGGGCATCGAAGAGGATGGAGCGGCGCACCTTGTCCTCCCAGTAGTCGTAGTGAGCAAAGCGGCGCAGGGACGCCTCCAAACCGCCGATGACGATGGGGATATCGCCAAACACCTCGCGCACGCGGTTAGCATACACCACCGTGGCGTGGTCGGGGCGCAGACCGGCTTTGCGGCCGGGGGAATAGGCATCGTCGCTGCGGCGCTTTTTGGCGGCGGTGTAGTGGGCCACCATGGAGTCGATGTTTCCGCCGGAAATCAGCACACCCAGCCGGGGGCGGCCCAACGCAGTAAAGGCGGCAGGGTCCTTCCAGTCGGGTTGGGCCATGACGGACACCCGATACCCCTCCGCCTCCAGCACCCGGCCGATGACGGCGGCACCGAAGGAGGGGTGATCCACATAGGCATCGGCGGTGATGAGCAGAAAGTCGTAACCGTCCCAGCCCCGTTTTACCATATCTTCAGTTGTCACAGGGAGAAACAGACTGCGGTCAAAGCTCATCAAACTCACCTCAAGAAATGGCATGGCGGGGTTTCCCCCGCCCTACCGCTTTATCGGTCGTAACCGATGTACTTTTCCAAAATGTCCAGCGGCACTCTGCCGCCCTGCTCCTCGCCCACCTTGACAAATCCGTGCTTGGCGTAGAAGTGCTGGGCGTGCTCGTTGTAGGGGGCGCAGCGCAGACGAATTTTGTCCCGACCCATGGGCCGGAAGTAGGACACCGCCTGACCGATCAGCTGGATTCCCAGATGCTGGTCCCGGCGCTGATAGTCCACGTAGCAAAAAGGCACGTAACCCGCGTTATCCGCGGCATACCGCTCCTTATCCATCTGCACGATGCCCACCCAATCGCCCCGGTCAAAGGCCATGGCGATGGCCCAGGGGGACTGCTTCAAATGTTCCTCGGCATCCCGGAGGAACTGATGAGGTTCAAAGGCCGGGCCGTTGACGTGGGTGTTGTGCCAGGCGTCGCTGCGGGCGGCGATGTACAGGTCCCGCTCCGTCGCCCAGTC
>JAZSAP010000100.1:0-2655 GCA_045601925.1 Lawsonibacter sp.
TTCAGAATACGCACGTTGCCCTTCATCTTGTCGATAGCCTCGGCATTGATGAAGTCTTTGGTGGAGGGCAGGTAGGGGATGTGCAGGGTGATGTAGTCACAGACACGGAACAGCTCGGTCACGTCCTTGACCACATGCACGTGGCGGTCCAGCCGCAGGGCGGCATCCACGGACAGATAGGGGTCGTAGCCGTACACGTCCATGCCCAGCTTCAGCGCGTCGTTGGCCACCAGTGCGCCGATGGCACCTAGACCGACCACGCCCAGAGTCTTGCGATACAGCTCGGGACCCACGAAAGCGGACTTGCCCTTCTCCACGGCGGCGGGCAGGTCCACGTTGGGGGTGTGGGCCTGCTCCTGCACCCACTCGGCGCCGCCCAGAATATCGCGGGAGGACAGCAGCATAGCGGCCAGCACCAGCTCCTTCACGGCGTTGGCGTTGGCGCCGGGGGTGTTGAAGACCACAATGCCGTTCTCGGTGCAGCGGTCGATGGGGATGTTGTTGGTGCCGGCGCCGGCCCGGGCGATGGCCCGCAGGCTGGCGGGGAACTCGTAATCGTGCATCTTGGCGGAGCGGACCAGAATGCCGTCCTCGTTTGCCACCTCGTCGCCTACTTCAAAGCGCTTGGCATCCAGCTGGCGCAGGCCGACGGAGGCGATCTTGTTCAGAGTTTTGATGCGGTACATAATAAACACCTCGAATTTGTGATGTAGGGGCGCGCTGCGCGCGCCCGCGGGCGACCGCAGGTCACCCCTACAGATGGATGAAAATCAGTTGTTCTTATCAAACGCGCGGATGAACTCGCACAGCTTCTCCACGCCCTCGGTGGGCATGGCGTTGTAGATAGAAGCGCGCATGCCGCCCACGTTGCGGTGACCCTTCAGGTTGGCGAAGCCGGCGGCGGAGGCCTCGGCAATGAACTTGGCGTTCAGCTCCTCGCTCTCGGCGCGGAAGGCCACGTTCATGTCGGAGCGGGAGCCGATTTGGGCGGGGCAGGTGAACAGCCGGGAGTTGTCCAGAGTTTCGTACAGCATGGCAGCCTTGGCGGCCTTGATCTTCTCGATACCGGCCACGCCGCCCTGTTCGTCCACCCAGTCCAGCATCAGGCCCAGCATGTAAATGCACCAGCAGGGGGGCGTGTTGTACATGGAGTCTTTGTCGATCATGGTCTTGTAGTTCATCATCAGGGGGGTGTAGGGCAGTTCGCTGCCGGCCAAGTCCTCCTTAATAATAACCACGGTCAGACCGGCGGGGGCCATGTTCTTCTGGGCGCCGGCGTAGATGATGCCGTACTTGGACACGTCCACGGGCCGGGACATGATGTCGGAGGACATATCGCACACCAGGGGCACATTGCCGGTCTCGGGCACGTACTGCCACTCGGTGCCGTAGATGGTGTTGTTGGCACAGTAGTAGAAGTAGCTGGCGTCGGCGTCCAGCTTCAGCTCGGCCTGGGTGGGGATGCGGGTGTGGTTGCAGTCGCTGGTGTCGGCAGCGATGTTGACGGTGCCGTACTTCTTGGCTTCCTTGGCGGCGATGGTGGAGAAGTTGCCGGTCACGGCGTAGTCCGCCTTGCCGGTGCGGCCCATCAGGTTCAGGGGGATCATGGAGAACTGACCGCTGGCACCGGTCTGCAGGAACAGCACCTTGTACCCCTCGGGCACGCCCATCAGGCGGCGGAACTTGGCCTGGGTGTCGTCGAAGATAGCCTGAAAGACTTTAGATCGGTGGCTCATCTCCATCACGGACATACCGCTGCCGCCGAAGTTGGTGATTTCGGCACCGGCACGCTGCAGCACGGACAGGGGTAGCATGGAGGGGCCGGCGGAGAAGTTGAAGATACGATTGTCGCTCATGGGGAAAGCCTCCTTAAACTATATAATAATGGGATTATCCATATTATAAAAAGGTGGTTGACCGGTGTCAACTGCGGAAACGACGAAAAGCATCCCGATTTGCGCAATTTGCTTGGTCAAAGTTGTAGGGGCGGCCTGCGTCCGCCTGTAAAAATCTTCCCCCACCCGGGGGAAGCTGTCAGCCGTAAGGGCGACTGATGAGGGGGGATTTGTGGAGTGTTGCGCGGGCGACACAATAAATTGTGATTGCAGCCGGAAATCACCGCAAGGTGAAGCAAAACTGTGGAAAGGGCGAAAAATATCAGATAAATTCTCTCAAAAGATATTGCAAAATGAATAAAATGGCAGTATAATACTGGGTATATTGGAACTTCATCACCTGATGGGGGGTGGAATGGTATGCCTCCACGGCGGTTGTGCCGCAGTCGTTTGCCCTCATCAGCGAATGAACCAAGATATGTGGGGCCCGCCCCAAATTACGAAAGGAAGGTATTTCTATGAAACACTCCTTCAAGAAACTCACGGCCTGGCTGTGCTGCATGGCAATGCTCATCAGCTTCGTCCCGGCCACCGCTCTGCCCGTTTTTGCAACGGCAACCGAGTGGGATCCTGAAAAGACCGAGGGCGCGATTGCCGCAGGCAGCTACGTGCTGACCGACAACCTGACCCTGACCGGCACCCTGACCATTGCTAAGAACGTCAATGTCACCATTGACCTGAATGGTTATAACATCACCGGCTCGGTTTATCCTTTCTTCAATGTTACCGCAGGTAACCTGACCATTAAGGACAGCACTGC
>JAZSAP010000101.1:0-6585 GCA_045601925.1 Lawsonibacter sp.
CGGAGAGAAGGATGGCCTCATCCACGTCGTGGGTGATAAACAGGGTGGACACGGGCATACGGTCCATCACGTCCAGATACCAGCGGTGCATGGCGGACTTGGTCAGTGCATCCAAAGCTGAGAACGGCTCATCCAGCAGTACGACCTTGCGGGAAAACAGATACGTGCGCAGCAGGGCGGCCCGCTGGCGCATGCCGCCGGACAGCTGAGCGGGGTAGAGCCGCTGGGTGCCGTCCAGACCGAACGCATCGAACAGGCTGTGTGCAGTTTTCAATGCCTCGCTGCGGGGGATGCCCTGCAGCAGCAGAGGGAGGATCACATTGTCCTGAACGGTGCGATAGGGCAGCAGCAGGTCTTTTTGAAGCATGTAGCTCACATGCCCCGGACAGCCGGTCACATCACGCCCGTCCAGCAGGACCTGACCGCTGTCCGGCGTGAGCAGACCGGAGATGATATTGAACAGCGTGCTCTTGCCGCCGCCGCTGACTCCCAGCAGACAGACCAGCTCACCCTGGTTCAAAGTCAAATCGATCCGGTCAAGAATGGGGCGCCCGTCAAAGGACTTGCTTACCCCGCGTACTTCCAAAATGCCCATCAGGCAGGCAAAAAGTCGTTGGTGAAGCCGGCGTTGGGGGCCAAACCCTCGGCCAGTTCATTGTCATTCAACCACTGGAAGAAGGCGGCCCAGCGCTCGGGATCAAACTCGCCCCAGCGGGGAGCATCGGCAGTATACTGGTCGGCCAGATACTGCTGGCTGGCGTAGACCAGCGCTTCGTTGGCCCGCAGTTCGGGTGCGGCATCCATCAGAATGTCGGCGGCCTCAGCGGGGTTCTCCGCGGCGAACTCATAGCCCCGGGCAAGGGCCTGCAGGAAGGCCCGGGCCGTTTCGGGCTTTTCGGCCAGGAAGTCGTTGCCGGCGATGATGACGGGGGTGTAGAAATCAAAGACGGGGTCGATGTCCGCAAAGGCGAAGTAATCCGTTTCCAATCCGGCGGTCTGACAGGCGATACCCGCCCAGGCGTAGAAGATCCAGATGGCATCTACGGATTTGCTTTCCAGAGCAGACACCTCATCGGTGACGGTGGAGGGGATCAGTTCCACGGCATCAAAGTCACCGCCGTCGGCGGCCATTACATGAGAAATGGTGGCCTTCTCCACAGGCAGATCCCAGGTGGCGTACTTGTGACCGGCAAGACCGGCGGGAGTATCCATCCCCTCACCGGCACGGGAGATGATACCGGAGGTGTTGTGCTGGATCACAGCGGCTACCGCCGTGATGGGAAGGGGGGAAGTGCCGCTGAGGGCCGGGGCCAAAGAGTCCTGGAAGGATACACCGAACTGTGCCTTGCCGGAGGCGACCAGCACCTCGGCACCGTCGGCGGGGGGCTGTACTACCTCCACGTCCAGGCCCGCTTCCTCAAACCAGCCCTTGGCAAGGGCGACGTACAGGCCGGTGTGGTTGGTATTGGGGGTCCAGTCCAAGACGAATGTGACTTTTTCAAGGTCCTGCTTATCGTTTGTAGAAACGAAGGGGACACAGGCGCAGAGAGACAGGGCAAGGGCGCCGGCCAGCAGCGCGGCAGCCCAGCGAAATCTGTGGTTCATAAATAAAACTCCTTTATTGTTCTTTGTTTTCACGGACCCGCTGCCAGGGCATACACAGCCGGCGGGCCAGGTCTACCAGCGCCATCAGGCCAAGGGAAACGGCACTGATAAGGAAGATGACGGCAAACATTTTGTCAAAGGCGAAGGCTTTTTTGACCCGGGTCATGTAGACACCCAGACCGCCGAAGCCGCCCAGCCACTCGCTGATGACGGCGCCCACCACGCAGTAGGCTGCGGCGGTGCGCAGACCGGAGAAAAACTGACTCAGCGCACCGGGGAACTTGATGTACCGGAATATCTGCCATTTTCCGGCACCCATGGAGCGCAGCAGATCAATTGCGTCCGGGTCGGCAGAGGCGAAGCCGTCCAGCAGACCCACGGTCACGGGGAAAAAGGTGGTGATGACGATCAGAACGATCTTCGGCACGAGCCCGTAACCGAACCAAAGCACCAGCAGGGGAGCAATGGCCACGGTGGGAACGGTCTGGGTCAGCACCAAAATGGGGTAGACGGCCCGGCGTAGTACAGGGACAGCGTCCATGACCGAGGCAAACACAAGACCCAAAAGCACACCCATGCCAAGGCCGATAAAGGCCTCTTTCAGGGTGATGAGTGCGTTCTCCCACAACAGGGCCCGCTCGGACCAAAAGGCCTGCAGCACGTCCATGGGGGACGGGAGCATATAGGCGGGGACGAGCCCAAGACTGCAAACCAGCTGCCACAGAAGCACAAGGCCGGCTCCGGCCACAAGGGCGGGCAGCTTACTGGTGATGCTTGGTGACTTTCTTGTCAATGGTCAGGATCTCTCCTTCCGGTTTATAGGTAACCTTGATATAGGCGCTGACGCTGGGCGCACCGGCCCGGATGGCCACGTGCTGGCACTGTTTGACCACGTCCATGAGCTGGTCGTAGTCGTCCCCTTCGATGGCTGTTTCAAAAGGCCCGACATAGTAGTTCAGTCCGGTGCTTTTGATGTAGGCAATGACCTCATCCACGATGCGGATGAGTTCCTCGTCGTTGGCGGCGGCCGGCAGAGTTTGGATGGCAACACTAGCTTTCATTTGTTTTTCCTCCTGTATGAAAAAGATGCCCTCGCCGGTCATCCCGGCGAAGGCATCTGATGCTTGCGTGAAGGTCGCGGCAGAATACGACGACGCAATGTGATGTTCCCTACGCTGGCATGATCCAGATCAGGTTAAAGGGTCTCGGGAAACACCCGACTCTCAGCCCGTCTATTCGGACTCCCCATTGTGATGGCAAGTTTAGCGCGTTTTGCGGGTTTTGTCAAGAGGCAACAAGAAACTTTTTCGCTTTAATGTGAAAAATTGCGTTTTGATGGTTGCAATTCTTCTTTGGCAAGAGTATAATAAACCTATCTTTCGTGTGAGGTGTGCCGAAATGCAGCACAATACCGTCACAATCGCATCCGTGTACTTTACCTTTGGCTGGGCCCGATTTATGGGCACCGGCTTTTTCGGCGTAGACAAAACGATGAACGGGTGAGTGGCCGCTATAGGCACGGCAGGATACCAACGTAAGTTTGGGCGCTCATTGAGTTCATCAATGGGCGCCTTTTTGTATGTCCCACGGGACGAAAGGAAGGGAAATCTGTATGGTAATTATCATGAAACCCGGCACGAGCCAGGAGACGATCCACGAACTGGTGGTGCGGCTGGAACAGCAGGAACAGGTACAGGTGGGCGTGACCCACGGCGTGGGATGTTCCATTTTGGGTCTGGTGGGTGACACCGCGCATCTCGACATGCACAAGCTGGAAATGATTCCCGGTGTGGAGCGCGTCATGCGCGTGCAGGAGCCGTATAAAAAGGCCAACCGCAAATTTCACCCGGAGGACAGCGTGGTCACTGCCGCCGGAGTGCCGGTGGGCGGCGGCAGCTTTACTGTGGTGGCCGGTCCCTGCTCGGTGGAAAGCGAGGAGCAGATCATTCAGGTGGCCCAGGACGTGAAAGAGGCCGGCGCAGCCATGCTACGGGGCGGCGCGTTCAAACCCCGCACCTCCCCCTATTCCTTCCAGGGCATGGGTCTGGACGGACTGGACCTGCTCATCGAGGCCCGTCAGGACACGGGCCTGCCTGTGGTCACCGAGATCATGAGCCCCAAATTCTGCGAGATTTTCGAGGAAAAGGTGGACCTTGTGCAGGTGGGCGCCCGGAATATGCAGAATTTTGACCTGCTGAAAGAAGTGGGTAAGATGAGCAAGCCTGTGCTGCTCAAGCGGGGCCTTTCCAACACCTATGAGGAGTGGGTCATGTCCGCCGAGTACATCATGGCGGCGGGCAACGAGAATGTTATCCTGTGTGAGCGGGGCATCCGCACCTTTGAAACGGGGACCCGCAACACCTTTGACGTGTCTGCCATCCCCATGCTCAAGCGCATGAGCCACCTGCCCGTGGTGGTGGACCCCTCTCACGCGGGCGGATATCACTGGCTGGTGGAGCCTTTGGCCATGTCCGCCATTGCCGCCGGTGCCGACGGCCTGATCGTGGAGGTACACAACGACCCCGCCCACGCCAAGTGTGACGGACAGCAGTCCCTGACCCCCGAGCAGTTTGCCCACCTGATGGGCAAGTCCGCCGCCCTGGTGGAACTGATGGGAAAAACCTTTGTGAAATAAGGTGTTGATATGAAAAACCTTACCGTGGCCCTGCCGGGCCGGGAGTATGAAATTCGTATTGAGTCGGGCCTGCTGGACCGGGCGGGGGAGCATATCCGCGCCGTGTGTCCCCGGGCAAGACGCCTTGCGGTGATCACCGACAGCAACGTGGCACCCCTGTACCTTGAGCGGGTGGAGCGGAGCCTGACGGCTGCCGGGTTTGACGCAAAGGGGATCACTGTCCCCGCCGGAGAAAGCTCCAAGAGCTTGGAAATGCTGGGCCGGCTGTACAATGAGATGCTGGACTTCGGCCTGAGCCGCACCGATGCTGTGGTGGCTCTGGGCGGCGGCGTGGTGGGCGATTTGGCCGGTTTTGCCGCGGCCACGGTGCTGCGGGGCGTGGACTTCATTCAAATGCCCACCACCTTGCTGGCCCAGGTGGACTCCTCTGTGGGGGGCAAGACCGCCATCGACCTGCCTGCGGGCAAAAATCTGGCCGGTGCCTTCTGGCAGCCCAAGCTGGTGCTGATGGACCCGGACTGCCTGAACACCCTGTCTGACCGGGTGTTCTCCGACGGTATGGCGGAGGTCATCAAGTACGGCTGCATCCGGGACAAGGGGTTCTTCCATTTGCTGGAGGATTGCGGTGGCCGCGCCGGTGTGATGGAACACATCGAGCAGGTGTTGTACACCTGCTGCGCCATCAAGCGGGACATTGTGCAGGCGGACGAGCGGGAGAGCGGCCTGCGCATGCTGCTGAATTTCGGCCACACCATGGGTCACGCCTTTGAGTTGGCCGGGGCGTACGAGAAGTGGACCCACGGTCAGGCTGTGGCGGTGGGAATGCTGTGGGCCGCCCGGCTGGGTGCTGCCCTGGACGTTACCCCGGAAACTGTGGAGGGTGAGATTGCCGCCCTGCTGACCGAATACGACTTGCCTATACATATCCCCTGTCCCTGGCAGATGATGGAGCATGCCGTGTGCCGGGACAAGAAGCGGGGGGACGGCGGCATCCAGGTGGTGCTGCTGGAGGCCCTTGGTCAGGCCCGCACCGAAAAGATGGAGATTTCAGACTTGTTGGCTCGGTTGGAATTGCTGCACAAACAGCAGGTGATGGAATGAACGTGACGATCATACCGGGCAAGCTGTCCGGCTGCGTGACCCCGCCCACCTCCAAGTCTCAGGGACACCGCCTGCTGCTGGCAGCGGCGCTGGCCCAGGGGGAGAGCGTTATTGCCGGCCTGTCCCCATCCAAGGACATCGAGGCCACCCTCTCCTGCATCCGCGCCCTTGGCGCGCAGGTGCGGCAGGAGGAAGACGGCCTGCACGTGGCGGGGTGCGGCGGAACGGTTGACCGCGAAAAACCGCCGTTTTTCGACTGCGGCGAGAGCGGGTCTACCCTGCGGTTTCTCATTCCCATTTCCCTTGCGGTGGCCGGAGGAGGCAGCTTCACCGGCCACGGACGGCTGATGGAGCGGCCCTTGCAGCCTTACTTCGACCTGTTCAAAGAAAAAGATATTTACTATGCGCAGATGGGTGATAAAGCCGGCTTGGAGGGGGAACTGACCTCCGGGGAGTACAAATTGCCCGGCGATGTGTCTAGCCAGTTTGTTACGGGTCTTTTGTATGCCCTGCCCCTGCTGGATGGGGACAGCCGCATCTGCATCACCACACCGCTGGAAAGCCGGGCCTATGTGGATATGACCCTGGATGCGCTGGCCCGATTTGGGGTCACCGCCCACTGGGAGGGGGAACAGACCCTGCTTGTTCCCGGCAAACAGCACTACCGCCCCGCCAAAGTGCCGGTGGAGGGCGATTGGTCCCAGGCAGCCTTTTGGCTTGCCGCCCGCACGCTGGGCAGCGACGTGGACATTTTGGGCATGGACGAAACCTCCCGGCAGGGAGACAAGTGCATGGCAGCCCAATGTGAACGGCTTTCCCAGGACGGCGATGTGGAACTGGATGTATCCCAATGTCCCGACCTTGTGCCTGCCCTTGGGGCGGTGGCGGCGGTGGGGCGCGGGACCACGTATATCGTCAATGCCGCCCGGCTGCGCATGAAAGAGAGCGACCGGCTGGCCGCTGTAGCCAACGTGCTGAACGCCATGGGAGGGCAGGTGACGCAGCTGCCCGACGGCTTGGTCATCACCGGTCGGGACAGCCTTGCCGGCGGTGTGGAGATCGACAGCCACAACGACCATCGCATTGCCATGATGGCGGCGGTGGCGGCTACCCGGTGTGAAAAGCCGGTGGTGGTGCTGGGGGGCCAGTGTGTGGCCAAGTCCTATCCAAACTTCTGGGAGGATTATCAGGCTCTGGGCGGCGACATCCGCTGCAGAGATTGAATTTATACTCCGAAAGGAGCC
>JAZSAP010000102.1:0-2312 GCA_045601925.1 Lawsonibacter sp.
GCGGGCGAAAACAGCCTGACCCAGCCCGTGTTCTGGCAGGGCGAGCGAAAGGGCCGCGACCGGGCCGATTTGCCCGACTACAAGGTAAAGCTGTCCGTTTGCTTCTGCTTCTCCAACACGGTCCAGCGCATCGAGCATTACCACAACTCCTCCTGGCTGGAGCATGGCGGCTCCCCGGAAAAGGCACTGAAATCCGCCTTCGTCTCTGCCATCGACGGCTGGCTCCGCCAGAACGGCAAGTACCAGAAAAACGAGTCCAGGCTGTCCTGGGGCGATGTGGAGGACTGCCTGGTGCTGGTCAGCAACAACTTCTCCACACAGACCAGCTACGAGAACCAGACCAAGAAATCCATCACCAACAAGTTCATTCAGGACGCCATGGCGGAGTTTTTGAAAAGTCAGATGGAGGTCTACTTCATCGAAAACCCCTTCGATGCCCAAAAAATCGCCGAGCAGGTGCTGGTCAACAAGCGCTCCCGCGAGACCGCGGAAAAGACCCGCCTGAACCTGAAAAAGAAGCTGACCGGCTCTATGGACATCTCCAACCGGGTGCAGAAGTTCGTGGACTGCCGCACCAAGGACGTGGAGCGGCGGGAGCTTTACATCGTGGAGGGCGACTCGGCTTTGGGCAGCGTCAAGCAGAGCCGTGACCCGGAGTATCAGGGCATCATGCCCGTACGCGGTAAGATTTTGAACTGCTTGAAGGCGGAACTACCCCGCATCTTCAAGAGTGAAATCATCACCGACCTGATGAAGGTGCTGGGCTGCGGTGTGGAGGTCAGCGACAAAAAGGCCAAGGAACTGGCCGCCTTTGACCTTGCCAATCTGCGCTGGAACAAGATCGTCATCTGTACCGATGCCGACGTGGACGGCTTCCAGATCCGCACCCTGATTTTGGCCATGCTCCACCGGCTGACCCCCACCCTCATCCGGGAGGGTTACGTCTACATCGCCGAGTCCCCCCTGTACGAGATCACCTACAAGGAAAAGACCTGGTTTGCCTACTCCGACAAAGAGAAGAACGACATCGTCAACGGCGAACTGGCGGGAAAGAAGTGCGTCATCAACCGCTCCAAGGGTCTTGGTGAGAACGACCCGGAGATGATGGCCCTGACCACCATGAACCCCGCCACCCGCCGGCTCATCAAGGTCATGCCCGAGGATGTGGCTCTCACCGACCGGGTCTTTGACCTGCTGCTGGGCGACGACCTGGCCGGCCGCAAGAGCCACATCGCCGAAAACGGCTATAAGTATCTGGAGATGGCAGATATCTCCTGATTTGCCCATATACAAAGAAGGGATTGATCCCATTTGGCTAAAAAGAAAGTAACCGAATCCGGCGCGCCCAAGGTAGACACCACCAATGTCTTTGGCCTGCACCCCGAGGTGCAGGAGCAGCCCATCACCCAAACGCTGGAACTGAACTATATGCCCTACGCCATGAGCGTCATCGTCTCCCGCGCCATTCCGGAGATCGACGGCTTCAAGCCCAGCCACCGCAAGCTGCTGTACACCATGTATCAGATGAAGCTGCTGGGCGGCGCCCGCACCAAGAGCGCCAACATCGTGGGCCAGACCATGAAGCTCAACCCCCACGGCGACGCGGCCATCTATGACACCATGGTGCGCCTGTCTCGTGGCTACGGCGCCCTGCTGCATCCCCTGGTGGACTCCAAGGGCAACTTCGGCAAGGTGTTCTCCCGGGATATGTCCTGGGCCGCCCCCCGTTATACCGAGGCCAAGCTGGACGCCATCACCGCCGAATTCTTCCGTGACATCGACATGGACGCGGTGGACTTTGTGGATAACTACGACGGCTCCATGCAGGAGCCTGCCCTGCTGCCCACCACCTTCCCCAACGTGCTGGTATCTGCCAATCAGGGTATCGCCGTTGGTATGGCCAGCAACATCTGCGGCTTTAATCTGGAGGAAGTGTGCGACACCACCATCGCCATTCTCAAACACCCCAATCATGACATCGCCACTACCCTGAAGGCCCCCGACTTCCCCACCGGAGGCGAGCTGCTGTACGATGCCAACGCCCTGAACGAAATCTACAAAACTGGCCGCGGCTCCTTCAAGGTCCGGGCCAAGTGGCGCTACGTCAAGAGCGAAAACCTCATTGAAATTTACGAACTGCCCTATACCACCACCGCCGAGGCGGTCATTGACAAGGTGGCGGAGCTGATCAAGGCCGGTAAGATCAAGGAAATTGCCGACATGCGTGACGAGACCGACCTCTCCGGCCTCAAGCTGACCATTGATCTGAAGCGTGGCACCGACCCGGACAAGCTCATGGCCAAGCTCTTTAA
>JAZSAP010000103.1:0-10022 GCA_045601925.1 Lawsonibacter sp.
TCCCGCACGGAAGGGGTGGGAAAAAACGCGCATAAAAAAAGTGGACCCCCCGCCGGGCGGAGCCTCCACTTTTTTACAGCTTGAAGATGATGCCCACAAGGGCGGCCGCGCCGATGAATACGATGGGGTGCAGCTTGCCAAGAACCTTGATCTTCATGGCAAGGAACGCCGCCACGCCAACGGCCACCAGCGGCCAGTTGACGCAGAAGTCATACTGCGTCACGCCACCTACGCACGTCAGCACCGACACAGCCACTTTCAAACCCGCCGCGGCGATCAGACCGGTGGAGGCAGGGCGCAGACCGTAAAAGACGGCGTCCACGGTTTTGGATTGGCGGAACTTCTGCAAAAAGCTTGCAATCACGATAATGACGATGACCGAGGGGGTGATCAGACCCAGGGTGGCGATGACGGCCCCGGGGATGCCGCTGACCTGAAAACCCACGTAGGTGGCCATGTTGACCCCAATGGGGCCGGGGGTGGACTCGGACACTGCCAGCATGGTAGTTAGATCGTTGGTGGTGAACCAGCCGGTGCTGCCGGCCATATCCTCCAAAAACGGGATGGTGGCAAGGCCGCCGCCCACGGCGAACAGGCCCACCTTGAAAAACTCATAAAACAGGCGCAGAAGGGTGAGAAACAGGGTCATTTCTGCCCACCCCCTTCTCGGGTCAGCCGGCGAATGAGCCAGCCCGCGGCGCCGGATACCACAACCAGTAGCACCGGCGACAGACGCAGCACGAAGGAACAGATCAGCACCACGGCAAAGATGCCCCAGCACCACCAGTCCTTCAGGGTGGACTTGCCCAGCTTGCTGACGCTGATGACGATCAGGGCCAGCATACAGGCGTTTACACCGCTCAAAGCGTGCTGTACCACGGGAATGTCGGCAAAGCTGGACAGGAATGCGGCAATGATGGTGATGATGACCACGGAGGGGAACACCACGCCGATGGTGGCAAGGATACCGCCCCAAGCGCCCTTGAGCTTGTGGCCGATGAAGGTGGCCAGATTGACGGCGATGATGCCGGGGGTGCATTGACCGATGGCGTAGTAGTCGGTCAGTTCCTCCGATGTGGCCCAACCCTTTTTGTCTACGATCTCCCGCTGGAGGATGGGCAGCATGGCAATGCCGCCGCCAAAGGTGCACACACCGATGCGGGCGAAGGTGAGGAATAGATCCAGATAGATATTCAAAGCAGCACTTCCTTGTTCGCGTTGTTGCTGCGCATATCATACCCCAAACGGCAGCGGTTTGCAACAGGCGAAATATTGACCTGCCCTTGACCTCGCGGCGGCTTTCTTTTATAATTGCAGAAACGAATTGCGCGCGAAGGAGGTGCCCCCGGCCGTGAAAATTGCCTTTTATACCCTTGGCTGCAAGGTCAATCAGTATGAGACCCAGGCACTGGAGCAGGAGTTTGTCCGCCGGGGCCACACCCTGACCGACTTTGACGGCCCGGCAGATGTGTATATCATCAACACCTGCTCCGTCACCGCCGTCAGCGACAAGAAGTCCCGGCAGGTCATCCGCCGGGCCAGGAAAGAGAACCCTGATGCCGTGGTGGCGGTGTGCGGCTGCTATCCCCAGACCCACCCCGCCGATATGGAGGGTTTGGGCGTTGACCTTGTGGGCGGTACGGGTGACCGGCTCGCCTTCGTGGAGCTGACCGAACAGACGGCGAAAGACCGCAAGCGCATCACGGTTTTGGACGACGCCTTTGCCCGTACCCAGTTTGAGGTGCTGCCCGCCGGCGGCCTGGAGGGCCGAACCCGGGCGATGCTGAAGGTGGAGGACGGCTGCGTCAACTTCTGCTCCTACTGCATCATTCCCTACGCCCGTGGGCGTATCCGCTCCCTGCCGTTGGAAACCGCCCGGCAGCAAGCGGCCCAGCTGCAGGCCCAGGGCTATCGGGAGATCGTGCTGACCGGTATCGAGATTTCCTCCTGGGGCCGGGATTTGAAGACCGGAGAAGAACTGGGCGACTTGGTGGAGGCCATCTGCGCCGCCGCGCCGGAGTGCCGCATCCGCCTTGGGTCCCTGGAACCCCGGACGGTGACGGAGGACTTCTGTACTCGCTTATCCAAGCTTGACAACCTCTCCCCCCACTTCCACCTGTCCATGCAGTCCGGCTGCGACAGCGTGCTGGCGCGCATGAACCGCAAGTATGACACCGCCCGCTATCTGCAGTCGGTTCAGTTGCTGCGGCAGTATTTTGGCGACCCCGCCATTACCACCGACCTGATCGTGGGCTTCCCCGGTGAAACGGAGGAGGAATTTGCCCGGACGCTGGACTTTATTCGCACCTGCGCCTTTGCGGCCATGCACGTGTTTCCCTACTCCAAGCGGCCCGGCACCCCGGCGGCCAAAATGCCCGACCAGCTGCCCAACACCGTAAAGGCCCAGCGAGCCAACGCCGCGGCGGCAGTGGCCCGGGAGATGGAGCAGAGCTATCTCGACCGCTTTATGGGCAACGTTTTGCCCGTTCTGTTTGAAGAGGAGCGGGAGGGGCTTTGGTGGGGCCACACCCCCAACTATATCCCTGTGGCGGCGGAAGGTGCCCACCTGCACAACCGGGTGGCTGATGTTCGCCTGACCGGGGTGAAAAACGGCGTGGCCCGGGGAGAATTGGTATAAAAAGCTGCACAGGCGGTTGCCTGTGCAGCTTTTTTGTTTCGTCAGCGGTCGGTGTCCACCAGAATGTTGTCAATGCCGTGCTGCTCAAACTCGGCGATGTAGGCGTCAATGCGGCTGGTCAGCTCGGCGTAGTTGCTCTCGTCGATGGGGGGATCGTCCATGTCCCGGCGGGCCAGTTCTTCGGCCAAAATGTCGAAAAAGACGTTGCTTTCATACTCGGCAATGGCCTCGTGAATGCCGCCCTCGGCAAAGGCGCGGGAGGGGATGACCTCGCCCTGATAAAGCTCTGCCAGCGTGGGCATGCCCTCCATGGCGGCCCGGGCAAACAGCAGGGACTCCACCTCATCATAGTCGGCAAAGCGGTTTTCGCCCCGGGTGGCGTTCAAGATCCAGTTGCCGATATACACCATATCCAGCAGACGGCGGAATTGTTTGGTTGTCAGTTCGATCTTCATGGCATTCACCTGCCTTTTGGGGATGTGAGGATATATTATAGGAAACCTGTCGGTTTGTCAAATGCTGAACCAAAAAACTGTGTGGAAAATACCCCTTGTTTTTCCTGCGGAAATATTATATTGTATAGCATGGACTTTCGTTATATAATGTCGATGTATGCACCAAAGGAAGGGAGGCCTCGGTATGGCACAGGAAGTTATGATCAGTGTAAAAGGCATCCAGCAGTTCGACGCCGCCGACAAGGACAGCATCGAGCTGGTCACCCGGGGCAGCCTGGACCGGGAGGGCGGAATGCTCACCCTGCAGTATGAGGAGAGCGAGCTGACCGGGCTGGAGGGTACTCTGACCACCATTCAGGTGGAGCCGGAGCGGGTGACTATGCTGCGCACCGGGCAGGTGAACACCCAAATGGTCTTTCAGGAGGGGCGGCGCCACCTTTCCATGTATAATACACCTTATGGCGCCATGACCGTGGGTGTGAATACCCGCCACCTGTACGCCGAGCTGGGGGACGACGGCGGCGAGATCGAGATCGATTACAACATCGAGATCGACCACACCGTCACCGGGCGGAATATCTTCCGAATCAATGTGAAAAAAGTCCCGGCTGGGGTAAATATCCCCTGTTAAATGATAAAAAACATCTGAAAAGGTGATAGAATTATGAGTAATATGATCCAACTGGCCAAGGAGCAGGTGGCTGCCCTGACCGCCGCCGCTTACGAGAAAGCTGCCGCTGCCGGCCTTTTGCCCGCCGGAGCCGAGGTGAAGGCCACCATCGAGATCCCCAAGGATACCGCCCACGGTGACTACGCCTCCTCCTTCGCCATGGCGGGGGCAAAGGCGCTGCATATGGCCCCCCGTGCCATTGCCCAAACCATTGTGGACAATCTGCAGCTGGAAGGAAGCTTCTTCGACAAGGTGGAGATCGCCGGCCCCGGCTTTTTGAACTTTACCCTGGGCGCCAAGTGGTACGGCGACGTGCTGGCCGCCATCGAGGCCGAGGGCGAAAACTACGGTGCCACCGACGAGGGCGCCGGGCGCCGTGTGATGGTGGAGTTCGTCTCCGCCAACCCCACCGGTCCCATGCACATGGGCAACGCCCGCGGCGGCGTGCTGGGTGACACCCTTGCCAACGTGCTGGCCAAGGACGGCTGCGACACCTGGAAGGAATTTTATGTAAACGACGCCGGCAACCAGATCCACAAGTTTGCCGTGTCCATCAACGCCCGCTATATGCAGCTGATTTTGGGCGAGGACGGCTTCGAATTCCCCGAAGAGGGCTACCACGGCAACGATATTCGCGAGCTGGCCCGGGCGATCTACGAGGAAAACGGCGATAGTTGGAAAGACCTTGACGAGCAGGAGCGGTTGGACCGCATGGCGGAGTACGGCCTGAAGGTCAACATTCCCAAGATGCAGTCCGACCTGCGCCGCTACGGCATTGAGTACGACCAGTGGTTCTTTGAGTCTGAGCTGCATGACAGCGGCTATGTGGCCGAGACCGTGCAGATGCTGACCGACAAGGGCTGGACCTATGAGAAGGACGGCGCTTTGTGGCTGGACACCACCCGCCTGCTGAAGGAAAAGTTCATGCGGGAGGGCAAGACCCAGGAGCAGGTGGACAAGCTGGACCTGAAGGACGACGTGCTGCGCCGTGCCAACGGCTTCTACACCTACTTTGCCGCCGACATTGCCTACCACCGCAACAAGCTGGATGTGCGCGGCTTTGACACCGCCATCAATATCTGGGGTGCAGACCACCACGGCCATGTGGCCCGCTTGCAGGCGGCCCTGGACGGTTTGGGACTGGACGGCTCTCACCGGCTGGTCATCGTGCTGATGCAGCTGGTCAACCTGCTGCAGGACGGCAAGCCCGTGCGTATGTCCAAGCGTTCCGGCAAGGCCATCGCCCTCCACGACCTGCTGGACGAGATCAGTGTGGATGCTGCCCGGTACTTCTTCAATTCCCGGTCCTCCACCACCCCCCTGGACTTCGATTTGGACCTGGCGGTGCGTCAGGACAGCGAGAACCCCGTCTATTACGTGCAGTACGCCCACGCCCGTATCTGCTCCCTCATCGCCAACCTGGCCGCCGAGGGGGAGGGGGTCAAGGCCGCGGCGGACATCGATGCCGCGGTGTTTACCGACCCTGCCGAGCGGGCCCTGATCAAGGCGTTGTCCCAGCTGCCCGATGAAATCCATCAGGCCGCCAAGACCTACGACCCCAGCCGTATCAACCGCTATCTGGTCAGTCTGGCCGGCGACTTCCACCGGTTCTACAACGCCTGCCGCATCAAGGGCGAGGAGAGCGCGGTGCTGGCTGCCCGGCTAAAGCTGGCCGACAGCGTGCGCAGCGTCATTGCCAACTGCCTGACCCTGCTGGGTGTGGCTGCACCGGAGAAAATGTAATATCTGCCCGAAACGGGTCCGCCCAAGGCGGACCCGTTTTTAATTGTGAATAGTGTGTAAAAGGGAGGACGAGACGTAAATTTCCCTTGCAACCGGGGCGTATATCTTGTATAATACAAAAAGTTGGTTGTCCCGCATTATTACCCAACGAATGAGAGGAATGAAACAACATGAGTGCATCCCGTGAAAAGAAAGTCCGCCTGACCAAGGTGGAGGAACTGACTGAAAAGCAGGCTGCGGCAGCAAAGCAGGCCGCCCAGGAAAAGCGCAAGACCATCACCTACACTATCATTGGCGTGGTGTGTGCCGTGTTGGTGGCTGCCTTGCTGATTTGGAACTCCGGCGTGTTCCAGAACCGCGCCGCTGCGGTCAAGGTGAATGGCGAGGACTATACCGCCGCTGAAGTGGCCTATCACTATAATCAGGTGGCCAACCAGTATTTTTACGACGCGATCCAGGGTCTGAGCAGCTATGACTATCAGAAGGACCCTGCCGAGCAGATCTATGACGAGGCTACCGGCAAGACCTGGCACGACGTCTTTGTGGACGAGGCTATCGACTCCCTGGCTCAGGTCAAGGCCCTGAACGACAAGGCCGAGACCGACGGCGTGAAGCTGTCTGCCGAGGGTAAGCAGTATATCAAGGACAGCATGAACTCTCTGGTTACTACCTCTGCCAACAGCGGCTTTTCCTCCGTTGCCTCCTACCTGAAGGCGGCCTACGGCGGCGGTATGAGCAGAGGTTTGTACAAGCAGCTGCTGACCGATACCGTTTTGGCCAGCGAGGTGGTGGCAGACTACACCGACACGCTGACCTACACCGATGAACAGATCGAGACCTATTACGCCGAGCATGCCGACGAGCTGGATCTGTTCAGCTATTCCTATGCCAAGTTCTCCGGCACCCCCGAGGCCAAGACTGATGAGGACGGCAACAAGATCGACCCCACCGATAAGGACAAGTCCGATGCCGAGGCCCAGGCCTACACCAAGGCGGAGGCATTCCGTGCCAAGCTGGCCCGCGGCGGCAACTTTGCCGAGCTGGTGGCCGAACTGTCCGAGGACAAGACCGTCACCTCCAACGAGAATGTGACCGCTTCCGGCACCACCATCCTGGTGGCTCTGGACAGCTGGATGAAGGAAAACGGCCGCAAGGCCGGCGACGTGGGCCTGGTCAAGCTGGAGGCTGACAGCTACGTGGTCAAGTTCCTGGGCCGCGAGCGCAACGAGGAGCTGCCCGGCGACGTGCGCCACATTCTGGTCGCTGCCGAGCAGGACGAGGACGCCACTGAACCGACCGAGGCCCAGTATGACGCCGCCAAGACCAAGGCGGAAGAGATGCTGGCCAACTGGAAGGCCGGCGCCGCCACTGAAGAAGATTTTGCCGAGCTGGCCAAGGCGGAGAGCGCCGATCCCGGCTCCGCTGCCAACGGCGGTCTGTATGAGAATGTGTCCTCTTCCACCGGCTTTATCCCCGAGTTCACCGAGTGGGTCGTCGACCCCGAGCGTGAGGTGGGCGACACCGGCATCGTGAAGAACACCCTCAGCTCCACCAAGGGCTGGCACATTCTGTACTACAGCGCCAAGGGCGAGCCCGTGTGGAAGACCACCGTGGAGTCCGCGCTGATGGGCGAGGAGACCGACGCATGGCTGGAGAGTCTGACCGCCGACGTTCAGATCGAGCGGCTGGACGCGCTGAACAACATCTGATAACAAAAAAAGAGAGGCAAGCCACCGGCTTGCCTCTCTTTTTTTGTTACTTTTTGCGCTTCTTATAGCGATCTTCTTCGCTGTAGATGCAGCCGCAGTACTTCTGCATGTACATTCCGTGCTCCCGGGCGAAGTCCTGGCCCTCTCGGAACAGGGGCCGGAAGTCCCGGTAAAGGAACTCCACACCGTACTGCTCTGCCGCCTTACGGGCGATGGCGCAGATGGCTTCGTGGTCCTGATAGGGACTGATGAGCAGGGAGGTGGTGAAGGCGGCATAGCCGTTTTCGGCGGCGTACTTCGCCGTGGCCTCCATCCGGCAGCGGTAGCAGTAGCCGCAGCGATTGTCGGGAGAAGATGCCACCGCAGCAAGGAAGGGCCGCAGGTCGTAGGTGCCGCCGATGATCAGCTTCATGCCGATCTCTTTGGCGTAGTTTTCCAGGGTGTGCTTGCGGGCCTGGTACTCCGTATAGGGGTGGATGTTGGGGTTATACCAAAAACCCACCGGCTCAATGCCCTCGGCCCGCAGAGCGGCGATGGGGCGGTTGGCGCAGGGGGCGCAGCAGATGTGCATGAAAACCTTTTCCATAGGACTCACTCCGGTCGGATAATGTCGGTGGTCAGATTATGCTTCAGGGCGTAGGCAAGGGTGCTGGCGGTGCCGCCGGTGGGAATGCCGTCGTACAGGGCGATGATGCGGCAGGAGCGGTCCACCATATAGCGGTTGCGACGCATCATGCAGTTCCAGTCGTAGTGGTGCTGCACCATGGTCTCAAAGTCGCACCGGTCCAAAAGCTGGGTCCGGCGGGCCCGCTCGGCGGCGGGCCAGCGGTCCGCCTGAGTTTCGCAAGGGACAGCCCCCTCTACCGTCACCCCGGGTCGGCGGTCACGCAGGTCCAGAGCCGCCCGGCAGAACAGCAGGTCGCCTCCCCGGGCCATGCCGCAGATGAAGTGGCGGCAGCCGGCCTCGTAGGCTCGGTCGAGGGCGGCGGTCAGCTGGGCAAACACCGCCCCGCAGCGGGGGTCGCTCTCGTCTGCGCCCCAGGGCAGCTTGTCCGGCCGATGCCCGGTGAAACAACAGGTATGCTCGCGGTCCATAGGCTGCCCTCCCTCCGTAATATGGAACTATTGTAATCCATTTCCCCCAGGAAGTCAACAAGAAAATAGAACATTCGTTTGACTTTTCCTGCGGAAGGGTGTATGATGGGGAAAAGAGAAGGAGGTGCAGGGATGGAACGGGTGATTTTTCACTGTGATTTGAACAGTTTTTTTGCCTCGGTGGAGCTGGTGGCCCGGCCGGAACTGCGCCACCTGCCGGTGGCGGTGTGCGGCGACCCAGCCAGCCGCCACGGCATCATTTTGGCCAAGAACGAGCCGGCCAAGTCCTTCGGTGTGCGCACGGCGGAGACTATCTGGCAGGCCAGGCGCAAATGCCCGGACCTGGTGCTGCTGCCCTCCCATCACCGCCTGTATGAGGAATATTCCCGCCGGGTCAACGCCATTTACGAACAGTACACCGACCTTGTGGAGCCTTTCGGCATCGACGAAAGCTGGCTGGACGTGACGGGGACGCTGCACCTGTTCGGCGGGGATGGGCGTGTTATGGCCGACCGCATCCGCGACCATATCCGGCAGGAGTTGGGCCTGACCGTTTCGGTGGGCGTGTCCTTCAATAAGGTGTTTGCCAAGCTGGGCAGCGACTATAAAAAGCCGGACGCTACCACGGTGATTCGACGAGAGGACGTGGAGCGCATTGTGTGGCCCCTGCCGGTAGGGGACCTTTTGTTCGTGGGTCGGGCGGCGGCCAGGGAACTGGCCCGGTACGGTGTGACCACCATTGGTCAGCTGGCGGCCTTTGACCGTAAGGCGCTGGGTCAGCTGCTGGGTCAGCACGGCCTGCAGCTGCACGACTACGCCAACGGCGTGGACGACAGTCCCGTCCGTCCGGCGGGGGAGTATGCGCCGCCCAAGTCCGTGGGCAACGGCATGACCTTTCCCCACGACCTGGTGGGGGAGGAGGCGGTGCGCTCCGGCGTGACGGTGTTGGCGGATTCGGTGGCCCACCGCCTGCGCGGCCACGAGTTGAAATGCACCACGGTGCAGGTGACGTTGCGCAGTCCCGAATTTCACGACGTCAGTCGTCAGCGGCGGCTGACCATCCCTACGTTTGTTACAGCAGAGCTGACCGAGTGTGCCATGGAACTGATTCGGGAGAACTGGAATCTGTCTGCGCCGATCCGTGCCATTACCATCACTGCCAGCAACCTGATTGCCCAGGAACAGGCTGTGGAGCAGATGGACCTGTTTAATGCCGGGCAGGATACTCGCCGGCGGGACAGACAGGAACAGCTGGGGCACGCCCTTGACCGAATCCGCCACCGCTTCGGTGGCGGGGCCATCGGCCCGGCCAGCGGGGTGGAGAACGCAGAGGGAACAAATAAATGAGGCGTGTTTCGCCCTGTGGGGGCGAAATCGACGCCACACAATAAGCAAGCGGTGTGCCAATGGCACACCGCTGTTGTTATTGCACATGCGTATGGTTATTGATGTGGTTGGCGCAGTAGCAGTAATATCCCTCGCACTTGGACACACGGTATTGTATGCGCATTAAGCGCAGGGTACTACAGATTGTGCTTTGCAAGACAAGATAGGTTGTTAATACGCAGAAGCTACGCCCTCCTGGGAAGCCGCTTCCCTGCCTGCTCTCCCATTGTATCGCCCGGTCAAGGGTAAAGGCTTCGCCCAGGCTATCGCCTGCCCTTGACTTCGGACGAGCAATGGCAGAGCGCACCGGCAGGAAAGCGGTGCAG
>JAZSAP010000104.1:0-4133 GCA_045601925.1 Lawsonibacter sp.
GCCATCATCATGGACAAGGCCCACGTGACCGCCGTGCCGGAGATCACCGCCAACAGCATTGACGCAAGCCTCATCCACGAGGCGGCCATCGGCAAGATTGCCGGCGAGCAGCTCATCAAGCTGATGACCCTTGGCCTGACCGAGCAGGAGGCCGAAGAGCAGATCGTCAACGGGTTCTTGAAGTAAATACGCAAAAAACACGGCCGAGCGGATGCCCGGCCGTGTTTTTATATGCTGTGGGCCGTCGGGGACGCCGGCCCCTACACCGAAATTGAAGCGCTTTTGTAGGGGGCGGCGCCTCGACGCCCCAACTCCACCCCGCAGGGCGAGTTCCTTTGCCCGCGGCGGCAAAGGAACCAAAACGCCGGCGGGGTTTGAGTGGATGAGATTTCACGGCATTCGCCGTTTATCTCAAACACTCCGCACCCCGGACCCCAAAGGAAACGGCTCGTAATCGGCAGATATTCCTTGCGTCCGGCGCACCGATGACGACACGTTGTGCTTCTTTAGGCTGCCGCCCCGCAGTGATACAATCGGATTTTACCCCTACCATACAAACGCGCCTGCTGCGGTGGATGTTTCGTTCCCGTGCACCGCGCTGATAGCGTAGGGGGCGGCGACCTCGACGCCCCCAAACCCGCTCCGCAGGGCGAAAACGTCCCCCGGCTGACGAATGCAGTCGGGGGACGTTATATCTTGGTTATGGATTTTCCAGCGCTGCTTCGATCGAATGAACCAATTCGTGCGCGGGCATGTCCAGTGCGTGTGCGATTTTGAAGAGAGTGTCAATGGTGGGCGCACGCAGGCCGCGTTCAATTTTGCTGTAATGAGTTCGGTCTAAATCAGCAAGCCCGCTCAATACTTCCTGTGAAAGACCTTTTGCTTTGCGATGGCTGGCAATAACGGAGCCAATCAATTCAGCGTTTACCAATACGCCCACCTCCTTCCTACCTGTATGTTAGCAAGAAGATGGTTAAAATATGAGGTCACTTGACCTCGAAACATAATGCTGTTATAATATTTTTAATAAAACAGGTTGAGGTGATTTTATGTCGTTATACAGGGAATTGTATTATAAGCTGTTTGCCGCCGTGGCTGATGCGGTTGAGGATATCGAACAAGCCAACTACGGCAAGGCATTGCAACGGCTGATTACAGCCCAACAGGAGGCGGAAGAGCACTACATTTCCACAGAGCCCGAAGAATAAAGAACCGGAGCAGACGTGCTGTCTGCTCCGGTTTTGTTGTTTAGACACGCTTCCAGCTGGCGCCGCCGGGGACGTCGGTGACCTCGATGCCGCGGGCTTTCAGCTCGTCGCGGATGCGGTCAGCCTCGGCGAAGTTCTTGGCCTTCTTGGCCTCGCCGCGGGCCAGCACCAGGGCGTCGATCTCGGCGTCGCCCTCACCGGTGACGGTATAGCCGCCGGCAGCCTGGGCGGCCTGGGCCTTCTTCTGCTCGTCGCGGACCTTTGCGGCCTTGTCCAGCAGGGACAGGGAGAGAACCCGGTCGAAGCTGTCCAAAATGGCCAGCTTGGTGGCGTCGTTGGTCTTGGCTTTCAGGGCATCGTACAGGGCGGTAACACCCATGGAGGTGTTCAGGTCGTTGCCCATCTGCTCTTTGAACTTGCCCTCGTACTCGGCCAGCACCGCGCCGTCCACCTCGCCGCCGGGGGTGAGACCGGCGATGCGGGACAGGAGCTTGTTGAAGGCCACGGTGGCGTTGTCCAGATTCTCCCAGGAGAAGACCAGGCCCTTGCGGTAGTGGCTCTGCAGGCAGAAGAAGCGGTACACGATGGGGTCGTAACCCTTTTCCTCCAGCAGGGAGACGGTGAGGAACTCGCCCTTGCTCTTGCTCATCTTGCCGCAGTTGGTGTTCAGGTGGGCCACGTGGAACCACTGCTTGCACCAGGCGTGGCCCAAATAGGCTTCGGACTGGGCGATCTCGTTGGTGTGGTGGGGGAAGGCGTTGTCCACGCCGCCGCAGTGCAGGTCCAAATACTCGCCATTGTACTTCATGGAGATGCAGGAACACTCAATGTGCCAGCCGGGATAACCCACGCCCCAGGGGGAGTCCCACTTCAGGGCCTGATCCTCGAACTTGCTCTTGGTGAACCACAGAACGAAGTCGTTCTTGTTGCGCTTGTTGGAGTCCTCCTCCACGCCCTCGCGCACGCCCACGTCCAGGGCATCCTCCTCGTGGTTGTGGAAGACATGGTAGCTTTGAAGTTTAGAGGTGTCGAAGTAGACGTTGCCGCCGGCCTCGTAGGCAAAGCCCTTTTCCAGCAGGCCCTGAACGGTTTTGATGAACTCGTCGATCAGGCCGGTGGCGGGCTGGACCACCTCGGGGGTCTTGATGTTCAGCTTGGCACAGTCGGCGAAGAAAGCGTCGGTGTAGAACTTGGCGATGTCCATGACGGTCTTGTTCTCGCGCTTGGCGCCCTTGACCATTTTATCCTCGCCCTCGTCGGCGTCACTGGTCAGGTGGCCCACGTCGGTGATGTTCATCACGCGGTTGACACTGTAACCCTCATAGCGCAGGAATTTCTCCAGCACGTCCTCCATGATGTAGGAGCGCAGGTTGCCGATGTGGGCGAAGTGGTACACGGTGGGGCCGCAGGTGTACATCTCCACATGGCCGGGGGTGTGGGTCTGGAATTCTTCCTTCTTGCGGGTGGCGGAATTGTATAGATACATAACGATGTCCTCCAAATATATGTGTTGAGAGTGGAGATAGGAGAGTGAAGATTGTAGATTTTTGAAATCTCATCTTCACTCTTCACTCTTCACTCTTTTCTCCAAATCTTCGATCCGCTGGGCCAGAGCGGCCAGTTTGTCCAGGGTGGGGTTATTGACGCTGGTCTGGTCCACGTCGTCGGCGTAGTGGGTGTTGCGGCCGGCGATACGGACGATCTGGGCGGGAATGCCCACGGCAGTGGCGTTTTCCGGCACTTCGGACAGCACCACAGCGTTGGCGGCGATACGGGCGTTGTCGCCCACCTTAAAGGGACCCAGCACCTTGGCGCCGGTGGATACCAGCACGTTGTTGCCGATGGTGGGGTGGCGTTTGCCCTGATCCTTACCCGTACCGCCCAGAGTCACGCCGTGGTACAGCAGGCAGTCGTCGCCGATCTCGGCGGTCTCGCCGATGACGATGCCCATGCCGTGGTCGATGACCAGACGCTTGCCGATGGTGGCACCGGGGTGGATCTCGATGCCGGTCCAGAACCGGCTCCACTGGGATACCACGCGGGCGATGAATTTCATCTTATGGCGGTAGAAGAAGTTGGCGATGCGGTGGTCGATCACGGCGTGTACGCCCTGATACAGCAGAAAGATCTCCAATTTGGAGCGGGCGGCGGGGTCGCGCTTTTGATAGGCACCCAGCAGCTCGTTCAGGGATTTGAACATAGGACAAAACTCCTTTGGTCTGCGAAAATGGTGTGCGGGGAAAACAGGCGAACGCGGAGCAAATCGGCAAGAGCAGGTGGCGAGAAGATTTCGAGGGATAAAAAGGCGTGATTTTGCAGGAATAATTGGTTTATTTCAAAAAATCACAACACATTTAGCACCGAAATATTCCGCAAACTGCCGCAGACGACTTTGGTCAGCGTTTGCAAAAAAAGAAAACCCCCTTACACCCAATGTATTGGGCATAAGAGGCGATGACTCGCGGTTCCACTCTCATTTATCACTCGATGACCGATATCGGGGCCAACCCGGGCGGCATTACCCGCCGCGCTCCCGGACGCACTTCGCATTCGCCTTTCAAGGGCCGCTTTCAGTCGGTGACGGCCCCTCTCTGTTGGAAGGGGAGAATGTTACTTTTCCGTTCAATGCGCTTGTAGACCATTATATTAGCACCTGTTTCAGTTTGTGTCAAGTTTTTTCAGCTCCGAAGCGGAAACGGTGCGGAATTGGGCGGGGGAGGAGTATCCGCACACACAGCCGACCCACCCATCACCGGATAGGGAATGGAAGTGCAGACCTTCCCAAGGCGTATCGTCATCAAAAGGGACGTAAATTTCGCGAAGGGGAATGGTCAGACCGCAGCCATCCTGCTTGACCCGGGCCTCTTTCTTCGTCCACAGGGACAGCAGGGCATGCCGGGGGTCGGACTGCGCGCTGACCCACTC
>JAZSAP010000105.1:0-17800 GCA_045601925.1 Lawsonibacter sp.
GCGCGCATATCGATGTTGTGGTCAGCCAAAACGCCGGTCAGGGCGTTGAGTTCGCCGGGCTTATTCTCCAAAAAAACAGAAATCTGCTTGACACTCATAACGGCACCTCCTGTCAAATCTTGCGGTTGTCGATGATGCGGACCGCCTTGCCCTCGCTACGGACGATGGACTTGGGGGCCACCAGCTTGACCTTGGCGGACAGACCCAGCATGGAACGCATACCCTCCACCAGCTGCTTTTGCCGCTTGTCGATCTCGCCCAGATTGTCGGTGAACAGTTCGGGGGTCATCTCCACGCGAATTTCCAGCGTGTCGGAGTGGTTGACGCGGTCCACAATGATCTGATAGTTGGCGGCATAGCCGTTGTTTAGCAGCACAGTCTCAATCTGGGAGGGGAAGACGTTGACACCGCGGATGATGAGCATATCGTCGCTGCGGCCCATGGGTTTGCACATCTTCACATGGGTGCGGCCACAGGGGCAGGGCTGGTAATTCAACTGGCAAATGTCACGGGTGCGATAACGCAGCAGAGGGAAGGCCTCCTTGGTCAGGGAGGTGAACACCAGCTCGCCCTTGGACCCGTCGGGCAGGACCTCGCCGGTATCGGGGTCGATGATCTCGGCGATGAAGTGGTCCTCGTTGATGTGCATGCCGCTCTGGGCGGAACACTCGAAGGCAACACCGGGGCCGGACAGCTCGGTCAGGCCGTAAATATCGTATGCCCTGATGCCCAAAGTGTTCTGGATGTCGCGGCGCATCTCCTCGGACCAGGCTTCGGCACCAAAGATGCCGGCCTTCAGGGGAATGTCGTTGGGACCAAGGCCCATTTCCTTCATAGTCTCACCCAAATAGGCGGCATAGGAAGGGGTACAGCACAGAATAGTGGAGGAGAGATCCTGCATAAAGCCGATCTGCCGCTCGGTATTGCCGGAAGAGATGGGGATGGTCAGGCAGCCGACCTTGTGAGAGCCGCCGTGGAGACCGGCGCCGCCGGTGAACAGGCCGTAACCGTAGGCCACCTGACAAACGTCCTCCTTGGTGGCACCGGCTGCGGTCAGGGCGCGGGCGCAGCAATCCTCCCACAGATCTACGTCGTGCTGGGTATAGAAGGCCATCACGCGCTTGCCGGTGGTACCGGAGGTGGAGTGGATGCGGACGCACTCGCTCTTGGGCTTGCCCATCAGGCCGTAGGGATAGGCGTCACGCAGGTCGGCCTTGGTGACAAAAGGCAGCTTGTGCAGGTCGGCGATACCCTTGATGTCGTCGGGGGTGACGCCCTTGGCTTCCATCTTGGCGCGGTAGTAGGGGACGTTGTCCCAAACGTGCTTGACTTGGTTGACCAGCCGCTCGTCCTGCAGCTTACGCAGTTGGTCCCGGGGCATAGTTTCAATTTCCGGTTGATAGTATCTTTCCATTGGAAGATCAGGACCTTTCTATTTTGAATACAAATGAACTCAGGCGTTTTTACCCAATTCAAAGGCTTTTTTGTTCAGTTCCAGGAACTTGGCGGGGACGCAGGCCTCGATGGACTTCTGCCATGCCTCCTCGGGCAGGTCAAAATAGTGGGACAGGCGGCCCAACAATACCAGATTGACCGCCTTGGCGCTGCCGGCCTGCTCGGCCAGAGACAGACAGTCCAAAGCATCTACCTTGGCGCCGGTGGCCAGCATCTTGTTGGCCAGATCGGTGGGATACTCCGCCGCACCGGTGATAACGGGCATGGGGTCCACCTGCTGGGTGGAGGTAACGATCTGTCCGTCGGGCTTGAGATAGCTCAGCCAGCGGGCGGCCTCCAGCAGCTCGAAAGAAACGATGTAGTCAGCCTCGCCCTTGTCGATGACGGGGGAGTAGACCTTGTCGCCGTAGCGCACATAGGTGACCACGCTGCCGCCGCGCTGGCTCATGCCGTGAACCTCGGAAACCTTAACGTCATAGCCCTGACCCATGAGCAGATGGCCCAGCAACTTGGAGGCAAGCAGGGAACCCTGACCGCCAACACCGACGATCATAACATTTTTTGTTTTCATCTCTGCATCCTCCTTACTTGGTGCTTTTGAACGCGCCGAAGGCGCATAGCTGTTCACATACGCCGCAGCCCACACACAGAGTGTTGTCCACGTGGGCCTTGCCGTTTTTCATGGAGATGGCCGGGCAGCCGATCTTCATGCAGGCCTTGCAGCTGCGGCACTTGTCGGTGTCCACAGTCAGAGGGGCGGCATGCTTGACAGACTTGAGCAGGGCGCAGGGGCGGCGGGAGATGATAACGGAGGGAGCATCGGCGGCCAGTTCTTCCTTCAAAACGGCGTCGCAGGCCTTCAGGTCGTAGGGATCCACCACGCGAACACGCTCAAAGCCCATGGCACGGCACAGGGCCTCCAGATCGATCTTGCCGGCGGGGTCGCCCTTGATGTTATAGCCGGTGGTGGGGTTCTGCTGGTGGCCAGTCATGCCGGTGATGGAGTTGTCCACGATGATGACGGTGGAATTGGACTGGTTATAAGCGATGTTGGCAAGGCCGGTCATGCCGGAGTGCATGAAGGTGGAGTCGCCGATGACGGCAACTACGTTACCGGCGTTGTTGTCCAGGGCCTTATTAAAGCCGTGCACGGCGGACACAGAGGCGCCCATGCACAGGGTCATATCCATAGCAGAAAGGGGAGCCACGGCACCCAGAGTGTAGCAGCCGATATCGCCCAGCACGGTACACTTGTTCTTGCTCAGGGTGTAGAACAGGCCGCGGTGAGGGCAGCCGGCGCACATGACGGGAGGACGGGGAGGAATGACGTCTTCCAGCGCCTTGCCCGTGTGGACCTCGCCGCCCAGCTTCTCGGCCACGAGGTTCTGGCAGAACTCGCCGGTGATGGGCAGAACATCCTTGCCGGACACTTCAATGCCCAGCTGACGGCAGTGGTTTTCGATGATGGGGTCCAGCTCCTCCACCACGACAACCTTGTCCACCTTGGCGGAAAAATCGCGGATGAGCTTGACGGGCAGGGGATTGGCCATGCCCAGCTTCAGCACGCTGACGCTGTCACCAAACACTTCCTTCACGTACTGATAGCTGGTGGAGGAGGTGATGATGCCCAGCTGGGTGCCGCCCATCTCCACACGGTTGATGGGGGCGGTCTCGGCCCATTCGGTCAGGTCAGCGGTGCGCTGCTCCACCACGGGGTGGCGGCGGATGGCGTTACCGGGCATCATGACGAACTTGCCGATATTCTTCTCATAGGTCTTCACAGGCTGCTCCACACGGTCGGACAGCTCCACAAGGGACTGGGAGTGAGCCACGCGGGTACACATCTTCAGCAGCACGGGGGTGTCAAACTGCTCGCTCAGCTCAAAGGCCAGCTTGGCAAATTCCAGGGACTCGGCGGAGTCGGAAGGCTCCAGCATGGGGACCTTGGCGGCGATGGCGTGGTGGCGGGAGTCCTGCTCGTTCTGGGAGGAGTGCATGCCCGCGTCATCGGCCACGCCGTTGACCATGCCTGCATTGACACCGGTGTAGGACATGCTGTACAGGGGGTCGGCAGCCACGTTCAGACCCACGTGCTTCATGGCACAGAAAGAGCGCTTGCCGGCAAGGCAGGCGCCAAAGGCGGCCTCCATGGCGACCTTCTCGTTGGGGGCCCACTCGCAGTAAATCTCGGGGAACTTGACGGCCTCCTCGGTGATTTCGGTGCTGGGGGTGCCGGGGTAGCTGGAAATCACGCAGCACCCGGCCTCATACAGACCACGGGCAACAGCGGCGTTGCCCAATACAAGCTGTTTCATAGTTGGTTTTTCCTCTTTTCAAAATTAGCTTTCTTTTTCCTGGTTTACGCGGTCGATCACATGACCCACCACGCCGCCGGCACCGCCGTCCAGCATGGAGCGGCGCACACGGCTGATGGTGGCGCTGCTGGCGCCGGTCTTTTCCAGAATGTCCAGATAGACCAGGCCCTGCTTGAGATAGACGGCCACGTCAAAGCGCTGCTCCATGGAGCGCAGCTCCGTAGGGGTGCACAGGTCATCAAAGAACCGGCAGCATTCGTCCAGGTCCTTCAGCTTCAGTATCGTTTCATACAGCGCGATGCTGCGCTCTTTACGATCTACCTTTGCCATGATAGTTCTCCTTCCGGGGCGGCGATTTAGGCCGCATAATCAAGAATATATTAACACATTAAAGTGTAATAGTAAAGAGTAAAAACGACATTTCGCGGCAAGGAACATAAAAATCTCCGGCTGTGGGAAACAGCCGGAGATCAAAAGGGTCATTCAGCGCAGAGAACCCGGACCTGACCGCCCGAAGCGGGGTCCTTGTCATAGTAGACTCGCAGGGCCAATCCGGAAGAAAGGGCTGCGCGGACACCGTCCTCACCGGAGAACCAGCTATCGGACGGGGTGATGCAGACCTGGATCCGGTCGCTGATGGGAAGGACCAGGGTACCGCAGTCTGCGTACCACGTGTCCTCCCGCAGGAAGAAGCTGTCGGCGGTCACAGCAAGGGACTCCAGCGTGAGGACGCCGGTGGCCTGCTGGCTGTCGCTGCTGCCGCTTCCCAGCGCTACGCCGCTGATGGTGGGGTGCCGGGTCGTTCCGAAGGAGGACAGGAACTTGCGGCTTTCGCCGTCAGCGTTGGTCAGGGTGGCGGCATCATTGTAGATCCTTCTGCCGCCGCTGGTGGAGGAGATTCCCTCTTCACCGCGGTAGGGGGTGTATTTGCCGTACTGCCAGCTGTTGCCCGTTACGTTGTGCAGCAGAAGTACGTCGATCTGACCGGCGCTGTTCAGGTGGGTGGCACGGATATCGGAAGGACTGAGGGTATCGGTCCAGGTGATGGCGGAGAAGTCCAGCGAGGCCTGGCCCAAAACGCCGGCCAAACTGTAAACGTAGCTGTGGGCGCCTTTGACGCCTGCGTATTCAAAGATTTGACAGCCGGGGGCGAGGCGATAATTACCCAGCGTTCTACCGGTCAGGTCGAGCCGACCGGACAGAGAGGTGGTGTAGGCATAGGCGTAGATGCCGGTTTTGTCCACACGGCAGCGCACAAGGCAGCCGGCAAGACGGGCATCGGCCTCCAGCTCCTTGTCGGTGATGACAAGTCCGCTGCCGCACAGGGTGATGGAGGCTCCGTCGGTATTCAGTACGCCCAGCATTTCGTTGGTAATGGGGTCAGCAGCGGCAGCCACCTTGCCATTGTCGGTCAGCAGAAGGGTAACTTTATCCCCTAATTTATACCGACCCAGTGTGTCCCAGGCAGACTCAAGCACGGGGATGGTGCAGCCCGCAACGGTGACCGTTTCGGCCCCGTCAAGGGCAGGGGAGGCCGTTTGCAGATATCCGGTCAGGGAGTAGTCGCTTGTGCGCAGGGTGCGGCTGGTGGTGTCAAAGTAGGCGGTGTCGTAGGTGGCTAGGTCACCGGCTGTGGCGGCCACACCGTTTTTGGTGATCGCGTAGCTGCCGGTGATGTTCAGCGCCCGGGCAAACTCGATTTCAGGCGTGGTGGATTGGGCGTAGACGGCCCGGGTGGCTGTGGTGGCGGCTCCGGTGCCGATGTACACATAGGCCACGCTGCCATCGTCGTTGTAGAATAGCCGTGCGGTCTTGTCTTTGAGAGCATTTGCCTGCAGATAGCCGTTGGTGTTCCAGGTGTAGAGATCCTCACCGATGATGGTGGCGGCGCTGCCGGTGATTTTGTGGAGCGTACCCGTCGGGTCGGTGATGCCGGACGCTTTGGCCTGAGCGATGACCACATCATCGGAGCGGATGCCGGTGGGCATGAAGCCCACCACCTTGTTGGCGCTGTTGACCATCAGCTCACCGACGCAGCCCACCAGGGCGTCGGACAGACGGTTTTTCTGGGTGAAGTACTCAATGGCGGTGCCGGTACTGCCCAGGGTGCATACCATGGCTAGACCGTTCTGGGTCCCGCTTTCCGCATCGGTGGACAGCAGAATGGCGGACTTGGTGGAAGAAGTATCGGCAAAGGAGCGGAACAGCTCCGAAGTGGTGCCCTTGGGGTGGATGTTCAGGGTGTTGTAAAGCAGAATGGCGGCTTGACCGCGGCTGATGGAGTCGTTGGCGGACAGGGACAGGCCCTCATCAAGTTCTAGAGAATGAGCATAGTTGACGTAGTCGGTGGGCCAAACCTTTCCGATCTCCGCGGAGGTATAGTTCAGCACCCGCAGCAGGAGTGTGGCCGCCTGTCCGTAGGTGATGGGGTCGTCAGGGCCGAATTTACCGTTGCCGTAGCCGGACAGCAGGTTCAGGGAGTAGGCAAGGTTGACGTACCCGGTATACCAGCTGCCGGGTTTTACATCGGTAAACAGCGCTTTTTGAGCGTAAGTGTTCACCATTTCCTTCTGACCCAACGTGTGGATGGTCAGCACGCAGAACTGGGCGCGGGTCAGGTTGGTGTTGGGGGAGAAAATCCCCTGGCTCACACCGCTGACGATGCCCATGCCATCCAGCACACCGGCGGCCAGGGCGGTGTCCGGGTCAGAGATGTCGGTAAAGGTGGCCGTGGCAGGCACGCTGACCAGAGGACAAAACAGGCAGCCTGCCAGTACGAGGCTGAGAAGTTTCTTTTTCACAGTGATACCTCCATTAATCGTAACGCAGGGCGTCGATGGGGTTGAGCAAAGCGGCTTTTCGCGCGGGCAGAAAGCCGAACAGGATGCCGATGGCGGCAGAGCCGCCGAAGGCCACCAAAATGGACTGGACGGTAGGGGTGACCGCCATTTCCACCTCCAGCATGTTGGAGATAGCCACGGTTGCCACCGAGGAAAGGCCGAAGCCCATGGCGATGCCGATGGCACCGCCCAAAGCGCTGATAACGGCGGCCTCGATGACGAACTGGGAGAGGATATACCGCTCCTTGGCGCCCAGCGCTTTTCGAATGCCGATCTCGCGGGTACGCTCGGTCACGGACACCAGCATGATATTCATGATGCCCACGCCGCCGACCACAAGAGAGATGCCTGCGATAACCGCCAGCACCGTAATGACTACCCCGATCATCTCCGTCATGATATCAAGTACCGTGGACATACTGGTCACCCGATAGGCGTCGTCCGAGCGCAAGCGTGTGTAAAGTTCCTGTTCCAGCACGCTGCTGGCAGCAGAGGTCAGATCCTCGTCTGCGAGCAATACGGTGTAGCTGGAAGGGGTTCCCTGACCGCTCAGTCGGGCTGCGGTGGAGTAGGGGAGAAAGACTACGTCGTCACTGCCGCCCTCGTCCATTTCATCGGCCTGCTGGCCCATCACGCCGATGATGGTGAATTTGTCGCCGCCGATACGCAGAGTTTGTCCCACGGATCGGCCGGAAAACCACACGTCGTCAATGTAGTTGCCCACGATGCAGACTCGATTGCGGTTTTCCATATCCACATAATTCAGGCTGCGGCCCTGTTCCAGAGTGTAGTCCTTGATGTCAAAGTAACCCTCACCGACACCAGTGACAGAGGTATAGGAAAGGGTCTCACTGCCCACTTTGACGGTGCTGCGCATGGTCACAGTAGGGGACACGCCGGAAAAGAACGCTGGGTTGTCCTCTACGATCTCGATCATATCTTCCACACCTGCCTGACGGGAGGAACCGATGCCGGTCATGGTCACCGTCAGGGTATTGGTGCCCAGATCCTGAAACATGGCACGCATATAATTCTCCATGCCGCTGCCGATGCCGATAATGACCATCACGGCGGCGATGCCGATGATGATGCCCAGCATGGTCAGGAAGGAGCGGGCTTTGGACAGGCGGATATTCTGCAGCGCAAGGCGAAAACTTTCGGTCAGCTTCATTGGCCGGCCACCTCCTCCTTACGCACGCCGGAGGCGGGGTCGCCTGCCGGACCGTCGTATACGACACGGCCATCCTCCAGGCGGATGACCCGCTCGGCGGTGGCGGCGATGGAGTTGTCGTGGGTGATGAGGACCACAGTGCTGCCGGCCTGATGGAGGGAACGAAGGAGCCCCAGCACCTCGCGTCCTGTGCGTGAGTCCAGCGCGCCGGTGGGTTCATCGGCAAGAATGACGCTGGGGTCGTTGGCGAGGGCGCGGGCAATGGAAACACGCTGCTGCTGGCCGCCGGACAGCTGGCTGGGCAGATTTTTGGTCTTGTCGGCAAGACCCACGCGTTCCAAAGCGTGCAGGGCGATTTCGCGCCGCTCCCTGCGCCCTTTGCCGGCGTACATCAGAGGGACACAAACGTTATCCAGCACGGACAGCTTGGGCAACAGGTTGTACTGCTGGAAGATAAAGCCTAATTTTTCATTGCGGAACTGGGCAAGGGCGTCCTTGCGCATCTGTCCCACATCCTGACCATCCAACAGGTATTGACCGCTGGTCGGCACGTCCAAACAGCCGATGATATTCATGCAGGTGGACTTGCCGGAACCGGATTTGCCCACGATGGCCACGAACTCGCCCTCGTAAATGGAAAGGTCGATGTTGTCGGCGGCACGCACCACGGTATCACCCATGTAATAGGTCTTGCATACTTTGCGAAATTCGATCAAAGCAGGTGCTTTTTGCTGTTCCAAAAGGCACCTCCTTATCCGCGTCCGGCAGCCATGCCGCCGCCGGAGGGCATGGGCATGCCCATACCCATGCCCGGCATCATGCCGAACATAAAGCCGGAGCCGGAGCGAGTCGGCCAGGTGATCTCATCGCCTTCAGACAGGCCGGAGAGGATCTGCACGTACATTCCGTCGGAAACGCCAAGTTCCACCCGGACGAACTGATAGCCCTCGGGCGCACCCTCGCCGGTGGTGCCCTCGGCGGACTTGACCAGCACGCGGCTGCCAGTCTGCACCGCGTCGGCAGGGATGGTCAGCACACCGGGATTGTCGCTGATAAGAATGGAAACGTCCACGTTCATGCCGGGCAGAAGCCCATCCGTTTCATCGATCTGAACCTTGACCGGGTAGGTGGTCACGCCGCCGGAGGCAGTGCCGTTGATACTAACCTCGGTGACTACGCCCTCATAGGTTGCGCCGTCTATGGAATCGCTGGTCACCTGGGCGCGCTGACCCACAGCCACGTCGCCGATGTCCAGCTCGTCAATGTACAGGGTGACGGTAAGGGAAGAAAGATCAAAGATGGTGCAGAGGGTTTTGCCGGTCTCTGCGTTTTCACCGGCCTTATAGTATTTGTCGACGATGGTGCCGTCGATGGGGGCCTTGATGGTGTAATTGTCAAGGGCGTCGTACCGGTCTTCCAGAGAAAGCTCCGCATCCCGCAGGTTGTCTCTGGCGCTGGTGATCTCGTCCTCGATGGTGTCGCTGGACAGTTCCACAAGGACCTGACCGGCCTGCACGATCTCGCCGTTGCGCACGTGGGTGGATTCCGCTGTGCCGGACACTTCTGCGCTGACGGTCTTGCGGGCATAGGCTTCAAAGCCGTCTTCGTCGGTGATGGTGGGGTAGATGTCACCCGCAGAGCCGTGCAGCCAGCAGGTCGCTTCAGATTCCAAAGACAGGGAACCGGGGTTTTCCACCTGTACCGTGACCGCAAAGCAGGCCACGCCCGTGGGGGAAAGGCGGCGCAGACTGTGCACCTGCTTGACGCTGCCGGTCAGAGTGAGCATCTGGTCCGGCACAGAAACGGTGGCCGCCATGCCGGGGTGGATCGCGCTGGCATACTCTTCGCTGTAATATTCGGTCAGCAGCAGGGTGTCGGTGTCCTCGATGGTGGCAATCAGAGTGCCGTTGTTGACCTTGCTGCCTGTCTGGATGGAAAAGCCGGAGATGGTGCCGCTGATGGGGGCGGCGATCGACAGATCCTGCTTGGACTGCAGTACCTTGTCATAGGCCCTTTGCCGCTGTTCCAGTGCAGTTTCTGCACGTTCGATATTGCTGGCAGCATCGGAAGAATCCATGCGATATAGAATATCCTCCTTGGAAACGATGTCGCCCGTTTCGAAGTCGGCGGACAGGATCTCGCCGGATACCAGGCTGATTACGGTGTAAGAATTGGCGGGTTCCAAAGAGCCGCTGTCGGTCAGGGTGGAGGTCAAATCACGCAGTTGGGCTGTGTCGTGCCTGTATTGGTCCTGTCCGATCTGAGCGGTACTTTGCCCCTTTGGAAGCAGTGTGACCGCAAGGGCTGCTGCCGCCGCCACGGCCACCAGCGGAATGATGAGTTTCATGGAGGGCTTCTTGGACTGTTTCATGAGGAGAGACTCCTTTTTAAGAGAGTGGTATAGCATTACCGATTAAATGTAGCGCTAAAATGTGAACAGATAAAGAACGAACTGTAAAGGAAATAATAACCTTTTCAGGTTAAAAAAAGAGTCGGGACAGGGTCCCGACTCTTTTTGAAATTATTTCTTTGCGTTTTCCAGCTTGGTCTTGCGGCGGTTGCGGACCTCCTCGGACATGGGCTGGATATCTCCGGCCTTTGTCAGGGCCCACTTGGTCATCATGGGACCGACCAGCTCATAAATCAGCACGGCGAACAGCGTGATGTTGCGGATCAGACTGCCGTCTGTGCCCAGCTCCTTGGCGGCAAGGGTACACATACCCAGCGCCACGCCGGCCTGGGGCAGCAGTGTGATGCCCAAATACTTGCAGGTGGCGGGGGGGCAGTGGGTCCATTTGGTGCTGATATAGGAACCGAAAATCTTACCGGCAGAGCGGAACAGGATGTAAATCAGACCCACACCCACGATGGCGACATTGGCAAATACGTCCAGTTCAAGCTCGGCACCGCTGATGACGAAGAACAGGGCGAACAGGGGCGCGGTCCAGCGGTCAGCCTTTTCCATCAGATCCTCGGACAGAGGGCAGGTGTTGCAGAACACGGTGCCCAGCATCATGCACACCAGCAGGGAGGAGAAGCCGATGTGGACGGGACCGATCTCAAACTTCAGCATGGACAGGGAGACGGTCAGGAACACGAACGCAATGGTCATGCTCAGACGGTTGGTGTTGGAGTGGAACAGCTTTTCCAGCTGGGTCAACAGCCAGCCCATTACAGCACCCAGCAGCAGGGAGCAGAAAATCTCCACCAGCGGATTGATGAAAATGGAGACGAGGTCGGTGGTGCCGCTGATGAGGGTGCGGGCAACGCCGAAGGACACGGCAAACACGATCAGACCCACAGCGTCGTCCAAAGCGACCACGGGCAGCAGCAGGTCGGTGACGGGACCCTTGGCCTTATACTGGCGAACCACCATCAACGTGGCGGCTGGGGCAGTGGCGGTGGCAATGGCACCGAGGATGATGGCCTGGGCAGGGGTGATCACGTTGGGGAAAGCGAAATGCAGGCCCAGCAGAGCCAGGTCAACAAACAGGGTGGCAACCAGCGCCTGAAAAACACCCACCACAACGGCCTGACGACCAATGTGCCTGAGTTCCTCCATGCGGAATTCATTGCCGATGGAGAAGGCGATGAAGCCGAGCGCCACGCTGGAAGCGAGAGATAAGGTTTCCACAGCCTCCATACTGGTGAAGCCGAGACCCTCGATACCGAGCAGGCCGACACAGAAAGGGCCCACCAGCACGCCCGCCATCAGATAGGCGGTAACGTCGGGCATCTTAAAAGGTTTCAGTACGCGGGTCATCAGCAGACCTGCCAACAGAGCGACGGAGACGGAAAGCAAAGTAGCCATTCTAATTTTCCTCCTGTGTTGCAGCGAAAACCGCAAACAACCCATTATAATTAATAAGCTAAACAAGTATATTCCTTTTTGAAAAAAAAGCAAGCGGGAGAGGTGGAAAAGAGAGAGGAAAATAGGCGGGAAGTTTTGTTTATTTCGACTGAAAATTTTTGTTGACAAGCGGCGAGAAGTCTGTTAATATATGCCTTGCGTTGAGGCGAAAGCCGATGATGCATATATGGGGGTATAGCTCAGCTGGGAGAGCGCTTGAATGGCATTCAAGAGGTCAGCGGTTCGATCCCGCTTATCTCCACCAACAACAGGACCGCAAGGCCAACGCCTTGCGGTCCTGTTCTACCCAGAGGTTTAGATACACCTTCACACAACTGAATCAAGTGCGAACAGCGGCCATTTTCATAGTGAAGATGGCCGCTGTTTTTGCGTGTAGTAGGTATCATCTGATTTATTTCAGCATGAACAGCTTACGCCATGTCGGGCCCCCCGCGGTGACCTCACCATCCACTTCACTCTTGTTGTCCGTTTGGAACGCCTTCACCGCACGCTCAAATCCACTTCCGGCAACACCATCAGCCTTGCCGACCTGGTTATAGCCCAACGCGTGCAAACGCTTCTGAACAGGTATAACAACGGGACGGGTGCGGTTGACCAGCCGGGAGATGGTTGGGACTTTACTCAAGGTTTCCGGACCGACCATGCCGTCCGCCGCCGCGCCGACAGCGGTCTGGACATCCAGAATAAACTGCTTGAGTGTGTAGCCCTCCGGCTTGACCGAAGGGCCGTTGATCGCTTGTGTGGTGATATATGCATCGAGACCTGCCGCCTTGACTTCAGCCCAATATGCTTCGGCATTGGCTTTCACACGAAAGGCACCTGTCTGAACGCGGAACAATGCATCATCCTCGTTGGAAGATGTGATATATGCGTCGAAGCCCGCCGCCTTTACTTTCGCTAAGTGCGCATCAGCATTGGCTCTAATACGGAATGCGCCTGTCTGGACACGGTATAATACATCAGCTTCAACGGGAGTCTCTGGTCCCAGCACATCAAAATATTCCGCAATTACAACGGCTTCTTCCTCTGCTAAACGGGCCAGATTGGTTTCTTTCATCAGCGGGACCCTGCGGGCCGATGGGGCCGGTTTCACCAGCGGGACCCCGAGGGCCGATGGGACCGGTTTCGCCAACAGGCCCCTGAGGGCCAGCAGGACCTTGAGGGCCGACAGGGCCCGGAGGACACTTTACACAGTAGGAACAAGGGCATTTTTCCTCGCTGCAAGTTTTTGACGGACGGTCGTCACAGCAGAGTTGACTGCCATAATAGTGTTTATAGTTGTTATCGTTGAAAGGGTTTTGTTTGCTCATGATGATCCCCCTATAAGATTGCAAAATGAAGGACCTGTCACATACTATGCTTCCTTTCAAAAAATGACACATATCTAACAAAACATCCTCTTGAACAATCTGCTCCACAAAGAATGGGATTCAAGAGGTCTTGAGTTCAAATCTCAGCACTCGGACCAAAACCGTTGAAATTCATAGAATTCCAACGGTTTTTCTTTGTTTTTGCCCGGATTTTCATCACGCTTGATTTTCGGAAGATTTAGGAGGAATCAAGCGCGATGAAAAAGGAAATGAGTACGGCGGTCGAGAATTTACGACTACCGTTGATCATTTATTCCGCATTTGCTTTCGGCAGTGCGCGGGAGAAACTCCGGTTTCCTGCTTGAATGCCCGGCAGAAGAAGATAGACCGGCTGCAGCAGGCGGGACAGCCTTTCTTTCTGTCGAAATGTTATATTCTCCCGGAGGGTAAAATAACATGGGACAAAGGGGGAATCGATATGCGGGTACGGATGGTGCGGGGGCATGGCTCGGCGGCAAGACAGCCGAAAAAAGAGCAACGAAAAGACGGACGCAGACAACTGTTGCAGCTGATGGTCTGTGTAGTGCTGTTTTTGACCGTATTTCTCGGGAAAGGGGCGTTTCCGGAGCGTGTAGCACAGGTGGGCCCCCAGTTGCTGGACGTGATACGAGCCAACACGGACTTCCGGGCAGCCTTTGCCGCCTTGGGCAGCACCATGACGCAAGGAGAAGATCTGCTGGATGGGTTGGAGCAGTTTTGCGTGTCGGTTTTTGGCGTTCAGCAGGAGCAGCCGGCTGCCCCCGCAGAGGAAGTTTCGATTCCGATACTTCAGCCAGAGCCGCTTGTGACGGAGGAACCTGTATCCGACCCGCAGCCGGAACCGGAACCGCCGGACTATCAAGTGGGGGACGTTGTGGAAACAATTGCCGTGACCGGTCAGGAACTTCCGGAACAGTATACCTATGACAAGCTGTATCTTGGTAGTATGGAAACGGCTGACCCCGTGAAGGGGACGCTGACCTCTTCCTTTGGTTACCGCGACCATCCGACCATCGGCACGTACGCGGTCCATGGTGGGGTCGACATTGGTGCAGCCAAAGGAACGGCGGTACGGGCCTTTGCAGACGCGACGGTGGAATTTGTGGGCGAAAGTGAAGATTTTGGCCTGTATTTGCAGCTTAAACACGAAAACGATGTATCAACATTTTATTCCCACTGTGACAGCATTGGGGTGAAAAAAGGAGAGCAAGTGGCAGTGGGCCAGCAGGTGGCACAGGTCGGTTCCACCGGAAAATCCACCGGTCCGCATCTGCATTTTGAGATTCATTTAGGTGACATGCGGCTGGACCCCATGCACTACATAACCTTGCGGGAGCAGTAAATGCTGCGTCGGGGCAGGGTGGAGGTCACCGGCGGCTTTCTGCTGCTGATGGCTTGGCTCAACTACTGTGACACCCAGAGGTTGCTGCCCCTGGGTGTTTGTGCCGCTGCTGCCCATGAGGTCGGGCATTGGGTGGTCATTCGGCTGTGCGGTGGTCGTGTGAGCCGGCTGCGGCTGTCTGCGGTAGGTGCGCAGATGCAGCTGGTGGGTACGTTGTCTTATCCGGCGGAGCTGTGCTGTGCGCTGGCCGGGCCGGCAGCCAACTTTGTGCTTGGGTACAGCGCGGCACAGCTTGGGCGGCTGGTATTTGCGGGTATGAATTTGGCACAGGGACTGTTTAACCTACTGCCGATCGGTGCTTTAGACGGCGGACGCATCCTGCGCTGTATCTGCTGCATGTCGGGAGAGCTGGATAGGGCGTTCAGAGTACAAATGTGGGTGGACAGAGGGTTGGCTGCAATCGCCTTGGCTGTGGGTGCAACCATAATAGATAGGGGAGGAGGAATGACTCTGAGCCTCATCGGAGGTTGGCTTTTGGCATCCTCCGTGAAGAATTGGGTGGAAAAATGGCGGAAAAGGTACTTGTCAAGGGGGCGTGGAACAGGTAAAATAGTCTGTACTGATTTTTACAGATTGGATGCGTGTGACCATGAATCAAACCCTGGAACGAATTTTGCCCAAGGTACAAAAGCCCGCCCGCTACACCGGCGGCGAATATAATGCCATTGTCAAGGATCGGGCACAGGTGGATCTGCGCTATGCGCTGTGTTTCCCCGATACTTACGAGATCGGCATGTCCAATTTGGGCTGCCGCATTCTGTACGGCCTGATGAACGAGCGGGCCGACGTGTGGTGCGAGCGGGTGTATGCCCCCTGGGGCGACATGGAGGAGCAGATGCGGGAAGAGGGTGTGCCCCTCTACGGTTTGGAGAGCGGCGACCCCATTTCTGAATTTGATATCATTGGCTTTTCCCTTGGCTACGAGATGGCCTATACCAACGTGCTGAACATGCTGGATCTGGCCGGTCTGCCTCTGCGCAGTGAGCAGCGCACCGAACTGACCCCTCTGGTGGTTGCCGGCGGCACTTGCTGCTATAATCCCGAACCCATTGCGCCCTTTGTGGATTTCTTTGTTTTGGGTGAGGGTGAGGAAGTCACTCTTGAGTACATCGACCTCTATAAAAAAGCCCGGGACGAGGATTGGACAAAAGAGGAGTTTTTGCGCCATGCGGCGCAGATCCCCGGCATTTACGTGCCCTCTCTGTACGATGTGACTTATAACGAGGACGGCACCGTTGCCGCCATCACGCCCATGGACGGTGCCCCCGCCACGGTGACCAAGCGGGTGGTGGAGGACATGACCAAGGCTTATTTCCCGGTCAAGACCATTATTCCCTCCACGGAAATTGTCCATGACCGCGTTATGCTGGAGCTGTTCCGTGGCTGCATCCGCGGCTGCCGGTTCTGTCAGGCGGGCTATGCCTATCGACCCGTGCGCTGCCGGGACGCCAAGAAGCTGGCCGAGATGGGAAAAGAGGCATGCCACGACTCGGGCTATCAGGAGATGACCCTGTCCAGCCTTTCTTCCACTGACTATCCCGGCCTGGTGGATCTGTGCGACGACCTGCTGGACTACTGCCAGCCCCATAATATCAGCCTGTCCCTGCCCTCCATGCGTGCGGATACCTTCTCCATGAATTTGATGGAACGGCTGCAGAAGGTGCGCAAAGGCGGCCTGACGTTTGCCCCCGAGGCCGGTACCCAGCGCCTGCGGGACGCCATCAACAAGAACCTGCGGGAAGAGGACTTGCTCCAGTCCGTCCGCACCGCCTTTTCCGGCGGCTGGAACGGCGTGAAGCTGTACTTCATGCTGGGCCTGCCCACCGAGACGGACGAGGATGTGCTGGGGATTGCGGACCTTGCCCGCAAGGTGTATTTTGCCTGGCGTGAATGCGCCCCCAACAAGGCCCGCGGTGTGCGCATCACCGTGTCCACTTCTTGGTTTGTACCCAAGCCTCACACCGCCTTCCAGTGGGAGGCGCAGATCCCTGTGGAGGAGTATCAGCGCCGAGTGAACCTGCTGCGGGATGCCCTGAAGCGGGACAAGTCCATTACCTACAACTGGCACGACCCGGAGACCAGCTATATGGAGGCGGTGTTCTCCCGTGGTGACCGCCGCCTGGCCGATGTGATCGAGTGGGCCTGGGAGCATGGCGCCAAGTTCGATTCCTGGAGCGAGTATTTTGACTTCCAGCGCTGGATGGACGCCTTTGCCGCCTGCGGCTTGGACGGCGATTTCTACGCTCACCGGGTTCGCGAAAAGGACGAGGTGTTCCCCTGGTCCGTACCCAGCGTGGGTGTCAGCCGACAGTTCCTGTGGCATGAGCGGGAGCTGTGCTATCAGTCTGTGACCACGCCGGACTGCCGTACCCGCTGCGCCGGCTGCGGCGCCAATAAGTTCCTGAAGGGAGGTGTGTGCAATGGCTGAGCATCGTCTGCTGTTTTCCAAGACAGGCCGGGCTCGGTACATTTCCCACCTTGACCTGATGCGCACCTTCCAGCGGGCCTTCTTCCGGGCGGACACCCCCATCAAGCATACCGAGGGCTTCAATCCCCATGCCTTTGTGTCTATCGCTCTGCCTCTGTCTGTTGGTTTCTCCAGCGAGTGCGAGATTTTGGAGTTCGGCCTACTGGACGGGGTGGGGGAGGACGAGGTTCCCGCCCGCATGAACGCCGCCCTGCCTGAGGGTATCGTCATTCATAAATGCTACAAGGCCGAGCGGCCCATCAAGCAGCTGACCCATCTGAACTACATCATCACCTTTACCTATGAAACCGGCGCGCCCTTCGGCGTGGAGAACGCCATGAAGCAGCTGCTCAGCCGGGAGAGCGTGGTGGTGCGCAAAAAGTCCAAGAAAGCCAAGGCCGGTTTTACCGAGGTGGATTTGATCCCTCTAATTAAGAGTTGGCACGTGGAGGGTCGGCGGGATACCCTGATGATCGACGTGGTGCTGGCCGCTCAAAACCCCGGCCTGAACCCGGACCTGATCCGGGCCGCATTCTGTGAGGAATTCCCCGAATATGCCCCGGATTTCGTGTCCTTCCACCGCAAAAAGGCGCTGGACGCGGAGGGCGAGCAGTTCCTTTAATATTTTAAGGAAAAAAGATGAAAAAAAGCTTGCAAATCGGAAATAACTATGCTAAAATATCCGAGCATTACGCATGGAATGGGATTTTCTGCCGGTTGCTTGAGCGTGTCAGGTTGGCAGGGGAGATGAACATTCCAGAGGTAAAAAACAAATTTTAGGAGGAAACAAAAACTATGGCAGTCGTATCTATGAAGCAGCTGCTGGAGGCCGGCGTTCACTTCGGCCACCAGACCCGTCGGTGGAACCCCAAGATGGCCACCTACATCTACACCGAGCGCAATGGTATCTATATCATTGACCTGCAGAAG
>JAZSAP010000106.1:0-6371 GCA_045601925.1 Lawsonibacter sp.
TGTTGCGGGCGGAAGCCTTCTGGGGGTTGACGCGGGCAGAAGCCTTCTGCGGGTTGTTGCTGATGCCGGCGGAAGCGCCCTTCTCCTTGACGTTGATCACGGAGCTGCGCACGCTGACCACACCGCCCTTGGGGCCGGGGATAGCGCCGCGGACAGCCACGATGCCCAGCTCGGCATCGACCTTGATGACGTCCAGGTTCAGCACGGTGACCTGTTCGTTGCCCATCTGACCGGCGCCGTCACGGCCCTTGAAGATGTGGCCGGGAGTGGTGCCCGCGCCCAGAGAACCCTGATGACGGTGGACAGGGCCGCCGCCGTGGGTCATGCGCTTGATGGCGGCGCCATGGCGCTTAACAACGCCCTGGAAGCCGTGGCCCTTGCTGATGCCGGTCACGTCCACGCGATCGCCCTCGGCGAACATCTCGGCGGTGATCTTGTCACCCACCTCGAACTTGCTGGCGTCCAGATCGAACTCCTTGAGCACGCGGACGAACTCGGTCATGCCAGCCTTCTTCTGATGGCCGGCCTCGGCCTTGGTGAGCTTGCGCTCGGGGACTGCGTCGAAGCCCAACTGAACCGCCTCGTAGCCGTCCTTCTCCTTGGTCTTCTTCTGCACCACGGTGCAGGGGCCGACCTGGATGACGGTCACGGGAACGGCATGGCCGGCTTCGTTGAAGATCTGGGTCATGCCGACCTTCTTGCCGATGATTGCCTTTTCCATTGACTTGTTTCCTCCTAATATAAAGGTTATTGGTTGACGTAGTTGACCATTGGCTGTCATTGCTACGGCAACTTGACCCGCCTGTTTCTAAAAGCAACAGGCAGCGGGTACACATCGTCAAAGCAAAGTCCGCTCCACTCTGTTTCCGCCTTGCGGCGAAAACTTCATAAGCTCCCTTGCTTTTCCTCTCCAAACCAAAACCGCTTTGCTGGGTTTCGGTTTGGGTTGCGGCTTGCGCCGCATTTTGTGAGATACAATTTATAATTGAGTGGCTTTTCTCGTTAGGCGAGACGTGTCGGCGCAGACAGTACCGTGTGTACGGCCAGCCGGCACAACGAAGCATAACGGAAAAAGACACCAATTACAGCTTGATCTCAATATCCACACCGGCGGGCAGCTCGAGAGACATCAGGGCCTCCACAGTCTTGGGGGAGGGCTTGATGACGTCGATCAGGCGCTTGTGGGTGCGGCGCTCAAACTGCTCGCGGGAGTCCTTATACTTGTGGACAGCGCGCAGGATGGTGACGACTTCCTTCTTGGTGGGCAGGGGAATGGGGCCGGAGACGGTAGCGCCGGTGCGCTTGGCGGTCTCGACGTTCTTCTCAGCGGACTGGTCGATCAGCTGATGATCATAGGCCTTCAGACGGATGCGGATCATTTCTTTCTGAGCCATGGTTTGTTTCCTCCTTAAATACATACGAAGTGGTTTTGTTGTCTTGCCACGCTTCGTACGGTGAAGTCTGTCTGCCCACTGTTTCGTGCGTATCACTCCGAGCCAGAATGAAAACCGGCGCAACATAAGCCGGCCGGTTCTTTCTGCTTGGCGATATACGCGTAAACAGACATTCCTCAGCCGCCCGATTCACGGACATACTCCGCGGAAGTTACCTCTTTTCAGAGCAATCTCCCGCATCATCGCAGACTGCGCCCATACAGGCGCCCCGCTATCATACTACACTACCCCGTGTGTGTCAATACCTTTTTTGAAAAATTTTTATCTTTTTTCAAAGGCACCTGAACGCCTACAATCCCTTGTGTTCGCGGCAGAAAAAGAACACAATTCCCGCCCCGGAAAGTACTGGTTTTCAGACCGCGGATATGCTATACTGTCCTCAATCAACCGCCACACATTATATAAGGAGGGACTTCTTATGTCCGCCAAGGAAGAGTTTATTGAAATTTTCAAACAGAACATCACCCGCCCCGGGGCCGACGCCCTGCTGGACTATCTGGAAAACAAAAGCGACTTTTTCACCGCCCCCGCCTCCGCCCGCTACCATGGGGCCTACGCCGGCGGCCTGTGCGAGCACAGCCTGAACGTGTACCACTGCCTCGTGGACTATCTGGCCCGCCCCCGGGTGCAGGAGCTGTACGGATTGGAGTACACCGACGAGTCCATCGCCATCGTGTCCCTGCTCCACGACCTGTGCAAGATCGGCTGCTATAAGCTGGGCAGCCGCAACGTCAAGGACGCCGACGGCAAATGGCAGTCCGTCCCCACCTACACCTTCGACGACCCCTTGCCTTACGGCCACGGGGAAAAGTCGGTGTACATCGCCAACGGCTTCATCCGCCTGAGCCGGGAGGAGGCCATGGCCATCCGCTGGCACATGGGTTTCTCCGGCACCGAGGACAACCGCACCGTAGGTCAGGCCCTGCAGCAGTACCCCCTGGCCTTCGCCCTGGCCACCGCCGATATGGAGGCAAGCTATTTTTTGGAGAACGAAGAATAATAAAAAGCCGTGCATCAAAGATGCACGGCTTTTTTATGTGGTTTTTCTCAACTTCTCCAGTACCTGCTCAAACCAGTCGGGCAGGGGGCACTCCAATTCCACCGGGTTTCCGGTGGTGGGGTGGATGAATTTCAGCTTCCGGGCGTGGAGGCACTGCCCGGCAAGGCCGGGATACGGTTTTTTCGCTCCGTAGACCACGTCACCCAGCAGAGGGTGACCGATACTTGCCATGTGGACACGAATTTGATGGGTGCGGCCCGTTTCCAACCGGCACTCAATTAAGGTATAGCCGCTGTAACGCTCCAGCACCGACCAGTGGGTCACGGCCTCCCGGCCGTTTTTGCGGTCGATGGCCATCCTCTTGCGGTCCACCGGATGCCGGCCAATGGGGGCATCCACTGTGCCGTTGTCCTCTTTGAAGCCACCCACCGCCACGGCGGCATAGGTCCGGGCAAGGGTGTGGTCCTGCAGCTGGGCTGCCAGGGACAGATGGGCCGCATCATTCTTGGCGGCAATGATGAGTCCCGAGGTGTCCCGGTCAATGCGGTGGACGATGCCGGGCCGCAGCTCCCCGTTGATACCGGACAAAGAACTGCCGCAGTGGTGCAGCAGCGCGTTGACCAGAGTTCCGTCCGGATGGCCCGGCGCGGGATGGACCACCATGCCAACGGGTTTGTTGACCACGATGACGTCAGCATCCTCATACACCACGTCCAGGGGAATGTTCTGAGGGACGATGTCCACCGGCTCCGGCTCGGGCAGGGCAAGTTCCACCTGCTCCCCGCCGCTCAACCGGTAGTTCTTGCCCACCGGTTTGCCGGACAGGGTGATGTGACCCTGCTCCAGCAGCCGCTGGACAGCAGACCGGGTCAACCCCTCCACCCGGGCGCACACCCAGCTGTCCAGCCGCTGGCCCGCGTCCTCTTTATTCGCTTGGAGTATCAGCTTCTCCATCCAATTGCTTCCTCGCATCGTATTTTTCGTACAGGAACAGGTAATAGATCACACCCAACACACCGCCGATCACGATGCAGATGTCCGCCACGTTGAACACGGGATAGCTGGGCCAGAACTCAAAATGGAACATATCCACCACATAGCCAAGGCGGACCCGGTCGATCAGGTTGCCAATGCCCCCGGCGGACACCAACGCCGCCGCAAGCAGGCCAAGGGGGTGGCGAACCACGCGTTTGCAAACTGCACACAGCACCAAGCCCACCACCACGGCGGACACCGCCGCCAAAAACCAGCGCTGACCGGAAAAGCTGGACCAGCCGGCACCGTAATTGTGGACCCGGGTCAACTCCACCACGCCGGGCCAAAGGGCGCAGGCCGGATCCGCCGTGGAGGTCATGCCCGCAAGGGGCGCAGCGAAGGCGGACACCGTCCACGCCTTGACCCACTGGTCAAGGGCGATCAGCACCGCCGCAAAGATGAAACAAAGCATGCAAATCTTCCTTCAAACTATAGTGTGCTTATTATAACACGCCCCACTCTGCGTGTAAATCGCAAAAAAGAACCCGCCGACTGAAATTTCGGTCGGCGGGTTTTATCATGTTATTCAGCCAGCAGGGCGGGGTCGATGGCGGCAACCACCTTTGCACATCTCGGGCACAGACCGGGATGGTCGGCGCAGGAACCCACCTTGATGTGGTTCTTCCAGCAGCGCTCGCACTTCTCACCCTCGGCGGGGGCCACGGATACGGCCAGCTCGCCGCCCACGGTCACCTCGACCTGGGACACGATGAGCAGGTCGGCCAGATACTCGGCATCCAGCTGGGCCACAAAAGCGTCTTCGGCGGCCACGGTCAGGGCCACCTTGGCCTCCAGGCTCTTGCCAATGGTCTTCTCGTTGCGGGCGGCCTCCAGGGCGCCGTTGACGGCGTCGCGGATGGCGATGATGCGCTCCCACTTGGCCATCTGCTCGTCGGTCAGAGCGTAGTCGGCAAAGGGCTTGTTCATCTCGTTGAGCACCACGTTGCGCTCGTCGTCGCCGGACTTGTGGGGCATAGCCTGCCAAATCTCGTCGCAGGTAAAGGCCAGAATGGGGGCGAACAGCTTGGTCATGGTGTCCAGGACCAGCCACAGGGCAGTCTGGGCGGAGCGGCGGTTCAGGCCGTCGGTATCCTCGCAGTACAGGCGGTCCTTGATGATGTCCAGATAGAAGCTGGACAGCTCCACCACGCAGAAGTCGTTGATGGCGTGGGAGACGGAGTGGAACTCGTACTCGTCGTAGGCCTTGAAGCACTTGTCGATCAGCTCGTTGAGCTTGGTGACGGCCCAGCGGTCCAGCTCCTGCATCTCGGCGGGGGCCACCAGCTTGTCGGCGTCGAAGCCGGCCAGGTTGCCCAGGCAGTAGCGGGCGGTGTTGCGGAACTTCAGATAGCTCTGGCTGAGCTGCTTGAAGATGTTGTCGCTGCAGCGCACGTCCACATGGTAGTCGGCAGAGCCGGCCCACAGACGCAGCAGGTCGGCGCCGTACTTCTTCACCACGTCAGCGGGGTCCACGCCGTTGCCCAGGGACTTGTGCATGGCCTTGCCTTCGCCGTCCACGGTCCAGCCGTGGGTCAGGCACTGCTTGAAGGGGGCGCCCTCGCCCATGGCGCCGACGGCGGTCAGCATGGAAGCCTGGAACCAGCCGCGGTACTGGTCAAGACCCTCGATATACATATCGGCAGGCCAGAAACCCTGGGTCTTCTTCATGGAGGCGAAGTGGGTAGAGCCGGAGTCGAACCAGCCGTCCAGCGTGTCCTCCTCCTTGAAGAAGTGGGTTCCGCCGCAGTGGGGGCACTTGTAGCCGCCGGGCAGGATGTCGGCAGCGTCCAGCTCGTACCAGGCGTTGGAACCACGAGCGGCGAACAGGTCGCTGACGGCTGCGATGGTGGTGTCGTCACAGACGGGCTTCTTGCAATCCTCGCAGTAGAACACGGGGATGGGCAGACCCCAGCGGCGCTGACGGCTGATGCACCAGTCGGCGCGCTCGCGGATCATGGCCTTCATGCGGTCAATGCCCCAGGCGGGCAGCCAGCGCACGTCGTCGCAGGCGTTGCAGGCGTCCTCCTTGAAGGCGTCCACGGAGCAGAACCACTGGGGGGTGGCGCGGAAGATGATGGGGTTCTTGCAGCGCCAGCAGTGGGGATAGGAGTGGATGATCCCCTCGCTGGCGAACAGAGCGCCGGACTGCTTCATGTCCTCCAGAATGACGGGGTTGGACTCTTCGGTCTTCATGCCGGCGTACTTGCCGGCGTAGTCGGTGTGGCGGCCGCGGTCGTCCACGGGGACCACCATCTCGATCTTATAGTGCTTGCAGGTCTCGTAGTCGTCGGCACCAAAGCCGGGTCCGGTGTGGACACCGCCGGTACCGGAGTCCATGGTCACGTACTCAGCGGTACACAGCTGGGAGGTCTTGGGCAGGAAGGGGTGGTTGGCCAGCATATACTCAAACTCGGCGCCGGCGAACTGGGCCACGATCTCATAGGCCTCGAAACCGGCCACCTTCATGACCTTGGCACACAGAACGACATGGCTTCGATCCGACTTCAACGACGATCTGGGCAAGCTGAGCAAGTACGGCGACATCTCCAAGATGTACTTCGTCATCTGGACCACCACCATCTGGACCCTGCCCGGCAACCTGGCCATCGCCGTCCATCCCCGGGACAGCTATGTGCTGGTGAAGGCCAACAACGGCGAGATGTATATTCTGGCCGAGGCCCTGTGCGCCAAGGTCATGAAGATCGGCGGCATTGAGGACTACGAGATCGTCAAGCAGTTCCAGGGCCAGGACTTCGAGTATATGCTGGCCAATCACCCCTTCCTCCCCAAGACTTCCCAGCTGTGCACCGCCGAGTACGTCACCATGGATTCCGGTACCGGCTGCGTCCACACCGCCCCCGGCTTCGGCACCAATGACTATG
>JAZSAP010000107.1:0-2929 GCA_045601925.1 Lawsonibacter sp.
GCTTGAATTTGAGGCAAATACGCCTGTACATGTGTATATTTCCTTTTTGACATAGAGACACCCCCTGATGTAGTACTTTTAGTTTCCTACATCAGGGGGTGTTTTGTCTATTGTCCGTTTTTACTGGACCTGTTCAAAATGTCAGGGGTGCTGTTCTACATTATATTTACAGATCCTCTTCCAAGGCCAATTTGACCAGCGCGCTGGTACCAAGGCGGTCGGCGCCCAGGTCCAGAAAGTCTTGTGCATCCTTCCAGCTGCGGATACCGCCGGCGGCCTTTACCTTTATATTCGGGGCAACATTGGCCCGCATCAGTGCCACGTCCTCCCGGGTGGCGCCGCCGGTAGAAAAGCCGGTGGATGTTTTGATGAACTCGGCACCCGCTGCGGTGACCGCACGGCAGGCGGTGATTTTTTCCTCTCCGGTCAGCTGACAGGCTTCCACGATCACCTTCAGCAGCCGGCCGCCGCAGGCAGCCTTCACCGCCCGGATCTCCTCCGTCACGGCAGCCCAGTCGCCTTCCTTGACCATGCCAAGGTTGATGACCATGTCGATCTCGTCCGCGCCCTCCCAGACAGCCTGTTCCGTCTCAAACACCTTGACCGCCGTGGTATTGTACCCATTCGGAAAGCCGATCACGGTGCAGATTTTCAACTCACCCTTCACATAGTCTGCCGCGCGGCGGACAAAGCTGGGCGGGATACACACGCTGGCCGTACCGAAGCGCATACCATCGTCGCAGAGTTTTTTCACCTGGTCCCATGTGGCGGTGGTGGTCAGAACGGTGTGGTCAACGTACTTAAGAATTTCCTTATGTTCCATGGAGAGCCCCTCCCATAATTTTTATTTTGCGGCAGCTGCAGCTATTGTACCCCCTCTCCCGCCAAAAAGCAACAGAAACCGCATCGGCGGCACATCCCACCCCACTTGCATATATTGGTCTTGCTTTTTCCGGGAAAAGTATGTATAATTGTTGGCATGTTATGACCTTTGCGGTCATTTCGCATTCCGGCCGGTTTCCGGCCAAAAGGAGAGAAACTATGGAAAACAAACTGACAAAGAAGTATGGCCTGTTCACCGCCATCTGCATGGTCGTGGGCATCGTCATCGGCTCCGGTATCTTCTTCAAGACCGAGGCTGTTCTGTCCACCACCGGCGGCAACGTGCTGACCGGCGTGCTGGGTCTGCTGGTGGTGGGCGCCATCATGCTGATCTGCTCTTACGCGTTCAGCCTGCTGGCCCAGAAGTACGAGAAGGTCAACGGCATCGTGGACTACGCCGAAATGGCCCTGGGTGAGAAGTTCGCCTACTATGTGGGCTGGTTCATGACCCTGATCTACACCCCCGCCATCACCAGCGTGCTGGCCTGGCTGTCTGCCCGCTACACCTGCGTGCTCATCGGCTTTGAGAACCCCGTTACCGGCCCCGAGTGCATGGCCATCGCCGGTCTGTTCCTGGCCGGCGGCTACGCCCTGAACGCCCTGAGCCCCATCCTGGCCGGCAAGTTCCAGGTCTCCGGTACCGTGATCAAGCTGATCCCCCTGTGCCTGATGGCCGTGGTCGGCACCGTTCTGGGCCTGAAGAACGGCCTGCTGGCCGACAACTTCAACGGCGTTTCCGCCGCTGTGGATGGCGTGGCCATTTCCACCGGTTTTGACTTCGGCGGTCTGCTGATGGCCGTGGTGGCTCTGGCCTTTGCTTACGAGGGCTGGATCATCGCCACCTCCATCAACGCCGAGCTGAAGGACTCCAAGAAGAACCTGCCCATCGCCCTGATGGTGGGCGGTGCCATCGTGGTGGCCGTGTACGTGCTGTACTACCTGGGCATCTGCGGTGCCATCCCCGTGACCGAGCTGCTGGCCTCCTCTCTGGGTTCTCAGCAGGCCTTCATCAACATCTTCGGCAACCTCTTCGGCACCCTGCTGACCGTGTTCATCATCATCTCCTGCCTGTGCACCATGAACGGCTTGATGCTTGGCTGCGTGCGCGGCATGTACTCCTTCGCCATCCGTGGCCGCGGCCCCAAGGCCGAGACCTTCGCCCAGGTGGACAAGACCACCAATATGCCCCACAACTCCGCCATCGTGGGCCTGCTGGTGTGCTTTGCGTGGTTGGTGTACTTCTATGGCGCCAACCTGACCGCCCCCTGGTTCGGTCCCTTCTGCTTTGACTCTTCCGAGCTGCCCATCATCACCCTGTATGCTCTGTATATCCCCATCTTCCTGACCATGATGAAGGACAAGGAGCTGCCCTTCTTCAAGCGGTTTATCGTCCCCATCGCTGCCAGCCTGTGCAGCCTGTTCATGGTGGGCGCTGCCGTCTACTCCCACGGCATCGCCAAATACCAGGCCGCTGTGGAAGCCGGTCAGCCCTTCACCTTCCCCGCGCTGTTCTATCTGATTGTCTTCGCCGTGGTCATCTTCTTCGGTTGGCTGTTTGACGGCAAGCGCAAGAACAAGTAATTTCCCCCACCAAAAACCCTCCGAAGCCATTCGGCTTCGTAGGTTTTTTGCATATCGTTTACAGGTTGGCCTTCAGGGCCTCGATGCGGTCCAGCCGCTCCCAGGGCAGGTCCAGATCGGTGCGACCGAAGTGACCGTAAGCGGCGGTCTGCCGGTAGATGGGCCGGCGCAGGTCCAGATCCCGGATGATGGCAGCGGGACGCAGGTCAAATGTCTTGTTGACAGCCTCCTCCAGCTGGGCATCGCTGATGGTGCCGGTGCCGAAGGTATCCACACGGACGCTGACGGGGCGGGCCACGCCGATGGCATAGGCCAGCTGTACCTGACACTTGTCGGCCAGGCCCGCGGCCACCACGTGCTTGGCCACCCAGCGGGCGGCGTAGGCCGCAGAGCGGTCCACCTTGGTGGGGTCCTTGCCGGAGAAGGCGCCGCCGCCGTGGGGGGCGCTGCCGCCGTAGGTGTCCAC
>JAZSAP010000108.1:0-5009 GCA_045601925.1 Lawsonibacter sp.
CTTACCGGCATCGATGTGAGCCATGATACCGATGTTTCGAGTATTCTGCAGACTAACTTTACGAGCCATAATGGTTCCTCCCTATTACCAGCGGTAGTGGGCGAAAGCCTTGTTGGCCTCGGCCATCTTGTGGACGTCCTCGCGCTTCTTCACGGCGTTGCCGACGTTGTTGGCAGCGTCCATGATCTCGCCGGCCAGGCGCTCCTTCATGGTCTTCTCGCTGCGGGCGCGAGAATAGGTAGTCAGCCAGCGCAGACCCAGGGTCTGACGGCGCTCGGGGCGAACCTCCATGGGGACCTGATAGGTAGAACCGCCGACACGACGGGACTTGGTCTCCAGGGAGGGCATGATGTTCTCCATGGCGGCAGCAAAGACCTCCAGGGGCTCGTTGCCGGTCTTTTCCTGGATGATCTCAAAAGCGCCGTAGACGACCTTCTGAGCAACACCCTTCTTACCGTCCAGCATGATGCTGTTGGTCAGCTTGGTAACCAGCACAGAATTGTACAGGGGATCGGGCAGGATCTCCCGCTTGGGGACATTACCTCTTCTGGGCATGTTGCTTCCCTCCTTCTTATAATATTAGAAATCATAGGTACTCATCATGCAGAGCATGACGTGTAATGCCTGTCCGAGGTTTGCCCATCATATAGGTAAACGCTCGGCAAGGCGGTTGCCTTGCGCAAACGCACAATGCAATTCAAGGTTGGACTTTCGTCCGAAGCAATCGGCTGATTACTTCTTGCCGGCCTTGGGCCGCTTGGCACCGTACTTGGAACGGCCCTGCATACGGCCGTTGACGCCCTGGGTATCCAGAGTGCCGCGGATGATGTGGTAACGCACACCGGGAAGGTCCTTAACACGGCCGCCGCGGATCATGACCACGGAGTGCTCCTGCAGGTTGTGGCCGACACCGGGGATGTAAGCGGTGACTTCCTGACCGTTGGTGAGCTTGACACGGGCGATCTTACGCAGAGCGGAGTTAGGCTTCTTGGGGGTGGCAGTACGAACGGCAGTGCACACGCCGCGCTTCTGAGGAGAAGGCAGATCGGTGGCCTTGTTCTTCAGGGTGTTCAGACCCTTCTGCAGAGCGGGAGCGGTGGACTTGTCGGTCAACTGAGCGCGACCCTTGCGTACCAGCTGATTAAACGTAGGCATTGAGTTTCCTCCTTTCTTCAAAGATACATATTATTTTAACAGAAAAAGTTTCCTTTATTCTGCTAAAACCGAAATAAGTGCGGCCACGGCGGCCCCCACGGCAATGCCGCAGTCGGCGCCAAGCTGCTTCATGGCGGACACCTGCTCCACCGGAACGCCCTTATCCACAGCCAGCTGCACCAGAGGCTGCAGCAGAGCGGGGTCGGCATCCTGCGCGACGTAAAGGCGGGTGGCGGTGCCGGCGTTCAAAGCGCGGCGGACCTGTTTGGCCCCAACCACTTTGGGCGAGGCTGCAAGCTCTGTGGACACGGCAAACCTCTCCTTCAGCTTGAACTGTTTTGCCTGATTTTGGGCATAGTAACCCCATCACGGCAATTTGAAATTATAGCACGCTATCCCCTGCCCGTCAAGTGTTTTATCCGTATTTTTTCTTTATTGTCCAACCCCGCCGCAAGGCCGGAAAAATCTGCCCCATCGGGGTGGGTCAGAGTTGTCCCGCCCCCCGGGCGGGTGCTGGGTCGTTGGCAATCAACTTCTTGTCTTGCGCCAAAAATATCCCCCGCATAGCGGGAGGTATTTCATTTTCGGGCATAGCCCTAATATTACTGGCTGCGCACAAGTGCGCCTTTTGTTGGCCTGCCAGCCGTGCAGCTGTTACTTGCTACCCGTAAACGAGTTTCATTTCTTGCGGTTCTGCGCACTCTAACACAGTCCCGCACCCCATCCCCCCCTTGTTAAAGGGCGGTGACACGGTGACAGCCGTGACGGAGGGATTGTTGCTTCACAGCCTCCCTTTGAGGTTCTTTACCAACACAATCCCCCAGTCTCCGCTCACGCGGAGCCAGCCCCCTTTACATTGCGTAGCCGTCGGCCCGATGAGAGCATCGGGCCCTGCGGATACGGCATACCCCTTGCGGGCACAAGGGGGCCTTTTCGCTGCGGCGGGTTTGTTTTATCGCTTAAGCTCTTTTGAACCACGCGACTATCGTGTGGTTTTCGTTATACAAAAAGAGTGGATGCGCACAGCACATCCACTCAAAATTTGTTTGGGTTTAACCCAGAGTGACCAGCAGGTCGTCGGTGTTGACGCTGGTGCCCTGGGCGGCAGCCACGGCCTTGACCGTGCCGGCGCAGGGGGCGGACACTTCGATCTCCATCTTCATGGCCTCCAGCACCACCAGCACGTCGCCGGCGTTGACGGACTGACCCACGCTGCACAGCACCTTGGCCACCGCACCGGGCATGGGGCTCTTCACAGCGGTCTCGCCGGCAGCAGGGGCAGCGGCGGGTGCAGCAGCGGGAGCGGCGGCAGGGGCGGGAGCAGCAGCGGCGGCATCACCCACCACACCGGCCACGGCATACTGCTTGCCGTTGACGTTGACCACGTAGTTGAAGGTGCTGCCCACAGCGGGGGCGGCGGACTCGGCCTTCTTCTCGGTCTTGGGCTCCTCCTTCTTGGGGAAACCGGCCTCGCGGTCCTTAAAGAACGCAGTGGCGACCTGGGGGAAGGCGATGTAGCTCAGCACATCCTCGTCACAGGTAGCGGTGGCGCCCAGCTCGGCCTTGGCGGCCTCGAAGCCGGGTTCCAGAGAGTCGGCAAAGCGGCCCTCCACGATGGGGGCGTCGCCCACGATCTTCTTCTGGATCTCGGGGTCGATGGGGGCGGGAGTACGGCCGTACTCGCCGCGGCAGTAAGCCTTGATTTCCTTGCCAACCACCTTGTAGCGGCCGCCGGCCAGCACATTCTGCACGGCCTGGGATCCAACCATCTGGCTGGTGGGGGTGACCAGAGGAGGATAACCCAGATCCGCGCGGACCTTGGGCGTTTCGGCCAGGGCCTCGTCCAGGCGGTCGATGGCGTTCATCTGCTTGAGCTGGGAAATCAGGTTGGACAGCATTCCGCCGGGGATCTGATAGTTCAGGCACTGGGTATCGGTGGCCATGGAGATGGGGTCCAGCACGCCGGCCTTCAGGAAGTCGGCACGCACAGCCTTAAAGAAGTCGGCCATCTCGACCAGCACCTTGTCGTCCAGGTCGACCTGATAACCCATGTCACGCAGGGCGTAGGCCATGGTCTCGGTGGCGGGCTGGGAGGTACCGCCGGACATGGGGGAAATGGCGCAGTCCAGCACGTCGGCACCGGCCTCCACGCACTTGAGGTAGGTCATGAAAGCAAGGCCGGTGGTGCTGTGGGTGTGGATGACCACGGGCATCTCGGGCTCGGCGTCCTTGATGGCGGCGACCAGGTTGTACGCCTCCTGGGGACCCATGATGCCGGCCATATCCTTGATACAGATGGAGGCAGCGCCCATGTTCTTCAGGTCCTTGACCATGCCCACGAAAGTCTCGTGAGTGTGGACGGGACTGGTGGTGTAGCAAATGGTGCCGGAGGCGTGACCGCCGTTCTTCACGGTCTCGTCAATGGCGACCTCCAGATTGCGCACATCGTTCAGGGCGTCAAAAATGCGAATGATGTCGATGCCGTTCTTGATGGAGTAGGCCACGAACTTGCGCACCACGTCATCGGGATAGTGCTTGTAACCCAGGATGTTCTGGCCGCGCAGCAGCATCTGCAGCTTGGTGTCGGGCATCTTGGCACGGATCTTGCGCAGCCGCTCCCAGGGATCTTCCTGCAGGTAGCGCAGGCACACGTCAAAGGTGGCGCCGCCCCAAACCTCGGCAGAGTAGAACCCCGCCTTGTTGATGGTCTCCAGAATAGGCTCGAACTTGTCGTAGGGCAGGCGGGTGGCAATCAGGGACTGATTGGCATCGCGCAGCACGGTTTCGGTCAACTGAACCTTTCTCATGTTCATTCCTCCGTATATTACATGTTCTCCGTCCGGAATATGTCCCCGTCCGGGCAAAATTTCAATCGCAGATATTATACCCGCCACATGTGACAATTGCAAGCTTAATCTTAATTTTTTCACATTCTCCTCTTCTGTTTTTTATTTCCCGCATATGTATCCATTTTGTAAAAGCGGCGTCCCCTGTGGGCAGGGGACCCCGTTGCTTCAGGTCTCCAGCAGACCGGCCGCCCGCAGGGAGGCCAGCAGCGCGTTGACCGTGGCGATCACATCGTCCAGCGTAGCGGTAGCCGGCAGATCCGCCACCGCCGCACCGGGCGTGACCTCACCTGCAGGACCTTCCGGGCCTGCAGGGCCAGCGGGACCGGTGGGACCTTCAGGACCGGCAGGACCAACGGGACCGGCGGGCCCCTCAGGACCGGCAGGACCAACGGGACCGACAGGGCCTTCAGGACCGGCAGGACCGGCGGGGCCGGCGGGTCCGGTTGCACCCTGAGGACCGGCAGGACCAACAGGACCTTCAGGACCTACCGCGCCGGCGGGGCCAGCAGGGCCAACCGCACCCTGAGGACCGGCAGGACCAACAGGACCCTCCGGGCCGGCAGGACCAACGGGACCCTGAGGGCCGACGGGACCGGCAGCACCCTGGGGACCGGCGGGACCAACAGGCCCCTGGGGCCCGGCAGGGCCGGCGGGTCCGACTGTACCACCGGAGCCATTGCAGCAGCAAGGCATGGGGTAGATCGGCCGCCCGGACCAGCAATCGTCCCCACAGCCATTGGTCTGACCGCAGGCAGAAGCATAGTATTGTCTCATAGCGCGCCTCACTTTGCTGTTACTTTGTGGCAGTGCCACGTTCCATCCTATGCCCCACCGTCGTCCAAAGACACAACAGCACCCCCGACAAAATGTACTGCCCCAGTTTGTACGGACAGCACAAAAAACACCCCCGCGTAGGAGAATATTGAGTTTTAGACGGAGTGGCGCAGCGTGAGCGGCGCCACTCCCGTTTTTAACTGGATACGCTCGTGGTTATAAAAGTGAATG
>JAZSAP010000109.1:0-28185 GCA_045601925.1 Lawsonibacter sp.
AAAAAGAGGACAATTTTCCGTCCTCTTTTTCCTGTAATAGTCAAACAGTATAGATGCACCTAACTGAAGGGTTTGCTAAAACCAAACCGAAGCCCAGCGCAGCGGGTTCGGTTTAGAAAGGAGGAGCGACGACTTTTTGAATAAAAAAGTCGTCGCGAACGATATGAAGTCCGCGACGACGTGGAGCAGGATACGGGAATCGAACCCGCCTCTTCGGCTTGGGAAGCCGACATACTACCGATGTACTAATCCTGCAAATAACCTTGGGTACAGGGGTATGATAGCACAGCCGCTCCCCTTTTGCAAGCAGAATTTGCCGACTTTTCTCAACAGAAAATCCGGCCCCGCACAGGCGGGACCGGATCGGTATCTGCTTAACCCCAAAGGGCGGTAAGGGTTGGAACGACCTGCTTCTTGCGGGAAAGTATCTTGGGCAGGAACGCACTGTTTCCGTTGCTGGTGCGGATATTGAATGCCTGACAGATGTTATTCTCGTCGCCGGAGAACAGCATGTGCGTGCCGTCCAGCAGCACGTCGGTGATCATCAGCAGCACGGTATCCAGCTTCTTCTTGTGTCGAATCTGCTCCATGGCCGCAAGGAACTCGTCCTTGCGCTTGAGTACCCGCTCGGAGTCCATACAGGTGATTTGGCTGATGGCCAAATTATGTCCGGCAATATGGAACTCCTTGTAATCGGTCTCCAGCATGGTCTGGATGGTCTTGTCGTCACCACTGGAGGCAGAGAAGATAGCCTGCCCCAGCTCATCCAGCGACACGTTGGCGATGCGGGCCATGCGGTTGGCCACGTCGATATCCCGCTGGGTGCAGGTGGGTGACTTGAACATGACTGTGTCGGACACGATGGCCGCCGCCATCAGGCCCGCCATGGTCTCGGTGGGCATCAGGCCCTTTTCCTGATACATGCCGGCCACGATGGTGGCCGTACTGCCCACCGGCTCGTTGCGGACGTAGATGGGGTTAGTGGTCTCGATATCGGCAAGGCGATGATGGTCCACGATCTCCAAAATCTCGGCCTGATCCAGGCCGGCAACGGACTGGGCCTGTTCGTTGTGGTCCACCAAAATCACGCGCTTGCGGCGGGGACGCAGCAGATGGAAACGGGACAGGGTACCCACCACCCGCTCGTTCTCGTCCAAAATGGGATAGGCGCGGAAGCGGCTTTGCAGCACCGTGTTGCGCACGTCGTCTATGTAGTCCTCCAAATGGAAGGACACGATGTCCTCCTTCCGGCAGATGCTGCCAACCGGCATGGCGTTGCAGATCAGGTGTACCACCCGATAGGCATCGAAGGGCGTGGAGATCAGGCAAGTGTCGCAGGGCAGCTCCAACAGCTGGGGATCCACCTCTGCCTGGCAGACGATGACGCAGTTCACGTTCAGCTCGATGGCACGACGGATCATGTCGGGCTGATCGCCGCAGACCACAATGCTGTCCTGGGCGGAGAAAATCAAATTTTCCCGACCTGTAGGCAGCGCGATGGTCACCTCGCCGGAGATGATGTCCTTCATCTCGCCGCTCTTATTGAGGATACGCCCCTCCAAAACGCTGAGCAGATTATAGACCGGCACCCCGGAAATGTAAGAGTCCCGAATCGCCGCCACGTCAAAGGTGGTCATATCGCCGCCGGAGACCATGCCATACAGCGTGCCGTCCTCGTTGGCAACGGGCAAAACCTTGATATGATCGTCGCTCATCATTTGCCAGGCATGGCTAATAGTTGCCGCTGGGGAAAGGATTGGCGGCGTGTCATAATCCAAGTCCTGCACCTGGGTGCGCAGGTTGTGCAGCATAACAGGCGGTTTGACCTTGAAGCGGTCCAGCACCGCCTGGGTCTCGTCACTGATGTGGCCCAAACGTGCAGCCTGATAGCAACGGTCACCCAGCGCGTTTTTCAGCGCGGCATAGGCCATTGCAGACACAATAGAGTCCGTATCCGGGTTGCGGTGGCCGGTAATATAAATGGTATCCATCCTGGACCTCCTATCACGCAGAGGATTTCTTACCTTCATTGTAACTGGAAACCCCTGCAAATGCAACTGAAAATTGCGGTCCCAAAGAGGAAAACGCCGCAGGTACCTCCTGCGGCGTTTGTATTTCTTATGCGTTTGCCCCAACCATGTCATTGATTTCGCTGGGATCCCGGTAAGTAGGCACCAGGGATTTCATCAATTCAATGATGTCCGCCTTGGAGTTTTCCTCCGTCACCGCGCGATCCAAAATCAATAAGTGCTCCATCAACTGTTCAGGGCTGATTGGGCGCTGCTCCTCCACAAAAATCTTGCTGTTGGCAGTCTTTTGGAGGTTGTCGTTGTCGATCAGCAGCTCTTCATACAGCTTTTCGCCGGGGCGCAGGCCGATTTCCTCAATTTGAATGTCTACGTAAGGCACCAGTCCGGACAGACGAATCAAGTTTTCCGCCAAATCAAGAATTTTGACCGGCTCACCCATATCAAGCACAAAGACCTGATTGTGTTTTGCCATAGCGCCCGCCTCCAACACCAGCTGGGCTGCCTCGGGAATGGTCATAAAATAGCGGATGATGCGCTTATCGGTCAGGGTAATGGGGCCACCGTTTTCGATTTGCTTTTTAAACAAGGGCACAACGGAGCCGTTGCTGCCCAATACGTTGCCGAACCGAACCGCGCAGAATTCAGTACCGGTCTTTGGCCTGCTCTGCAAAATCATCTCGCAGAATCGCTTGGTAGCACCCATGAAGTTGGTGGGGTTGACCGCCTTATCGGTGGAGATCATGACGAACTTCTTTACACCAAATTTCTCCGCAGCGCGCACAACGTGGTAGGTTCCAAATACGTTATTTTTGATTGCTTCAGAGGGACATGCCTCCATCAAGGGAACGTGTTTATGGGCAGCGGCGTGGAAAATAACGTCGGGCCGATAATGGCTGACCACCTCGTAAGTGCGCTGTTTATCGCGAATGGAGGCGATCTCAACACTGAGGTCAAGCCGACCACCGTAGGTTTGAATCAGTTCCTGCTGGATCTCATAGGCATTGTTTTCGTAGCTTTCGATGATAATAAGCTTGGCGGGATCGAATTTTGCAATCTGGCGGCACAGCTCACTGCCGATGGAGCCACCACCGCCGGTGACCATAACAACTCGGTCTTTCAAGAAACTGGCCACTAATTCCATGTTCAGGCGTACCGGCTCGCGCCCCAGCAGGTCTTCCAGTTGGATCTCCTTAATATCTGAAATCTCTACTGCCCCGGTAACAATATCGTAGATGCCCGGAACAGCCCGAATCTTACAACTGGTTTTCTTACAAATCGCCAAAATTTCCGCCTTCTCCCGGTTCGTACAGGTGGGAATGGCAAAAACAATCTGGGAAATGCGGAATTTTTCCACTACTTCGGGAATCGCTTCCCGGCCGCCGTATATCAATACGCCATCCAGGTATTTCCCCCACTTTTCCTCGTTGTCATCCACAATGCAGCAAATTCGACCCGGAATGCGACCACTAGTAGCCTTCTCGTTTAGGATGGCTCGACCACCCTCACCTGCACCAATCAGCAAAATCCGTTCTTCATCCGTTTGGCCCTGCTTGTGTCGGAACATAGTAGAAATGCGCAAGACATTGCGCATACAAACTTGCACCAACACGCCAAGCACCAGCGCAATAAAGTAAATGCTCAGCGGCATACGCACGCCGAAAATCATAGAAATCACACAGCTTGCCGCATACGCCAACAGGGACGACAGTACCATATTTGCCGTATCATAGGCAGTGATTGCACGCCAAACGTAATGATACATCCTGCGTAGCCAAAACACGGCCAAAGTAACCGGAATTTGAGCTGTCAAAAATAGTCCCCATTGGTTCCAAACCCACTTCGGAACTTCTGACACAAGCCAATCAAACCGTAGTAGGATAGAAATTCCGCCTACGCATACGATTGCGAGACAATCTAAAATCATAATCAGCAGGATTCTCAAGCGCCGCGCTGTAAAAAACTTAATTTTCGTAAAACCGCCCCCTTGCCGGCAAGTTACACAAACTCCCCAAGATAAAACGCATTATTATAGTCATAGTAACAAATGACATGCCTTTTGTCAAGGGATTTACCCTATTGCATAAATTTTTGTACAACTTTCAACTAAAAGTCAACTTTTGCAAACGCGGACCAGCACCATACCTTCACGAACTTCAAGCTGTTGATCGGCGATTTCCAGTGCGGCCGGCCTATGTGTCACAGCAATGCAGGTACGTCCGGACAAACGCGCCAAACGTGACAGGACCACTCGTTCTGTCGCGGAATCCAAGGCCGATGTGGCTTCATCCAACAGAAATATCGGCGCCCCGCAGATAATCGCCCGGGCGATAGCCAAGCGTTGCGCCTGCCCTTCCGAAAGGCCCTCGCCATTTTCTCCAAGCACGGTATCCAAACCTCGTGGCAATTGGTTGAGAAACAGATCCACGCCGCTGACGTGTACCGCCTGTTCTAATTCCTCCGGTGTCGCCTGCGGCCTGGCGAGCAGAATATTCTCCCGAATCGTACCGCTGAAAAGCAGATTTCCTTGTGGTACGTATGCAAACATGCCACGGCTAAACTGCTGCAAATCATTTTGCACACCATTATTCTCCAACAGCAAGCGTCCGGAATCAGGCCGATACACACTCAGCAGCAACTTGAGCAGAGTACTCTTACCGGCCCCTGAAGGACCGCTGATCGTGGTAAAGCTTCCCAGCGGAATACGGAATGTCGCTTTGGAAAACACCTCCTCTTTCCCGTAGGAAAAGCACAGTTCTTCGGCCACCAGCACACCCGTCATATTTACCGGGATATCCTGTCTCTCACTAATCTCCGGTTGCACGCACCGCAGTGCTTCCATCTCCATCAGACGCTCCCCTGCCGCACACATAGCGGTATAGCGCGGCAGAATACCAGACAGGTTTACAAAAGGAGCCTGCAGCTGTCCGACCAGTTGTGTTACCAAAGTCAATGTACCAAAGCTCATTTGACCGTGCAGCAATTCAGATGCACACCACACCAGTGCCAAAAAGCCAGCCAAATAATACAAAATACCGACCGCACTGTTAGCGGTCACCGATAATGTGCGTCTGTCAGCCTGTGCCTTGGCACGCTCGGCCAAAAGCTTGTCCGACCGACGCTCTATCTCACCGCCCAGTCCCATCGATTGAATCACCAGCAAACGCTCTGCCGCTTCCTGCATGAATGCAAGCACGCGTCCTTCGCTCCGGCTAACTGCATGCTGGTACTGCTTCATTTTTGGGCGCAGCATTCCGGTTCCGACCAATAAACCTCCTCCGGCTACCAACAGGATCACTGTCAATCCCGGCACAGTGGCCGCCAGCACCCACACAGCCGCACCAAGGCGCACCACCATAGATATCAGGCTCGGTAAAATCCCGACAATTCCATCGTTTAGCTGGCGCACATCATTATTCAGCCGATTGATCAACTCTCCACTGTGAAAGTCTGCGGCCTCTGCGTAATCCGCTCGCAGCAGGCTTCCCAACAACTGCCGCTTGCGGTCCCGATCCAATTCGGTAGACAACCGGTCTGTAAGATAGCGATTCGCCGTCAAACATATCAAAAGACCGCAAATAACGACAACTTGCAGCGCGCATGCGCCAAAAAATTCGCGGGAATTTGCCGCAACCGCCGCATCAATTATCCCCCGGCTACCCACGGCGAACAGCACGCCAAACAGGGCTACGCCGGTGTTTGCAACGATTACCCCAAGCAGCATGGGCACTCGGCACGCTGCCCTTTTTATGATCCAGCTAAGGACCGTTTTATCTTTCATGACTCCTCCTCAGTCGCCTGACCAGCCCCCGCCAAACACGGCGGACCGGACGACTCCAGTGCCACACACGACAATACATCTTATACGTCAGTTGGGACACATCCACGCACCGATCTCCCCTGTGTAAAGCAGTGACAACTGCAATCATTTGATCCAAGCGCAGCCCCTTTTCAGCAACGAACTGATTGTCGCCCATGCAAGTATACGTAGCCCCTGTTTTTACAATACGATGGATAACAAACTGACCATTTTCACGTCGATACAGGGGGAGATCGTATTTCTTCAGCCGCTTAGGCAATGCAGACAGAGTAACACTGTCCACTCCCTGTCGCAGCAGCGGCAGCATACTGGTTCCATTGGGCATAAAGCAAATGCTGCCACCCGCGGAAAATGCCTGCTCCATCAAAGGGAGCATCTGCTCCAGCTCTACAAACGATTCACGCAAGCAGATCGCGCCCCTTCAGTTGCTCTACAAAGGCAGCGGCAGCGGCGGCTGCCGTCTGTCTGTCCACTTCAAACTCATCCAGCAGGGTCTGGGTCAAATCGTCCAGCTCCGCGTGCCGTTCCAATCGTTTCCAAAGGGCAGCACCGGTCTCATTCAGTGTAATCACACCTCGCAGGTCAGTAGTGGCCCCGGCGTTGATAACTACGTACTCTCCAGCTACTTCGCGCATAACCAATCCATCTTTCAATTTCACGATTCAGTCACCCTTTCCTTTCCCCGACATGGCTTTGTAGGAAATATGTGCCGCCTGTGGTTCCATGTTACATTCCAAATACCACACAGGCACGTGAACAAGCAGCCTATCCAGCAAATCCAGCAATTTCCCGTTCAAATCTGTGCCGTACGGACGCGCTGTCTGCTCTAAAATTGCAAAGATTGCCTCCTTCGCGGTGCTTCGCCGAATTTGATTTTTTGTCCCTCGCCGCAGCAGACAAATCCCCGCCACCGGAACACATATATTTCGGTTCAGATCCGTCTTGCCGCTCCAAGGCGTACCGTATGCGAAAACCTGGTCATCTTTCAACCGCAGAGCCGGCTTATCGTCATTGAGGATAAACGCACCTCTGTCCGAAAACTCCTGGCACCAAAGTCGCGTATGGGTGGATTTCCCCATCCCGCTTGTGGCTGAAAACAGATACGCGCGGCCCTCTACCACAACTGCTGATGCATGCAGCATCATACCGTCAAAATTCAGCAGTTTGCGATAAAAATCGCCGCCGGTTGCCAAGTATTCGCAATCGTCATCGCTCAAGTGCGGCTGCTTTTCCTTCAGCAACCGCCAGTCACAGCTCACGGTAATATCAGCAGCCCCCTGCTTCTCACAACAATATGGTTCTGCCTGAATCAAAGTTTTCCCAAAGGTATCCAGGTCCACCAGCACATCTGCGATCTTATACCGCTTGACCACTGCACTCACCTCTTTTTTAGAATAAAAAGAAAAACTTCGATTCCGGACACAGGTCCGAACTTTCGGGCCCTTGTCCCAAACCGAAGTCGGGATATTCGGAATTGATGCGGGGTATCCCCCGGCGGCTTGCGCCGCCGGGGGAAGCATATTAGCCAAAGGGAGACACAGGCAACTCGTTTTCGTCACCGCCGCTGCTAGTCAAGATATCAACAATCTCGAACTCTTCGACTATCAGTTCGGGCTGCTCAAACAGTTTCTTCATTGTACACACTCCTTATTTTATGCCAACGCCAATCACTCAGCGATATTTTGGCAGAAGTTCATAAACATCTGAGCGCCCTCAGCACGGGTGGCGTTGTGTTTAGCACCCAAGACGTTACCGCCCTTGCCGCTGATCAGGCCGGCACCGACAGCCCACTTCTTGGCGGTCTGGGCCCAGTCGGAAACCTCATGATCATCGACAAAATGATCCAACTCAGCGCTGTGGGACACATCGTAACCCTTGGACTTGGCATAGTTGAAGAAGATCTGAGCAACTTCCTCACGGGTCAGTTCCTTGTCGGGCTGATAGGAGCCGTCACCGTAACCGGACACAACACCATTCTTGGCCGCCCAGTTGACAGCCTTGCTGTACCAGGCATTATCATCGATATCGTTGAAACCGTGGTCATGGTCGTGGTTCTCAGCACCCTCCAAATTATAGATGACCTGAGCCAGCATGGCACGAGTCATGTGAACCTCAGGGCTGAACGTGGAACCGTTGCCGGTGCCGGCGAACATCTCACGAGCAGTGACGTAAGAGACCGCGTTTTCGGACCAGTGATTCTCGGTATCAGCGAAGTCCTTGCCGTTGTCGACCACCTTCAGGGTTGCGCCCTCTTCCAGCTTGATAGCAACGCCATCCTCGGTCATGGTAGTGGTCTTAATAACCTCCTCGGTACCATCGGCCTTCACAACAATGGCCACGGTGCCGGGGGTAACATTCTCGACAGGAATCTCAACCTTTACAGTAGAAACCGTCTCAGGCACAGACACGGCAAGCTCTGTCTTGCCGGCCACAGGCAGGGTCACCGTCTTACTCTCGGACACAGCCTCAGCAGGGATAACAACCTCGGTCGCAGCAGCGTTGCCAGCAGAATCCGTCTTAGTGGTCGCGGTAACGCCGTTGTCCGCCTTAACAGTCTCGGTCTTGCTGCCGTCGGTGGCAGTTTCAGTCTTGGTTTCGGTCTTGGTCTCGGTCACAGTGCCATCCGCAGTCGTTTCGATCTTAGTCTCTACCTTGGTCTCGGTTGCGGAACCGTCCTTTGCCGTCTCGGTCTTGGTCTCAGTCTCGACCTTGGTCTGAGCACCGTCCGTAGCGGTCTCGGTCTTGGTCTCGGTCTTGGTTTCGGTTACGGTGCCATCCTTGGCAGTTTCCGTCTTAGTCTCAGTCTTGGTCTCAGTCTGCGTGCCATCCTTGGCAATTTCCGTCTTTGTGGCGGTCTCGGTCACAGTGCCATCCTTGGCAGTTTCCGTCTTAACCTCTGTATTGACCTTGGTACCATCGGTGGTGGTCTCGGTCTTGGTGGTGGTCTCAGTCACAGTACCGGTGGTCTTGTCGGTGGTAGTGGTAGTGGTAGAACCATCGGGGTTGGTGACGGTGCCGTCGCCGGGAGCGGGAGTGGGAGTAGAGCTACCACCGGGAGTAGGGGTAACGGACCCGCCGCGCTTGGTCAACGTCAGCTTCAGCGTGTACAGACGCTCCTCAGGAGAAGTATACTCCAAGCGATATTCCTTGCCGCTCTGCAAATCGCCGGCCTTGGTATCATAACTGGCCAGCCATTCGATCATCTGCTGTTCCTCAGTATTGGTAACACTGCTCCCGAAGGTACTATTGACCCAATCAGCCCAAGCAGTCTCGTCACTGAACGCCTCACGGCCAATATCAAACAGACCGGTATCCCCTGCCCCGCCAGTAGTACCGCCCATCTCGACGGTCCACAGCTGGTAGAGACCGCAACTCGCCTTGGTACACGCAGTACCTGCCACAGCATGATTCTGGTGGTTTGCCTTTTTCTCCTCGCCGATCATGCTTAAAATCAAGGACTGAACCTGATTAGCCAAGCCGGCACTGTCAGTGATGCTGGCAGACTCAACCTCAACCGAGGTCTGCTCATAATCGGCATTAGGCTTGGGACCGGTCACGGTGATTCGCAGATTGTAGGTAGCTGCGGAAGCAGTCAGTGCCATGGACATCACCATACACACGACCAGGCCAACCGCGCCAATGCGCTTTGCAAAGTTCTTCATTGTCAAATCAATCCTCTCTTCTTCAATTCTGCCATGTACCAAGCTTTTTTCAAACTTTTTTCTTCCACATAAGATTCATATACCTTGTCCGCAATGGAAAGGTCCCCATTGCTCTCCAAAAGTACCGCCTCTAAACGAGCCACGATCTGCTCAACCTGTGCATCACACTCTTTTTCCATTGCAAGACCCTCGGCCATATAATCACCAACTAAGCCGACCAGCTTTGATGCAACACGTTCCTCCTTTGGAAGTGCAAGATACCGTTGCTTGGCTTGGGACATTAAGCTGTCCAGTTTGATCAAAAATTCCTCCCGCAGGACATAAACCTCAGCAATGATATCTGACACTTGCTCCTGAAGCGGGTCAGACTGTTCAGGGGGCACTTGTGGCGGTGCAGGTTCTTCCTGCTTGGGAGGTTGCTGTGCCTGCCCGGGTCCCTCCTGCTTCGGCGTCAGCTGTGCTTGTCCGGATCCCTCCTGTTGGGGGGGCTGGGAAGGCTTCACCAAGTTTTGGATCAATTCTTCTTTCGTGATGGTACCATCTTTCAGGGCCTGCTTATCCTCTTCCGTGATGTCGCGTATAGAAACATCCGGAACCATCTGCATAGCATCTTTGATGGCTTGATCGTTCTGCGCCAACTTGTCTTCCAGCTCTTCCTGTGAATAGCGAAAACCGGCAATCATTGCGCCGATGTTGTCACGCTGCCAAACAGCCACAATACCTACGCACACAACCACGAACAGCAGAATACCGCATATGATTCTTTTCATTAAAGGCACGTCTGCAATCATCCCCTGTCCCGATTTCTGTAAAACTCCGAATTGCGGGTACTTTGAACAAAAGGCAAACCGCCCTTTGTCTCCTATTCTCGTATTATAGTCTACCTTCCACAGAAAATCAAGCCCAAACTGAAGTTTTCTTTAATATTTTTTGCAAATTTCTTTTATCTGCCCCATCGACGAGTCTCTCTGTTTTTCATTGTTCAGGCTTTCGTTCCCGGTCGCAGAAACACCCGTTTTCTATCGCGCCCCCTTCCTAAAACATCCCTTGGTTTCCACCGGCTGTTTGTCGAACCATATTTTGATTTGCCCCGCGCTCCTGCCCCGGGGGCAGAACCGCGCGGATGGCCTTGTGAGGGTTCGAATCCCCCTCTCTCCTGTCCAATTGCAAAAAAGAACGGCCACCAGCGTTGGCTGGCAGCCGTTTGGCAGCGGGAGAAGGATTCGAACCCTCACAAACAGAGTCAGAGTCTGTCGTGCTACCCTTACACAATCCCGCTAAATTGCACCCGCTCTCGCAAGCGCAGGGTTTATTATAGCAGAAGTCCCCGGAAAGTCAAGGGGTTATTTGAAAAAAATTTCAGCTTCCGCCACAGCTTTTTCAGACTGCGGCGGAAGCCGTATTTTTCCTTACTTGGTGCCGAAAATACGGTCGCCGGCATCGCCCAGACCAGGCACGATGTAGGCGTGGTCGTTGAGCTTTTCGTCAACGGCAGCCACGTAGATGTCCACGTCAGGGTGATCCTTACGGATGCACTCGATACCCTCGGGCGCGGCCAAAATATTCATCAGCTTGATGTGCTTGCAGCCGTAGCCCTTCAGGAAGGTGATGGCAGCAGAGGCGGAACCACCGGTGGCCAACATGGGGTCCAGCACGATGACATCTCGCTCGGCAATGTCGCTGGGCATCTTGCAGTAGTATTCCACAGGGGCATGGGTCTCTGGGTCGCGGTACAGACCGATGTGACCCACCTTGGCAGAGGGGATCAGGTCGAGGATGCCGTCCACCATACCCAGGCCGGCGCGCAGAATGGGAACGATGGCCAGCTTCTTACCGGCCAGCTGCTTAAAGGTGCCGGTGGTGATGGGGGTCTTGATCTGCACGTCTTCCAGCGGCAGATCGCGGGTGGCCTCGTAGCACTCCAGCGCCGCGATCTCGGACACGATCTCGCGGAATTCCTTCACGCCGGTGCGCTCATCGCGCAGAATGCTGAGCTTGTGCTGAAGCAGAGGATGATCCAGAACATGAACCTTGTTATCCATTACAAATTACCCCTTTTGTATTTATTCTTCGGTGCCAACCTGTTTTGCAAGCCGTTCCCGCTCCGCCTGGGACAGCCGGTGATATACGGGAGCCAGCTGCTCCGCACTTACCAGACCGCCCTGTCGGGCCAGGTCCAGCGCCACACAGGCAACGCCCCAGGCCGACTGCCAGCGCAGGTGTTCCGGAGCCATGCGCAGGTTGGGCACGCGTTCCTGCCATTCATTATAGCACAGCTGTGCGCCATCGCCAACCAGTATTTTTTCTCCGGGCAGATTTTTAATTTCCGTTTCCACCTCGGCAAGGGCAACCGCCCGGTCAGGACACAGCCGCTCCAGCGTACCACCGCAGGCACGGAACACCGCATTGTAAACCTGGCTGCGGCGGGCATCCATCACGGCAACGATGATCGCATCCGTGTGGGCAAGCTGCCAGGCCATAGACTCCAGCGTGGAGCAGGGCGCGCAGAGTTTTTCCCAGGCCCAGCCAAGGCCCTTGGCCGTCGCCACCCCGATGCGCAGACCGGTGAAGGAACCCGGACCTGCCGCAACCGCCACAACGTCCACGTCTTCCGGCTTTTGTCCGCAGCCGGCCAGCAGTTGTTCCGCCATGGGCATCAAGGTGCGGCTGTGGGTCAGGCCGCTGTTTTGAAAGGTCTGGGCAATCAGCCGTTCATCCTCGCACAATGCCACCGAACAGGCGGTGGCGGAGGACTCCAGCGCAAGTATCTTCATCTTCTCCCCTCCCGGGTCTTCTGCATATTATAATTCGATGCCGGTGATGGTGATCCGGCGAACGCTGTCTCCGTCACCTCGGCGGATGTCCACCCGGATACAGCCGCTGTCCAGCGCGTCGTCCACGATCTCGCTCCACTCCACCGCGCACACACCGCCCTGGGCAAGATAATCCTCCCACCCGATGTCAAACAGCTCGTCCGAGCAGGACAGTCGGTACATATCGAAGTGGAACAGCGGCAGCCGCCCTCCCTCATACTCATTCACGATGGTAAAGGTTGGGCTGGTCACCTGATCGGGTATGCCAAGACCACGGGCCAGGCCGCGGGTGAATGCGGTTTTTCCCGCACCCAAATCACCGGTGAAGGCCACCACTGTACCGGCACCCAGCACTGCACCCAGTCGCTGCCCCAGCTGTTCTGTCTGTTCGGGACTATTTGTGATGAACTCCACTTGATCACCGCCTGTCGGTTCGTTTTCCATATCATAACACAAAACCTGTTTACCTTTCTACTGAAAAGTGGTAAAATAATGCAAAATCTTTTTATGGAGGTGAGGGCGTGTCGCGTCTGAATGACATCCTGCGGGAATTTTTCCGCAAGGGCGACGTTCTTTTGCTGTGTCTGTGTACGGGTGCAAGTCTTTATGGCATCGCCCTCATTTTCAGCGCCACCCGCTGGTCGGGCGGGTATCGCTCGGTCATCGTGCAGTTTGTGGCCATGCTGGTTGGGATCTGTCTGTACGTCGCTTTGACCTTTGTCGATTTTCAAACGCTGGTTGAAAAGGGTTGGAAAGGCTTTTTTGCCTTCAATGTACTATTTTTGCTGCTGCTGCTCACCCCTTTGGGAACGGACAACAACTCCGGCAACCTGAACTGGCTGGCCATTGACAAGATCATCCCCGGCTTCCCCCTGGATCTGCAGCCAAATGAAATTGTAAAGATACCCTTCATCCTGCTCATGGCCCACCAGATCAACCGCATACGGGAGCGGGGACGCAGCATCAGCAAACCCTCCAGCATGCTGCAGATCACGGCCCACGCCATGTTTATGGTAGGGTTGATCGCCATTATTTGCGGTGACATGGGCATGTGCATGGTCTACATTTTCCTCTTCGTCATTCTGGCATGGACCGCAGGTGTCAAGCTGTACTGGTTTTTGATCGGTATCGTCACCGCAGTGGGCGGCTTTTTCCTGGCATGGAAGACGGTGCTTCAATCCGACCGTTTTGAGTACATCCGCATGCGCTTTCTCGTCGTACTGGACCACGATCTCGACCCTCTTGACCGTGGCTTTCAGCAAAACCGATCTCTGCTTGCCCTTGGCTCGGGCGGCTTCTCCGGCCAGGGTTTTTTGAACGGCACTCAAACCCAGGCCCCCTATTCCAGCGCCCTGCCTGCCCGCCACACTGACTTCATCTTCTCCGCCTGTGGTGAGGAGCTTGGCATGATCGGCTGCCTGCTGATTTTAATTCTGCTTGCGGCCATCATTCTGCGCTGCTTCCACGTCGGCCGCACCTCCGCCTCCCCGTTCTGCGCTTACACCGCCATCGCCTTCGGCGGTATGCTGCTGATCCAAACCGTATTCAACGTGGGAATGTGCCTGTACGTGCTGCCTGTTATGGGCCTGACCCTCCCCTTCTTCAGCTACGGCGGGTCGTCCCTTATCACCCTTTACGTTGCCATGGGTGTGGTATCCGGTCTGAAAGCCAACTCTCTGCCCAGCTGGCTGCGAAATCGAAACTGAATACAGCCGTTAAAATCGCGGGAGGATGGTTTGTATCCATCCTCCCGCTTTCCTTGCAGAATAATTCTGTGTCTGCTGCAAAACATAAGGACAAACTTCAAAGGAGGTCTTTATCTTGCAGCGAGTCCCCTTTCGCAGGCTTGTGCCCGCATTATTGTGTGTTACTCTAGTGAGCATTATGATTTTCCCCGCGTATGCTCTGTTCGGCAAGCGGAACAGCAGCGCCTCCGCCCTTTCTGACCTGACAAGAAACGTGGTGACAAGTCAGACGCTTTCCTTCCGCGCCGAAGACTTTGCCGTTTCCGGCGGTGATGAGCTGGCCAGCCTGACCATTACCACGCTTCCCGCAAGCAGCGCCGGCATCCTTACCGTAGGCGGCCAGGCCGTTACCGCTGACACCGTGGTGCATGCACAGGCGTTGGATGGTCTGTGCTTCCACCCTGCCACTGCCACCACGACCACAAAAACCAGCTTCGTGGTCACGCCCACATTTTCTTCCGGCACCCAGGGCGCTCCGGTCACCGTCAGCATCCATCTGCTCTCCGCGCCCAATCAGGCACCCATTGCGGAAAATCTTTCGCTGAAAACCTACCGGGACGTGGCCATAACCGGACGCTTTCAGGCAACGGACACCGACAACGACGATCTGACCTTTCAGCTGACATCCTCCCCAGCCCGGGGCAGCGTGGCGATCAGTGAGGACGATGCGGGCAACTTCGTCTATACCCCGTACGAGAACAAGACCGGCAAGGACTCCTTCACCTATGTGGCGGTGGATCAGGCCGGGAACGTTTCCAATACCGCCAAGGTGACCATCCGCATCGAAAAGGCCCGAACCGCAGTCACCTACGCCGATATGGTCGACCATCCCGCCCACCACGCCGCCATACAGCTGGCTGAAGAGGGCCTTTTGGTGGGCGAGCAGGTCAACGGTCTTTACTTTTTCGCCCCGGACACCGCTGTCAGCCGCAGTCAGTTTCTTGCCATGGCCATGTCGGCAGCCGGACTGGAGCCGCTTGAACAGGTCAGCCTGACCGGCTTCTGCGACGATGGCGATATTCCCGGCTGGTCCAAAGGCTATGTATCCTCTGCCCTGATGGCAGGGGCCGTGTCCGGCACACGCAACGAGCTGGGACAGGCCGTATTCTGCCCCGACCGGACCATCACCCGTGGGGAGGCTGCCGCCATGCTGGACCGGCTGTTGGACGTATCGGACGTGGCGGTTGAAACCTGGTCCGCGCAGGGTATTTCCCACGATGCGCAGGCCCACTGGGCCATGCAGTCCGCCGCCGACCTGACCTGCGCCGGCATTTTAACGTTGGAAAACAGCACTCCGGAACAGCTGGATGCCACCCTGACCCGGGCCGACGCTGCCCAGCTTCTTTCGGACAGTCTTAATTTGCTCAACAACCGAAATTCCGGTTGGTTTTAAGCAGTAAAGCCCCCCGGCCGCGGTATGCAGCCGGGGGGCTTCGTTGCTTATTTTTTATCCGGAAAGAATACTTTGAACACCAGTATTTCCGCCAGCAGTCCAACCGGTATGGCCGCAAGGAAATCCACCACCGAGTGCTGCTTGATAAACACCGTGGACATACAGATCAGAACCACCGCGGCAGTAACCCCAAGCTTCCATCCTTTGGAAACGTTCTTTGCTTTCAGGCATACGGACAGAATACCAAAGGAATAGGCACAGTGCAAAGACGGACAGACCCCTGTATTTGTATCCACCTTATACAGAACGCCGACCAGACCGGTGAGTATATTTTCCCGTGGAAACACTTCCGGGCGTAGATTCTGACAGCTGGGCCAGACGATATAAATGACCATAGCCACCACTTGGGTGATGATGATATACACCTGCAGCTTCTTAAAGCTGTCTGCATCCCGCAGGCCAAAATACACCAGCGACCCCGCCACCAGCAGATACCAAAATACATACGGGATCGCAAACCACTCGCAGAAAGGGATCAGGTCGTCCAGCGCACAATGGACCACGTGGCATCGTTCGACCGGGATCAGCTTTTCCGTCAGGAAGTACATAAGGAAATACCCCACCCAGCTCCACAACAGGGCCAAGTGGGCGTATTTCCGGCAGGCACGGTGTTGGCTCATGCCTTCACCTCTTCCGGCAGGTTTCTCGGATACTCCTTTTTGGGGATGTTGGGATAAGGCACAACCGTATGCGGGGGGAGGCTACAGGCCATGTGCGTGATCTCCTCCATCAGCCGGTCACAGATCCGCACCCGCTCCTCTTCGATAGGCGTTTCGCTGGAAAAGCGGATCGGCTCACCTAAATACATTCGGCTCAATCGGGGGGCAATATAAAGCGGAACAAACGCCAGTTCCTTGCCTGTGCGCCTGCAATAAAGCTTTGCGATATCAATAAAGCGATTTTGAAACGCATGAACGATGTGATTGTGCGGCTGGTTGTGTTCGGGGAAGATCACCACGCTGTTTCCGGCCCGCAGCGTTTCAACCGTGTCGCGGAAGGTAGACAAAATTCGCTTGTCCCGATGGACGGCAATGGTCCGCGCGTTGTTGAACACCAACACGGAAATGGGCGCGATCAAAAAGGACAGAATTTTATAAAACCAGCGGATATATACCGGTTTTTGCGCCCAAAAGTCCGCAAATGCATAGGCCGGAACCTCTTTCAGTTCCATCATCTGCCCAGCACACCAGGTGTAGACGTTCTGCGGCATATAAAGCTCACAGGCGATGGGGCCGTACATTTGGGCATGGTTGCCCACGATGATCACCGGCTCGTCCGGCAGGTGTTCTGCCCCGACCACTTCAATCTTCGGCGAAAACAGGGCAACCGCATTGCGTATGAACTTGAAGGCCAACGGGCCGTTTGCTGCCTTCGTGATTTTCATTCAAACCCTTCTTTTAACGAAACATATCTTCGTAAATCTGTTTTACGATCTCCAGGTGCATGCCGATGACCACACTGATTTCCTCACCGGGTCCACCATCAGGTAGGTACCCGACGCACCGTCCAACCAAACTCACCCATACTCAGGCCCCACTCGGCAGGACACGTGCGAGTACGTACACCCAGACCACAGCCGTAGTCTGCCCCCTGTACACAGGTCAATTCACACTTGGCGCGGTCCGCCGCCATACTGACCATGCCGGTGCCACCACAGTTGGGCATCATTTTCGAGGAAATTTAACTGCACCCTAACCCGTCAAGTGCCGATTGGCCGTAATTGCTATAACGTTATTGTATCACACGAAAAAATATTTGCAATCATTTACGACACGACAAACCGTTGGCTGAAATTCTATCGTGATTAATTCGGAGAAAACAGGTCGGTTTTGGTTTCCCGCTGCAGATATATCCAACCTTTTACAGTTATTTCTCAAATGTAAATTTTCCATACACAGCTTCCACGCCCCCCAATTTGTCACGTGCGCGCTTGCTTTGCGTAGGCTGTATTATTCAAAAAACGGGAGGAAATATTTATGACCGGAAACGTCCCCTTTTATACGATACCGAAGATCTTAACGCAGCAGCCACAGGCGTCAGCAAATGTGCATGGAAGCGGCGCATATTCTGCCCTGTCTGGTTGTGTGCATTTTTATCAAATGGACCATGGTGTTCTTGTGGCTGCCCAAGTGACAGGGCTTCCCGACGCAGCGTCCGGTTCCCCACACAAATTTTTTGCATTCCACATTCACAGCGGTTCCCAGTGCAGCGGAACAGACGTTGATCCCTTTTCGGCTGTTTCGGGCCACTATAACCCTGAGGGGGTTTCTCATCCGAACCATGCCGGAGATCTGCCGCCGCTGTTTGGAAATCACGGGTATGCGTTTCAGGTGTTTTTTACTGACAGGTTTTCAGTCCGTGAGATCATCCACAAAACGGTTATCATACATTCCGGCCCGGACGATTTCACCTCGCAGCCAGCAGGAAATGCAGGCGAAAAAATCGCCTGCGGGGAAATCAACCTATTTGGCTGTTAACAATTGTCAATCCAAGAAAGCACCGACGGCGGATTTTATGTGCTGCGCACGTTGAGGCCGTGGGTTCTTCATCCGAAATCAAAAGAAGGACACCCCACTTGGGGATGTCCTTCTTTTGGTCCGAGTGGCGGGAGTCGAACCCACGGCCTCATGGACCCGAACCATGCGCGCTACCAACTGCGCTACACCCGGATACGGAATATGCTTCTTTTTCGCTTTCCCGTCGAGTTTTTAAGAAGAACCCGACCTGTAACATTATAAGTTGCAGGTCGGGTTCTGTCAAGTCAATTCCTGTCGTTGGCAGGCAAATTCTTACAGCGGGTCGAAGTTTAGAATGTGGATTCTTCCTCCACAAATCCGGGAGTTTCCTCTGCATCGTCTGCTTCTGCGCTATCGATATGCCCATCCATCTCAAAGGGCGGCTGCTCCCCGGCGGGTGTGGCAGACCAGTCTGCACTGTCTGTACCGCTGTCCTGACGCATCTTCTGCTCCATCCACTGCTCCTTGGTGATAAGCAGCTGGCGGGGTTTGGAACCCTCAAAGGGACCCACGACCCCCTTCTCCTCCATCTGATCCACCAGGCGGGCGGCGCGGGCATAACCCAGCTTCAGCCGCCGCTGCAGCATGGAGACGGAGGCCTGTCCGGTCTCCAGCACCACCTCGATGGCGGCGGGCAGCAGCTCGTCGTAATCGTCGCCCGCCTCAGCCGGCGCACTGCCGCCCACGCCCTTGGCGGCCTTGTCCTTGTCGGCGGCATGCTGCTCGATCTCCTGCATAACTTCGTCGGAATAGTTGGCGGTACCGCTCTTCTTGACAAAATCCACCACCCGGGCCACTTCCTCGTCGGAGATAAAGCAGCCCTGTACGCGGGTGGGTTTGCCGCTGCCCAGAGGTGAGAACAGCATATCGCCGCGGCCCACCAGCTTTTCCGCACCCATGGTGTCCAAAATGATGCGGGACTCCATGGCGGAGGCCACTGCAAAGGCGATGCGGCTGGGGATATTGGCCTTCATCAGGCCGGTGATCACGTCGGCAGAGGGACGCTGGGTGGCGATGACCAGATGCATACCGGCAGCGCGACCCATCTGGGCCACGCGGCAGATAGACTCTTCCACTTCCTTGGCTGCAACCAGCATCAGGTCGGCCAGCTCGTCGATGATGACCACCACGCTGGGCATCTTTTCCACGCCCTCGGTCTTGGCCGCATAGGCATTGTACTCGTCCAGCTTGCGCACGCCCACCTCGGAGAAGGTGCGGTAGCGCTTCATCATCTCGGTCACCGCCCACTGCAGGGCGCCGGCGGCCTTCTTGGGGTCGGTGACCACGGGGATCAGCAGATGCGGAATGCCGTTGTAGATGCCCAATTACACCATCTTGGGGTCAACCATGATCAGGCGGACCTCCTCAGGCGTGGCCTTATAGAGCAGAGATGTAATGATGGTATTGGTACACACGGACTTACCGGAACCGGTGGTACCGGCGATGAGCAGATGAGGCAGCTTGGCGATGTCGCCCACCACGCAGCGGCCGCTGATATCCTTGCCCACGGCGAAGGACACCTTGGACTTGCTGCCGGTAAAGTCGGCAGAGCCGATGACCGTATGGGCGCTGACCGGGGAAACCACCTTGTTGGGCACCTCGATACCCACCACGGAGATTTTGTCGGGAATGGGGGCGATACGCACGCCGGTGGCACCAAGGGCCAATGCGATGTCGTCGGCCAGATTGGTCAGCTTGTTCAGCCGCACGCCCTGATCCAGTTCCAGCTCGTAGCGGGTAACGGAGGGACCGCGGACGGTGTTGACGATGTTGGCATCAATGCCGAAGGAGTGGATGGTGTCGTTCAGCCGCTGGCGGTTGGCGTTCAGCTCACTTTCCGCATCGCCGCCCACACCGCTTCCGCCCTCATTCAGCAGGGACAGGGGCGGATACTGATAAGGCTTGTGCTCCACTTCCATGGTCTGGGCAATATCCCGGGTCACTTCCGCAGCCGCACGTGCAGCCTCATCGGCAGTCACCTTGACAATGGCAGGCTCGGCGGGAGCACCAGGCTCCTCCACCGCCTCTTCCGCTTCCAGAGAAATGGGAACGGGGGCGGGTTTGGCAGCGGACTCGAAGGGCGGCTGCTCCTCCTGCACCTCGTCCTTCTCACCCATCAGCACCTGATCGGGGGGCTTGACGTTAGGCTTGCGGTTAAAGAAACCGGGTTTCTTGGGCTGTGCGGGGTCGGCAGACTTTTCAACTGCCGCAGGCTCTCCATCCAGCGGAACGTCGATGACCGGCCGCGCGGCAGCGGGCTTGGTTTCAACAGGCCGCTTGGCCACAACCGGCTCTGCCGGGGCGGCAGGCTTCTCCTCTTCCTCCGGCTCGGGGTATTTGGCGCGAGGGTGGCTACGGACGTATTCCACAACGTCCGTGATCCTGCGGTTGAACGCCACAAAGCAAAGGATCACCGCAGCAACCACCATCAGGATCACCGTACCGGGTACACTGAACAGCACCCGGCCACCCTCGGCCAGCAGACCGCCAATGATGCCACCGCAGTGGACGCTCTGTCCGTCCTTCCACAGCTGGCCCACCATCTGGCCGGACCAGGCATACTGCTCTGCCAAAAACAGGTGCAGCAGCACACCGGGGATCACAGGCAGCGTCAGCGTGCAGCCAAGGCGCAGGCGGACAGGTCTGCCGCGATGGAAGGCCAGCACGTAGAACGCCACCAGCAGCACCGGCGGGACGATGTAGTAGCCATAGCCAAACAGGCCCTTCAGCAGGGCGCAGAACGCGTCAATAAACAGCGCCTCGATATGGAAATAGCCAAAGGCAGAGAACAGTGCCAGCACAAGGCAGACCGCAGCCCCCACCTCACGCCGGATGGGCCGCTTGGGGTCCTGGGGCTTGGTCGTCGTGCGGGTGCGGGTTGCAGATGCGGCACTTGCACGCGTGTTCTGCGCGCTGCGCGTTCTGCCGGAATTGGATGCGGTGTTTTTTCTCTTGCCCGCAGGTTTCTTTTGTGTTGCAGCCATGGGGATCTTCCTTTCTCGACGGTATCAGACCAGAGTCCAGCCGCTCAGGCTGAGGATCAGGAACAGCAGACCCGCACCCCAGCAGTAGTAAGCAAATGCGCCGAACTTACCCTTGGAAGCCAGCAGGTTCACAAGGCGGATGGAGAAGTATCCCACCACACCGGCCACGACCATGCCGAGCAGGTATTTGGGCAGCAGGCCGGCGGCCAGTCCGCTGTCCATCTCCAACACGTCCTTCACCTCCAGCAGGGTGGCACCCAGCACCGCAGGCAGGGACATGAGGAAGGAGTAGCGCACGGCGAAGTTGCGCTCAAATCCCAGGGCCATTCCGGTGGAAATGGTGGTACCGGAGCGGGACAGGCCGGGGATGGTGGCAATGCCCTGCGCAAGACCCACCAGCAGCACATCCCGCTTGCGGGCGGTCACTGCGGTCTTGCGTCCCTTCGCCATTCGGTCGGAGGCAAACAGCAGGCAGCCGGTAGCCAGCAACGCACAGCAGACGAACACGGGACTGTTGCCCAGTCCCTCCACCAGATCCTTCACCGGCAGAATGACGAGCAGGGGCAGCGTACCCAAAACCACCAGCCAAACCATGCGCCGTGCCTCGGGAACGGGTGTCTGACGGTACTGCTTGCAGAACAGCGCCCGCACACTCAAGAAAAACTCGTACACCATGGCGGTGATGTCCCGCCAGTAGTACACACACACCGCCAGCAGCGTGGCAAAATGCACCAGTACGTTAAACAGATTGTCCGGCTGCTCCATGCCAAAGAAGTGCTGGAACAGCGTAAGGTGTCCGGAACTGGAGATGGGCAGAAACTCCGCCACGCCCTGCACCAGACCCAAAATCGCAGCCATTAAGTAAGTCACGTGATATGTACCCTCCCGGATTCAAATTCTCATTTTAATATATTAACACACTTTGCGCAACATTTCCAGTTCTTTTCAAAAAGAATTATGTAAACAGGTTTTCACCTGTTTTCTGTCTGTTTTTTTTGCTTTTTGCTGCCGATCATCTCGTGCAGACAGCCAAGAGCATCCGACAGACCGCCGATTTGATCGATGATACCCAACTGCACCGCCTCCTCGCCGTAAATCACGCTGCCCACGTCCGCCGCAAGCTGACCCGTTTGCAGCATAAGGCGTGTAAAGTCCTCTCGCTCCACATTGCTGTTGGCGGTAACAAACTGAATGATACGCTCCTGAATGCGTTCAAAGTAATAGAACGTCTGCGGAACACCGATGATCAGGCCGTTCATCCGCACCGGGTGGATGGTCATGGCGGCCGAGGGCGCGATGAAGGACCGCTTGGCCGACACCGCCAGGGGCACACCGATGGAGTGTCCCCCGCCCAGCACCAAGGACACCGTGGGTTTGGACATACTGGAAATCAGTTCCGCAATGGCAAGTCCCGCCTCGATGTCACCGCCCACGGTGTTGAGCAGCACCAACAGGCCGTCCACCTCGTCGCTCTCCTCCACCATAGCAAGCAGGGGCATCACGTGTTCGTACTTGGTACTTTTGCTGTCCGCAGGCAGCATCTGATGACCTTCGATTTGACCCACCACGGTCAGCACGTGGACCTTCCCCTTCCCGCTGTCGATCAGCGTGGAACCAAGCTCCACAATGGGGTCCACCGTCCGCTCCTTGGACAGCAAGCCCTGTTCCTTTTCTTCTTCGTCCATACTGCACCTCCGCACATTTTTCTTATTGTGTGCGGTCAGGATGTGTTTATACAAAAAACCTGCGGTCAACCAAAGGCGGTTGGCCGCAGGTTTTGCTTATTTCGCGTTGTAGATGGCGCTCATGCCGCGGTAGGTCATGTAGCAATCCAGCTTACCCACCGTTTCAAAAGGCGCGTGCATAGACAGCACAGGTACACCGGCATCAATGGTGTCGATGTTGCGGTTGGCCATATAGCAGGCCACGGTGCCGCCGCCGCCGGCATCCACCTTGCCCAGTTCCGCCATCTGCCAAGCCACACCGGCCTCGTCCAGCACCCGGCGGACGTAGGCCACCACCTCGGCCGAGGCATCGGAGGCGCCGGACTTGCCCCGGGCGCCGGTGTACTTGCACAGGCCCATGCCGTAGTTGACAAAGGCGCTGTTGCGCTTTTCGTACACCTCGGCATAGTTGGGGTCGTAGGCCGCGGTCACATCGGCAGACAGACAGAAAGACTTTTCGTAACAGGCGTTCAGGGACACACCCTGGCCGGCACACAAGTCCTCCATAAAGGTATCAAAGGCGGAGGACTGCATACCGCTGACACCTTCAGAGCCGATCTCCTCCTTGTCCGCCAGCATGCAGATGGCGGTGCGCTCGGGGGTGCCCAGTTCCAGCAAAGCGGCAAGGCTTGCATAGGCACACACACGGTCGTCGTGACCATAGGCGCCGATTAGGGACCGGTCAAAGCCGATGTCCGAGGAGTTAAAAGCGGGCACGACACACAGCTCGGCGGAGATGAAGTCCTCCTCCACAATGCCGTACTTTTCGTGCAGCAGTTCCAGCACGGTCAGCTTCACCCGGTCTGCACCGTCGTCGTCGGCCAGGGGGCGGCTGCCCACCAGAATGTTCAGGTTTTCGCCAGGAACGGCGTCAACCAGTTTCTTTTGGGCCTGCTCGGCACCCAGATGGGGCAGCAGGTCGTTGATGACGAAGCGGGGTTCTCCCTCACCGCTGCCGATGCATACCCGGACCACGCTGCCGTCACGCAGAGCTACCGCGCCGCGCAGCTCCAGGGGAACCGCCAGCCACTGGTACTTGCGAACGCCGCCGTAGTAGTGGGTCTTGAAGTAACCCAGCTCCTCCGCCTCGTACAGGGGATTCTGCTTCAGGTCCAGCCGGGGAGAATCGATGTGGGCGGCGGCAATGTTCACACCGCAGTCCAGCCCCTTCTTGCCCATGACCGCCAGCATGACCGCCTTGCCCCGGTTGACCCGGTACACCCGGTCACCGCTCTTGAGGTCCATGCCCCGCTCATAGGCCTTGAAGCCGGCGGCCTCGGCCAGGGCCACGGTGCGGTCCACGCACTCGCGCTCGGTCTTGCCGGCATCCAAAAACTGCTTATAGCCGGTGCAGTAGTTCTCCATGGCCTGCAGGTCGCTTTTGCTCACGCGGTCATAGCCGTTTTTGCGTTTGTAGATCAGGGTCTCGCGCAGCTGCGCGCCCCGGGTCATTTCCTTGTCCGCCATTATCTTGTTCCTCCTGTTTCGTATTGGGTCATGATCCCTTCAAACAATGCCTTCGCCCGCCCGGCAAACTGCTCCGGGTCGGTACAATCGTTGTATAAAACATGATCACAGTTTGCCCGGAAAAAGGCACCCTCTTTCTGTGCAGCCACGCGGCTGCGGGCATATTCCTCGCTGATGCCCTCCCGCGCGCAGATACGGCGCACCCGGTCTTCCACCGGGGCGAGGACCGCAACGGTGGTGTCGCATCGGGCCGCAAGCCCGCTTTCGATGATGGTGATGCCGTCAACGGCAGCAAGCCGTCTGCCCTGCTCCCGGGCCGCGGAAAGCGCCTGCTCAACCGCTGCGGTAACATAGGGTTTTATGATGGCATCCAAATCCGAAAGAGCCTTGGCATCGCCAAAGACCTCCCGGCCCAGCGCCTTGCGGTCGATGCTGCCATCTGCCGTTTTAATATCGCCAAACCGATTGCAAAGTACGGTCTGTAAAGTTGTATCGCTTTTCAGTAATTCATGATAAACCGCATCGCAGTCCACCACCGTGCCACCCAATTTTTCAACCTGGCTGAGGGCGGTGGTCTTGCCCGCACCGGTGGGGCCGGTAATTCCAATCACGATCATGGCTCCACCTCGATCACATGGAATCCGGCAGCTTTGCTCAGCCGGTTGACCACCGCAAGTCCGATGCCGGAACTGTCGGGACATTGTGCCCAGATGGCGGAAACCTCTGTATGGTCAAAGGCACGCAGAGCATCAAAAATGTGCCGCGCCTGCTCCTGCTTGTCCGCAAACTTGCCCACGGCAATTACATGGCAGCCCAGGAACTTGTCGGAGTATTCGTCGAAACAAATCACGCCGTCCCCGCCCTTTGCGTGGGTCAGGATGTAATCCGCCGTGGCACCGGCGTCACCGGCCACCACTGTCACCGGCGCCCGGGGCGCATAGTGGCGGTAGGCCATACCGGGAGCTTTTGGTTTTTCCCCTGCCCGCATCTGGCGACGGACGGCGGGATCAACCTCTACTTCGCCCAGCACCTCGGTCAGCTGCTCCAACGTAATGCCGCCGGGCCGCAGCAGCCGTGGCGGTGTGCAGGTCAGGTCCACGATGGTGGACTCCACGCCCACACCGCAGGGGCCGCCGTCCACGATGGCGTCGATCTTGCTGTCCATATCCTCCAGCATGTGGGCCGCCGTGGTGGGACTGGGTCGGCCGGAGGTATTGCCCGATGGAGCCGCCACCGGCACACCGGCCAGACAGATGATCTCCCGGCACAGGTCATGGCCCGGGCAGCGGATGCCAACCGTATCAAGACCTGCAGTCACCCGGTCGGAAACCAGCGCGCTGCGGGGCAGCACCATGGTCAGGGGGCCGGGCCAAAAGCGTTCCGCCAGCATCCACGCCGAAGGGGGTACGTCGCTGCAGTACTGCTCCAGCCAAGATGCCTCCGGAATGTGGATGATCAGCGGATTGTCCTGGGGCCGACCCTTGGCAATGAAAATATTGGCCACCGCCGTATCGTCCAGGGCATTTGCACCCAAGCCATATACCGTTTCGGTGGGAATACCCACTAGACCGCCTTCCCGCAGGATGCGGGCCGCTTCTTCCGTATCCGATTGTGTCAAAACTTTAGTGTTCACAATCAAAACTCCAATTATTTACCCAAAATAATGTTCAGCAGTTCTTCCGGGGTGGCGGCGATGTAGTCCGCGCCTTCCCCTTCCAGCTCCTGTCTGCTGCGGAATCCCCACAGCACACCGCAGCCGGCAAGGCCGCTGTTCTTTGCGGTTTGAATGTCCACGTTGCTGTCGCCTACGAACAGGGTGTTCTCTTTATTGGCACCCATGCGTTCCAACAGCTTATGTACCGGCGCGGGGTCCGGCTTCAGCGGCACGCCGGGCAGACCGCCCTGCACCAGCTGGAACACGCCGGGGTAGTACCGCTCCATCACCGGGCCGGCGGCGGCATCGGGTTTGTTGGTCAGCACAGCGACCTTGATCCCCGCCGCTTTCAGAGCTTCCACCAGTTCGGGCATGCCCGCATAGGGGCAGGTCTTGTCCGCCTTGTGCTGCTCATAATAGACCAAAAATTCCTCCAGCGCCTGCTGCCCCAGCTGCGTACCCTGGACGGACTCCGGAATGGCGCGCTCCACCAGTTTTGCCGCCCCATTGCCAATGAAGTAGCAGTAGGCGGAGTAGTCGTGGGTCGGCCAGCCGTGGCTGGCGCAGATGTGATTGCAGGAATCGGCCAAATCTGCCAGCGTATCCAGCAGCGTGCCGTCCAGATCAAAAATCACATTGGAAAAACGGGGTTTATCAGTAGTAGGCATTGATCTTCATGCCCCCCAGCTCGATGATCGTGTCCCGAGGGAAGCCCACCCGCATCACAAAGCTTTTCACCGCCCCCTGGGCCAGCTTGGGGTTGTGGGTCTCCTCCTCCAGCTCCATGTCGATACGACCACCGGCAGCGGTGGTGACCACGTCGTTGACCTCGCCGCCGTCGTCCATGACCTGATTGAGGCCCTCCACGACCTCACCAAGGGTCATGCCCTCGGGCAGGGCGGTATAGTGAATAAATAGATCCATTTTCAGTCACTCCAATTAATTGTTGTTTTCCTTCAGCCGCTCGGCCTGATCGGCTGTGACCAAGGCGTTGATAATTTCCCCCAAATCACCGTTCATCACGTTGTCCAGCTGGTACAGGGTCAACCCAATGCGGTGGTCGGTCATCCGGCCCTGGGGGAAGTTGTAGGTGCGAATACGCTCGTTGCGCATGCCGCTGCCGATCTGACTGCGCCGCTGGGCGCAGAAAGCGCTGTCCATGCGCTCCTGCTCCTGCTCGTAGAGCCGGGAGGCCAAGATCCGCATGGCCTTGTCCCGGTTCTGGAACTGACTGCGCTCCTGCTGGCACTCCACCACCATGCCGGTGGGTTTGTGGATCAGCCGCACGGCGGAGGAGGTCTTATTCACGTGCTGACCCCCCGGGCCGGAGGAACGGAACACCTGCATCTCCACGTCGGCGGGGTCCAGCTTCACGTCTGCAGTTTCGCGCTGAGGCAGCACCGCCACAGTGACGGTGGAGGTGTGAACGCGGCCGCCGGACTCGGTTTCCGGCACCCGCTGGACTCGGTGAACTCCGCTTTCAAACTTCAGCCGGGAGAATACATCCTCTCCCTCTATGGTGAAGGATATTTCCTTTATACCGCCCAGTTCCGTTTCGTTCAGGCTGGCAATTTCGGTGCGCCAACGCTGCCGCTCGGAAAACATGGAGTACATACGGTACAGGGAGTGGGCAAACAGCGCCGCCTCTTCCCCGCCCACACCGGCACGGATCTCCACCACCACGTTGCGGTGGTCGTCCGGGTCACGAGGCAACAGCAAAAGCTGCAGCTCCCGCTCCAGCCGTTCCTGTTCCCGCCGGGCCAGCAAATATTCCTCCTGAGCCAGGTCTTTCATCTCCGGGTCACTCATCAGCTGCTGCGCTTCCTGTTCGGCATTTCGGGCACGGCACAGGGCGCGGTATGCATCCACAATGGGCTGTAATTCAGCCTGCTCCCGATTCAGTTTGGCCACAAGGGCCGGGTCTGCATAGGTTTCGGTGGCGGCCAGTCGTGCTTCGATCTGGCTGTATTTTGCTTCCACTTCCTGCAGCTTATCCAGCATGGCGGGCCTCCTCTCCCTATCGGTCCACAATAAACGATTTTACAAGGGCCAACGGCTCACGAATGTACATCCAAAGCCGGGATGGTGCATGAGAACTGGGCGCGGCAAGAACGGAAAGATACTCTCCCTGCCCGGTCACCCGGTCCCAAAGCATCTTCGCCCGGGTCAGGTGAAATCCGTTGGACACCACCAGCACCCCGTCGGCGGGGTCAAGGCCCTGCTCCTGCAGCATCTTCGAGCTGCAGATCATATTCTGGTAAGTGTTGTGGGACACATCCTCCACCAAAATGTTCTCTTCCGGGATACCGGCATCCACCAG
>JAZSAP010000110.1:0-7345 GCA_045601925.1 Lawsonibacter sp.
ATTGCCGTCCATGTGGGTGTCGTTGGGAACGAAGGGCGTGTCGCGAAGCATCTTTTCCACCACAGGGTGGCGGCCCTCCACGATGGTCAGCACATCGCTGTCATCCACCTGGGGCATGCAGTAGCCGTTAGCAGCGGCAACAGACGCAAAGCCGGTCAGCACGTCCACCTGCGCCACGGCGGCGGCAGACTGCTGAATGCGGGCCACGTGGGCGCACACCTGATCCTTCAGCTGGCAGAACAGCTGATATTCCAGCGCCACCACCTGATCCTGAGCCGACAGGATAAGGTGTTCCAGTTCTTTGAGTTCCTGGGAAATGTACCGCTCGGAATTAACGGTGGTCTGCTTGCGCACCCACCCCTCGGGCACAAGGTCGATCTGGCTCTTGGCCACCTCGATGTAGTAGCCAAAGACCTTGTTGTAGCTGACCTTCATGTTGCGGATGCCGGTCTGCTCCTTGGTCTCGGTCTCCAGCTGTGCCAGCAACTCGCCGCCGTGGTCGATGACGTTGCGCAGGCGGTCCACGTCGGCGTTGTAGCCGGGACGAATGAACTTGCCCTCACGGACCGAGAAGGGCGGCTCGTCCACCAGGGCGCGGCCAAGCTCCTCACGCAGGTCGGGCAGGTCGTCCAAATCCTCTCGCAGGGATTGCAGCAGATTGGAGGAACAGTTCTCCAGCAGATTACGGATGTCGGGCAGCTTGCCAAGTCCGTTGGCAAGCGCCACCAAGTCCCGTCCACCGGCAGAGCCGTAGACCACACGGCCAATGAGCCGCTCCAGGTCGGTGACCTCGCGCAGAACGAGCGCCAGCTCCTCCCGGGTGATAATGTCCTCTACCAAATCGCTCACCGCCTGCTGACGGCGGCCGATCTGCACCGGGGACAGCAAAGGCCGCTCCATCCAGCTGCGCAGCAGGCGGCTGCCCATGGCGGTCTTGGTCTTATCCAGCACCCACAGCAGGGAACCCCGCTTTTCCTTGGCGCGCAGGGTCTCCGTCAGCTCCAGGGTCTGCCGGGCAGTCAGGTCGAGCTCCATAAACTGGCCGGTGGTGTAGTAATTGAAATTGGCAATGTAGGAAAGGTCGGTCTTTTGGGTCTCGTACAGATAACTCAAAAGGCCGCCTGCGGCACAGATGGCCGCACGGTCGTCGGCAGGCAGATGATCCGCACCGAACTGGCGGCAGGTCTGCTCCCACGCCGCTTCAAACTCAAACCGCGCCTGACCCATCTGCTGGGCGGTGCAGTCCAAACGGACAGACATAAACTGGCAAAGGCCCTCGATGTCCATAGCGGCGGGGGACAAAACCGCCTCCGCCGGGCGGTAGCGGCCCAGTTCGTTTTCCAAATGTGCAGGCTCATCGGAACCGATAGAAGTTGCGTACACCTCGCCGGTAGAGATGTCGCACAGACAAAGGCCAACCCGCTCCCCGTCCACGCAAATTGCACAGATAAAGTTGTTGCGCCCCTCCTCCAGCATGGAAGCGGCGGTGACGGTGCCGGGGGTGATGATGCGCACGATGTCCCGCTCCACCAAACCCTTGGCAAGGGCGGGGTCCTCGGTCTGCTCGCAGATGGCCACCTTGTACCCCTTGGCGATCAGCCGGGCAATGTAACTGTCGCAGGAGTGGTACGGCACGCCGCACATGGGGGTGCGCTCCTCCTCCGGCTTGTTGCGGTCCCGGGTGGTCAGGGTCAGGTCCAGTTCCCGGGATGCGGTTTTGGCATCCTCGTTGAACATCTCGTAAAAGTCGCCCAGCCGGAAAAACAGGATGCAGTCCGGGTGCTTTTCTTTTATCTCAAGATATTGCCGCATCATGGGGGTCAGTTCCGCCATGGGCTCACCAGCTTTCTATGGCACAAAATACTCATCTTCCGCCCACTTGGCGGGGTTGGTGTCGATATAGGTCCAAATTCGCAGGAAATCCGCTTCATTTCGTATCACGTGGTCGTAGTAACCGCGGTGCCAAAGTTCTCTTTCACAGGTTCGGTTGGTCAGTCGCTTCAACGCCGATACAAAGGCAGGAATCGCCTGATTCGCTTTCGTAGGGGCTGGCGTCCCCGACGGCCCGTTTTCGTTCCCCTGTGTAGGGGCCGGCGTCCCCGACGGCCCAATCACCTCCACCAAAAGGTGGACATGATTTGGCATAATGATATGCTTTTTCAAAGAAAGATGTTTATAGTGCCGGTCCATTTCTTCCAGCCGCTCTTGTACAGCAACGCCCATATCCGAAAGTTCTACATGCGGGGCGTCGAGGACGCCGCCCCCTACGCTAACCTTACCGAACAGGGGAGCCTTACCTTTGGCGCACAAAGTCAGAAAATACACTCCGGCCCGACTGTAATCATACTCCGGCAGACGCAGTTGCTTGCGCTCCATCACACCTTGTCCGTCCGCCCGGCCAGATAGTCCAGCGATACGCCGTAGAAGTCGGCCATGCGGACGAGGGTGGACAAACGCGGTTCACGCTCACCATATTCATAGCGTTGATACGCACGCACAACCACGCCAAATTCCTTGGCTGCCTCCACTTGAGACAACCCGTTCTTTTCTCTCAGTTCAATCAAACGTTCGTAGAACAAAGACATACTCACAACTCCTTGACAACGACCATTCGAGCGTGTATAATATGCTCATACGGTCGTAATTAAATTGGGAGGTATTATTTATGAAAACGCTTTATGATGCGCTGTTCTCCTACGCCAACGAACACCGGGTAGGCCGCTTTCTGCGGGAGGACCGGGAGGAACTGCAGGACGAACAGGACTTGGTCAACAAGGCGCTGGAGGCCCTGCGCACCATGGGCGGGGAAGCCGCCGGATGGGCCGAGCGCATGGAACACGGCTGGGATGCCCTGTCCTATCTCAACGAGCGCGCCGCCTTTCTGTCCGGCCTGTCCATAGGGCTGGAACTGGGCGGTTTGGGTCGGTGATCACACCAATTCCCCGTACAGGGACCACTTGTTGGCGTCGGTAATTTTAACGTCCCGGAACTGACCCACCGCATCAGCAGGGCCGTCCAGCCGCACAAGGCGGTTGCCGGGGGTGCGGGCGGTCAGGGCCCAGCGGGGGTCGTCGGAGGTGCCGTCCACCAGACAGCGCACCGTTTTGCCGATATAGGCTTGGTGTTTCTCCTCGGAAATCCGGTCCTGCAGCGCCACCAGACGGTTAAAGTTTTGAAGCTTCTCCTCCCGGCTCATGGGGTCGGGCATAGAGGCGGCGGGGGTGCCCACCCGAGGAGAGTAGATAAAGGTGAACAGCGCATCGTAACGCACTTCCTCCAGCACGCGCATGGTATCCTCGAACTCCTCGGTGGTCTCACCGGGGAAGCCCACGATGACATCGGAGGTCAGCACGATGTCGGGAATGAGTTCTTTCAGCCGGGCGATTTTGGCAAGGTACTCCGCCCGGGTATGGCGGCGGTTCATCACCTTCAGCACCCGGTCGTTGCCCGCCTGGAAGGGCAGGTGCAGCACCGGGGCCACCTTCTCGCACTCTGCCATGGCCACAAACAGCTTGTCCGTGGCATCCTTGGGGTGGGAGGTCATAAAACGGATGAGGAAGTCGCCGGGGATATCGTTCACCGCACGCAGCAGGTCGGCAAAGTCCATTCCGCTTTCCAAATCCTTGCCGTAGGAGTTCACGTTCTGTCCCAACAGGGTGATGTCCTTATAGCCTTCGGCAACCAGTTGGCGCACCTCGTCCAGAATGATTTGCGGGTCACGGCTGCGCTCCCGGCCCCGGACGTAGGGTACGATGCAGTAGGTGCAGAAGTTGTTGCACCCGTACATGACGGACACCCACGCCTTCACCCCGTCCTGACGGACCACGGGAATGCCCTCGGCGATGGAGCCGGCCTCGTCAGGGATTTGGAAGATGCGGCCCCGGCGGCCGAGTAAGCCGTGGATAAACTGGGGAAACTTCCACAGCACGTGGGGGCCAAAGACCAGGTCCACGTGGCGGAAAGATTGTTTGATTTTATCGGCCACGTGCTGCTGCTGCATCATGCAGCCGCACAGGCAGATGGGCTGGTCGGGTTTTTTCCGCTTGGTATGGACCAGTGCGCCCACATTGCCCAGCACCCGCTGCTCGGCATGCTCCCGCACGGCGCAGGTGTTGATCACGATGATGTCGGCATCCGCCTCCCGGTCCGTAAAGTCAAATCCCATCTCGCGCAGATAGCCGCGGATGCGCTCGGAATCGGCCTCGTTCTGCTGACAGCCGTAGGTGTCCACAAAGGCCAGGGGCTGCACCCCGCGGCTTTCGTAAACCGCTTTGACTTCAAGGCAATATGCAAGCTGGCGGTCGATGTCCGCCTGCGGAATGTGTGTGGTCTGTCTGTCCATAAAGCACCCTCCGACGATGGGGTTTGATTGGGTATAACGGCCCATTTTTACAAGTGATTATTTTATCATTTTTTGTCCAAAAGGGCAAGGGTGCGCCGGAGATTTTTTATCCCCGCCGCACCCACAAAAAGGCACGAAAAAACAGAAGCTGCGTGGCAGCTTCCGGTTTTTATCACATTTTTCCAATCAGGTGCTTCTGCACCACCTGCTCCTCAGAGAAGAAGTGCTTGACACCTTTGATTTCCTGATATTCCTCGTGTCCCTTTCCGATGAGGGCGATGATATCTCCGGGCATGGCGGTATCCATGACCCAGCGGATGGCGTCGCCCCGGTCGGTGATGGTGACATATTTGCCGTTGTGCTTGGCAAGACCGATCTTGATATCCTCGTTGATGGCCTGGACTTCCTCGTCCCGGGGGTTGTCCATGGTCAGCACGGTCAGATCGGCGTATTTGCCGCTGATCTCCCCCATGTCCCAGCGCCGGGCCCGGGCCCGGTTGCCGCCGCCGCCAAACACACAGATCAATCGTCCGGGTTTGTAGGAGCGCAGCATGTGCAGCAGATTTTCCATGCTGACGGCGTTGTGGGCGTAGTCAATGAGCATGGTGTAGTGGTCGGGGGTGTCCAGCACCTGGGTGCGGCCCTTGACCCGGACCTTTTTCAATCCGGCGGCGATGGCGTCCAGCTCCACCCCCACCATATCTGCCGCAGCCAGGGCGGCCAGGGCGTTTTCCACGTTGAACCGGCCGGGCATATTGAGAAGCAGCTGACCCTCCAGCCGTCCGCGGACGGTGAAGCGGCTACCCAAAAAGCCCGCTTTCCGCTCCTCGGCAATATCGTCGGCCATATAGTCGGCCCGATGGGTCTTGCTGATCGAGAACAGGGGGCAGGCCGCCTTGGCGGTCACCGCCTGCCAATGCTGGTCGTCCGTATTCACAAGGCCCTGCTTGCACTGGGCGAACAGCATACTCTTGCACTGAAGATACTCGTCAAAATCCGCGTGTTCCCCCGCCCCGATGTGGTCGGGGGACAGGTTCAGAAACACGCCCACGTCAAACAGGATGCCCGCCGTGCGGTGGAGTTTGAACCCCTGGGAGGATGCCTCCATCACCACGTGGCTGCAGCCCTCTTTTACCATCTTGTCGAACAGGGCGTGCAGCTCGTAGGACTCGGGGGTGGTATTGCGGGTCTTCAGCAGCTTATCGCCAATGACGGCGCCTACAGTGCCGATCATGCCCACGGTGTGGCCCGCCGCCTCCAAAATCGCCTTGATCATGTGGGCGGTGGTGGTCTTGCCCTTGGTACCGGTCAGGCCGATGACACACATCTTCCGGGCCGGATGGTCAAACCACGCCGCCGCCAACAGGGCCAGGGCATAGCGGCTGTTCTCCACCCGGATGACGGTCACACCGTCGGGAACGGTCACCTCACGCTCCACCACCAGTGCGGCCGCACCGGCGGCGACCGCCGCGGGGATGTAGTCGTGACCGTCGGACTGGAAGCCGGTCAGGCAGACGAACACGCTGCCCGGCTCCACCTTGCGGGAGTCATAGACCAGGGATGTGATCTCCGTCTGGATGCTGCCCGCATCCAGGGTGTATTCCAGCTCTTTCAGCAGCTTCTCAAGCTTCATCAAACAGGACTCCTTCAAACACGGTGTGGGACGGGCCGGTCATGCGCACATGTCCGTCCTGCTCACGCCAGTCAACATACAGATTGCCGCCGATCTGTTCCACCGTTACCTTTCGGTCACAGTAGCCCAGCATGGCCGCCGCCACTGCCGCGGTGCAGCACCCGGTCCCGCAGCCGATGGTCTCGCCGGTCCCCCGCTCCCACTCCCGGATTTTAATGTAATCCCGGGAAACGACCTGGGCAAAGGTCACGTTGGTCTTGTTGGGGAACAGAGCGGTGTGATGCTCGATGACCGGGCCGTACTTGGCCACGTCAAAGCCCGCGGTATCGTCAATGAACATCACGCAGTGTGGGTTGCCCCAGGACACGGCGGTGATGTGGAAGGTGCAGTCCAAAATCTCCACCGGCTGGTCAACAAATTCGGGCAGAACCGTGTTGACGGGGATCACTTTGGTGTCCAGTCGGGGCTGGCCGATGTCGGCGGTGATGTTGACGGCCTTGCCGTCCTTCACGTCCAGCCAAATGTGCTGCATGCCGCCCAAGGTTTCGATCTCAAACTCGGTCTTATCCGTCATGCCGTGGTCATACACGTACTTGGACAGGGAGCGCAGGGCATTGCCGCACATCTCCCCCTCGGTGCCGTCGGGGTTGAACATCCGCATGCGGAATTCGCCCCGGTCCGACGGACAGACCAGCACCAGTCCGTCGGAACCGATGCCGAAATGCCGCTCGCTGACCCGTCGGGCCAGGGCATTGGGGTCGTCTATCTGCTGGTCCACGGCGTTGATATAGACGTAATCGTTGCCGTAGGCCTGCATTTTGGTAAATTTTAAGTCCATATTGTTTCCTCTTTTTTCGGGGCGTCCGGGGGCCGCCCCCTACAACGCGGCGCAATTGCCTGTGTAGGGGCCGGCGGCCTTTGCATGGCCGTTAGCGGCTTTGCCGCTTTACGGACATGGCATACTCCTTGCGGGTACGGCGGCCCTCACATGTCAGGCCAGCGCCTGTTCCAAATCGGCAATGATGTCGTTGACGTTCTCGATACCGATGGAGATGCGGATGAACCGCTCGTTGATGCCCAGGGCCTCCCGCACGTCGGCAGGGATGGACTCGTGGGTCTGGGTCATGGGATAGGTGACCAGAGTCTCCACGCCGCCCAAGCTTTCGGCGAACAGGATCATCTTCACCCGGGACAGCAGGTTCATGGCGGTTTCCAGGCAGTCCAGCTCGAAGGAGATCATGCCGGAGAAGCCGGTGGTCTGCTTGGTCATAACATCGTAATCCTTGTGGTCCTCAAAGCCGGTGTAGTAGACCTTCTTCACCTTGGGATGGTTGCGCAGGAAGTGGGCCACCTGCATGGCGTTTTCGTTG
>JAZSAP010000111.1:0-4575 GCA_045601925.1 Lawsonibacter sp.
GACACCCTGTGTTGGCGCTTTCCTTGGTTCCGCTCTAATGCTGGCATCCCAGCAGGGGAGCGTATTGGTCGGAACCCTCATGCTTTTGGCCTACTCGCTGGGACTTGGTGTGCCATTCATTCTCAGCGCGGTGCTGATCGATTATCTGAAATCGGCATTCAACTGGATCAAGAAAAACTATAAGGTCATCAATATCGTCAGCGGCAGTCTGCTTGTTGCAATCGGTATTTTGATGGCAACGGGAATGCTCGGACGGTTTCTGAGTCTTCTCGGATAAGGAGGAATTATGAGTAAGAGGAAAAATATAATTATACTTGTGTTGGTGTTTGTTCTTCTGATTGGCGGTGCTTCGGTGCTTTATACGCAGCTTAGCAAGGACGATGCTCCCGACGGGCTGCTAATTCAAGGCGATCAAGAAAACAATGATCACGAAAACCAAAATGATAAATCAGGCACAGACGATACAAAGCGGCAACTGACGAAAGCTCCCGATTTCACTGTTTATGATGGATCGGGAAACAAAGTCAATCTGTCGGATTATGTCGGTAAGCCGATCGTGTTGAATTTCTGGGCAAGCTGGTGTGGCCCTTGTCAAAGCGAGATGCCTGACTTCCACGAAAAATATCTGGAGTTTGGGAACAAGATCCATTTCTTGATGGTCAATATGTCCGGCGGACGTGAAACGCTCAGTAGCGCAAAGGCGTTTATTTCAGAAAAAGGATATACCTTTCCGGTGTTCTATGATACAGACTCCAGTGCGGCAACCACTTACAGTGTATATTCCTTACCTACCACATACTTTATAGATGGAGAGGGATATTTGATTGCACAAGCGACCGGAGCTATTTCTGCGGATACGCTTCAGCGCGGGATTGATATGATAAAATAATTTTGAGCGATATAGGGATGGGCACACGGCTTGCCGGAAGCCTTTAACATAGAAAACTTTAACTTCCGGTTTCGTTCATATCAATTTTGTTGTTGCACAAAATTCAACCAATTTTTAAAATGGAAATAAAGAGGAATAAAAATAGCTTGTGTAAATCCCGTGCTTTTTCGAATGGCTTTGATTTCAGATGCATCATACCGAACAGCCGGTTCTACGGTGATTTTTGTAGTTTTGGCATCCAAAGTTCCTTGCTCATAGACAATCGCTTCTTCTAATCCGAGTTTAATTTTATCAGGTACTCTCACCGCAGAACCTCCCATGCCTTTTTATCCATTTCACTTCCCATGACACAAACGAGTTTCTTTCGCACATTGCGTTCCGCCTTTATCTGTTAAGCCTAACTCTTTCCAAGCACTGCAAAAAGGAGGCGGCTCAATCAAAATACAAGTCAAGTTTATTGCTCTAAACCCACAACACCCCATTTAATAGGGTGTGTCAAGCATTTTCACCGGATTGGCACTTTTAGCCCAATATCGTCCCCTCAAGAATTGCGCCGCAATAAACAAAGAAAAAGCAACCCCCTCTGAAATCTTTGATTTCAGAGGGGGTTGCTGGTCCGAGTGGGGCGACTCGAACGCCCGGTCTCTTGAACCCAAATCAAGCGCGATACCACCTTCGCTACACCCGGATATTCAGTTTTTGCTATTATACCACGCAGCGGGCGAAAATCAAAGATTTTCCTGTCTGTGGTCATTCCTGTGGTCAAGGCCGCTTTTCGGCCCGGGCTTGCAATCCGGAGAAATCCCGCAACTCGCCGTGTTTCAGAGCCTTGTGGCCTTCGGCGTTTCGGGACGGGGATGGCGCGGGAGCCACTCCCAATGCAGGCGCGCTACCAACTGCGCTACACCCGGATATCACACCTCAACAGTATAATATATTCCGTCAACGATTGCAACTATTCTTTTCCCGTGGTAATATAGGTTCAGAGGTGAAGCCCTATGAGAATGAGAAAGAAACCCAACCTGCTGCCCCGGATGGAGCGCTGTGCCCATCTGTTGGTGGATACGTCCGAGCCGCCCTTCCCCCACCGAGGTCACTGGCGTGACCTGATGCCCAACGCCACCGCTCTGCATTTGGAGCTTGGCTGCGGCAAGGGCCGCTTTACGGTGGAAACCGCCGCTCAAAATCCCGACGTGCTCCACGTGGCTGTGGAGCGTGTTCCCGACGCCATGGTCATTGCCATGGAGCGTGCCAACGAACTGGGCCTGACCAACGTGTTTTTTGTGGATGATGACGCCCGCCGTCTGCCGGAGCTTTTCGCTCCCGACGAGGTTGACCGGATTTATGTAAACTTCTGTGACCCCTGGCCCGGACATCGACACTCCAAGCGCCGCCTGACCGCCGTAGGCTTTTTGGAGCTGTACCGCCAGGTGCTGAAGGACGGCGGTCAAATCCACTTCAAAACAGACAACCGTGACCTGTACGAGTGGTCCCTGTTCCAGTTCCCCAAGGCCGCCTTTGAGCTGTCCGAGGTCACCCGCAACCTGCACGAGCACGGCATCTGCGGCGTCATGACCGACTATGAGGAGAAGTTCCACAACCTTGGTACTCCCATCAACCGCTGTGTGGGCACCAAGCTGTTCCGCCAAGCGCCTCCCGCCCCGGAGATTCCGGAGGGCGAGCCGGAGCAGGACGAAATCAGCGAGTAACCAAAACGAGGTGAGTCAAATGGCAAAAAACAAATGGGTCGCTTTCTTTCTGTGCCTGTTCTTCGGCCTGATCGGCGTCCACAAGTTCTATGAGGGCAAGGTACTGCTCGGTATCGTGTACATCTTCACCGGAGGTCTGTTCGGTATCGGTGCATTGATCGATCTGATCATCCTGCTCTTTAAGCCGAACCCCTACTTCCCCTGATTATCCAAGAAAACACCCCCGAGGAAGTCCTCGGGGGTGTTTTTTACTCTCTCGGGCAGCTTTTGCACTTGCTGCAGTCGCCGCAGCAGCCGCCACCGTTTTTCTTGCTGCGCCACAGGGAGCGCACAACCAGCGCTACCACCAGAGCCAGCACGGCAATTACGATAACGTTTCCCATATCAGGCCTCACTTCCCGGCGCCAACGCTGTCAAGCCGTTGACCTTTACCGGCCTTGTAGCCCTTGCGAAACACCAGCCAGACCAGCAAACCAAGCACAGCCAGCGCCGCCACGGCGCCAAAACCGAAAGCGGCCTCGCCGCTGAACAGACCGCCCAGCTGGTAGACGACGAAAGAAATCGCATAGGCGAAGACGCACATATAGCCGATGGCAAATGCCGTCCACTTGCCGCTGTTCATCTCCCGGCGAATGGCGCCCATCGCGGCAAAGCAGGGGGCGCACAGCAGGTTGAAAATCATAAAGCTGTAAGCGCGCAGGGGACCGAAATCCTGAGCCACCAGACCCCAGATTTCGTCGCCGGCCTCGGACAGCTCGCCGGCGTAGTTATACAGCGTGCCGAAGGTCATAACGACCTCTTCCTTGGCAATCAGGCCGGTGACGGTAGCCACGGCAGCTTTCCAGGCCATATCGCCTACCCAACCCAGGGGGTAGAAAATCCAGGCGATCATCTTGCCCATGGTAGCCAGCAGAGAGTAGTTATTGTCCTCCACCGCGCCGAATACGCCATTCTGGAAACCGTAGCTCTGCAAGAACCACAGCACGATAGAACTCAGCAGCACAATGGTGGTGGCGCGCTTGACAAAGTCCCAACCGCGCTCCAAAGTGGTGCGACCCACATTGCGGGCAGAGGGCATGTGGTAGGCGGGCAGCTCCATCACGAAGGGGGCGGCCTCACCAGCCAGAGCCTTGAATTTCTTCAACAGCACACCGGAAACCACCACGGCGGCGATACCGATGAGGAAAGCGGACAGCGCCACCAACGGAGAGTTGCCGAACACGGCGCCGGCGAACAGGCCGATAATGGGCATCTTGGCGCCGCAGGGGATAAAGCCGGTGGTCATGACGGTGATTTTACGGTCACGCTCGGTCTCGATGGTGCGGGAGGCCAGAATACCCGGCACGCCGCAGCCGGTGGCCACCAGCATGGGGATAATGGACTTGCCGGACAGGCCGAACTTACGTAGCACACGGTCCATGATAAATGCCACGCGTGCCATGTAGCCGATATCCTCCAAAATGGACAGCAGCAGGGACAGCACCAAAATCTGCGGCACAAAGCCAAGCACCGCACCCACACCGGCCAAAATACCGTCCATAATTAAGGCGTACAGCCAATCGCTGACACCAAGAGAAGTCAGAATTCCGTCAAAGAAGTTGGGGACCAGTTCACCAAACAGCACATCGTTGGCCCAATCGGTACCCATGGTGCCAATAGAGAAGGGATAGCTGCCCATGGCGATGGCGTACATCAGGTACATAACGCCGGCAAAAATGGGCAGAGCCAAAATGCGGTTGGTAACGATGCGGTCAATCTTGCCCGACAGGGTCAGACCATGCTTGGCTCTTTTTTTCTTCACCGCTCTGTTTACGATATCCACAATGTAGCGGTAGCGCTGGTCGGCAATGATGCTCTCGGCATCGTCGTCCAGCTCCTGCTCACAGTCGGCAATGTGCTTTTCCAGGTGGGCAATCAGCTGCGCATCCAGACCCAGCTCCGCGCGGACATTTTCGTCCCGCTCGAACATCTTGATGG
>JAZSAP010000112.1:0-5584 GCA_045601925.1 Lawsonibacter sp.
TGGAACGTGTTGGCGACCACGCCGAAAACTTCTATGAGATCGCGGCGGTAATGGCTGCCAAAAAATTCAGCTTCTCCGGAACGGGCCGCAGCGGCGTTGAGAAAATGCGGGGTTTGGTCATGCAGCTGCTGGCCCTTGCCAAGGATGTGTTTGACAACCTGAACCGGGACAGACTGCCGGAGCTGTCTGCGCTGGAAGATACCATCGACGGGATGAAAAAAGAGCTTACGGCCCACCACTTTGCGCGCCTTGCTGACGGCAACTGCAATATGGAGGTCAGTCCCTATTTTTCCTCCATCGTGGCCGGCCTTGAGCGTGTGGCAGACCATCTGGTAAACGTTGGCTACAGTATTGTAAGTCCCATTGGTTCTCAGAAGAATTAAAGATAAAAAGGCGGCAGAGAGGATATCCTCTCTGCCGCCTTTTAAGTTGTAATGATTACTTCTCGTTCTTGTAGATTTCCTTAAAGTACTTGTAGGTGTCCACCTTCAGCTCGCCGCAGGCGGCCTCGTCGCAGGCCACGATGCCGTCGGGATGCATCTGCAGGGCGCTGATGGTCCAGGCGTGATCCACGCCGCCCTCCACGCAGTGCTTCAGGGCGCGGGCCTTGTTGTGACCGTTGATCAGCAGCAGCACCTGCTTGGAGTCGCACACGGTGCCAACGCCAACGGACAGGGCGGTCTTGGGTACCTTGTTGGGGTCGTTGTCAAAGAAGCGAGAGTTGACGATCAGAGTGTCCTCGGTCAGGGCGCGCACGCCGGTGCGGGAGACCAGGGAAGTGAAGGGCTCGTTAAAGGCGATGTGGCCGTCCACACCGCTGCCGCCCAGGAACAGGTCAATGCCGCCGTAAGAGGCGATCTTGTCCTCGTAGCGCTGGCACTCAGCTTCCAGATCGGCGGCCATACCGTTGAGAATGTTGATGTTTTCAGCAGGGATGTCGATGTGGTTAAAGAAGTTGTCGTGCATGAAGTACCAGTAGCTCTGGTCATGCTCGCGGGGCAGCCCCACGTACTCGTCCATGTTAAAGGTGACCACGTTCTTGAAGGTGACCTTGCCGGCCTTGTTCATCTCGATCAGGCGCTTGTACACGCCGAGAGGGGAGGAACCGGTGGGCAGACCCAGGATGAAGGGGCGGGCCTCCTTGTGGTTGTTGATGGCGTCGGCAATGTGCTGGGCGGCCCAGGCGCACATCTGGTCGTAGTCGTTCTTGATGATCAGTTTCATTGAATCCACACTCCTGTTTTGATATTGGGGACTTTCCCATACTCTCTTATTCCAAAAGTCATTATACGCCTTTTCTTTTTTCTTGTCTATGATTTTTTTGCTCAAATGAAACAAGCAATTGCGTGAAAATAGGGTTGATTTTATGGGCAAAACAAAGTATATTTTATATATGATAGGAGGGTTGTGCCATGAAAAAGCAACGGAACATGTTGGCCTTTGATTTGGGCGGCAGCAACGGCCGTGCCATCCTGGGCCAATTTGACGGTGAGAAGCTTACAATGACTGAGCTGCACCGCTTCGAAAACCACTATATCGAGATGAACGGCGTGTTTTACTGGGACATTGCCTATCTCTATGACCAGCTTAAGCAGGGGCTGCTTGCCTTTAAGCAGGGCGGCTATGGAGAGCTGGACAGCTTCGGTATCGACACCTGGGGCGTGGACTACGGTCTGCTGGACAAGAACGGCCATCTGATTGGCCTGCCCCGTTCCTACCGTCTGGGTGTGCAGGCGGATATCGATGCTGTGCAGGAGAAGATTCCCGCCGATGTGCTGTATGCTCGCAGCGGCATCGATACGTCCCTGACCTTCAACACGCTGTATCAGCTCTACCGCCGCAAGCGGGAAGGGGATGCGGCGCTGGAGGTGGCGGACAAGCTGCTGCTGACTCCCGACCTGCTGGGCTATTTCCTGACCGGCGCTGTGGGTGCGGAGTATTCCATCGCCACCACCACCCAGATGTATAATCCCACCACCAAGGATTGGGATTGGGAAACCATTGATGAACTGGGCCTGCCCCGGCACATCTTCCCCCAAATTGATGCAACCGGTACCATCCGGGGCCACCTGCGTGCCGAACTGTGCGAGGAGCTGGACCTGAATCCCGCCGCCTTTGTGGCTGTGGGCAGCCACGATACTGCCTCCGCCGTGGCGGCCATTCCCGGCAAGGGCAGCTTTGCCTTCTGTTCCTCCGGCACATTCTCCCTGGTGGGTATGGAGACCGAGCAGGCTGTCCTGTCCGACACTGCACGGGAAGAGGGTATCTCCAACGAAGGTACCATTCAGGGCGGCTTCCGGCCCCTGCGTACCATCATTGGCCTGTGGGTCATTCAGGAGTGCCGCCGTGAGTGGCAGCGCGCCGGCAAGGATTACAGCTGGGACAAGATCGTGGAGCTGGCGCGTGAGGCTGAGCCGCTGCGGTCTGTCATTGATATGGACGCGCCGGAGTTCTACGCCGGCGGCGACATGCTGCAGGCCATCGCGGCCTTCTGCAAGCGCACCGACCAGCCGGTTCCCGAGACCGACGGTCAGGTGGCCCGCTGCGTGTACGAGTCCCTGGCCCTGAAGTATCGCCTGGCCCTGGAGGGTCTGGAGCGCATGACCGGAAAGAACATTGACTCCATGAACATCGTGGGCGGCGGTTCTAGAAACAAGCTATTGAACCAAATGGCTGCCGATGCCACCGGCCGTCCCGTGACCACCGGTCCTGTGGAGGGCGCTGCTATGGGTAATCTGCTGGCTCAGGCCAAGGCCCTTGGCGACATTGCCGACATGGACGCTCTGCGTGACGTAGTCCGTGCCAGCGAAGCGGTTGAGAGCTATCAGCCCAATCCCACCCCCGAGTGGGAGGCGGCTTATCAGAAGCTGATCACATTTTTGAAATAAGGAGAGAGAAGACATGAGCATTGATATGACCAAATGGTGTGAACTGGCCAAGCAGAACATCCACAGCCGTCCCACCGGCGAGGGCCGTATGGCCGGCAAGATCGTGGTGGTCACCGGTGCCGCCCAGGGCTTTGGCAAGGGTATTGCCGAGGAACTGTACAAAGAGGGCGCCAGCGTTGTGATTGCCGACATGAACCTGCCCCTGGCCGAGCAAGTTGCCAAGGAGATGGGCGAGCGTGCCGCCGCCATCGCCGTCAACGTCTCCGACGAAGAGAGCGTGGCCGAGATGGTGGGCAAGACCGTGGAGATCTTCGGCGGCATTGATCTGATGCTGGCCAACGCCGGCGTGGTCCGTTCCGGCCCCCTGGCTACCTTCGAGAAGAAGGACTTTGACTTCGTTACCAACATCAACTACACCGGCCTGTTCCTGTGCTGCAAGTACGCCGCCATCATCATGCAGGCCCAGCACGAGGCGGACCCCGATGCCATGTTTGACATCGTGGCCGTGTCCTCCAAGTCCGGCCTGGAAGGCTCCAACAAGAACTTTGCCTACGCCGGCTCCAAGTTCGGCAGCATCGGCCTGGTGCAGAGCTTTGCCCTGGAAATGTGCGAGTACGGCGTGAAGGTCAATGCCGTCTGCCCCGGTAACTATCTGGACGGCCCCCTGTGGAGCGATCCCGAGCGCGGTCTGTTCGTGCAGTACCTGAACGCCGGCAAGGTGCCCGGCGCCAAGACTGTGGAGGATGTGCGCCGCTTCTACGAGGCCAAGGTCCCCCTGAACCGCGGCTGCCTGCCCATCGACGTGGCCCGCGCCGTTATGTACTGTGTGGAGCAGAAGTACGAGACCGGTCAGGCTATCCCCGTCACCGGCGGTCAGGTCATGCTGAACTGATAGGGTGCCGGTATGATTGATATTCAAATTCTGGAAAAGCTGAATGCACCCACGGCGGCGGAACGACTGGCCAATTTGAAGGCAATTCTGCCCACCACCCAGTTCCCGCCTGAGGTGCCCCAGTACATCAACAACCACATCCACACCACCTACTCCTTCTCGCCCTATTCGCCCACGGCGGCAGTCTATGCCGCCCGGATGGAGGGCCTTTGCACCGCCGGCATCATCGACCACGACTCCATCGCCGGCGCCCGGGAGTTTTTGGCGGCTGCCGAGCTGATTGGCATGCCCGTCACCATCGGCATGGAGTGCCGCATCTCTATGGACGGCACCCGGCTGGAGGGCCGCCGCACCAACAATCCCGATCAGGTGGGTGTCAGCTACATGACCATTCAGGGCGTGCCTCACCACCAAATCGACCGGCTGGACGCGTTTTTCCGTCCCTATCGTGAGGCCCGCAACCGCCGCAACCGGCAGATGATCGACCGCATCAACGCCATGCTGCCCGAGCTGCAGATGGACTTTAATCGGGACGTGCTTCCTCTGTCCCTTGGTCACGAGGGCGGCGGTGTGACCGAGCGGCATCTGATGTACGCTTTGGCCATCAAGCTGACCGAAACGGTCGGCAAAGGAGAGGCCATGGTGGAAAAGCTTGGTCAGATGGGCATGACCCTGTCCGACAAGCAGAAGGCACAGATGCTGGATCTGGAGTACCCATTCTATGAGTACGACCTGTTGGGCATCTTGAAGGGCACTTTTGTGCCTGCCATCTACGTGGATGCCACCGACGAGTGTCCCAAGCTGTGTGATGTGGTTGCTCTGTGCCGCGAAGTGGACGCCACCCTCTGTTACGCCTATCTGGGCGACGTGGGTAACAGCGTCACCGGCGACAAGAAAGCGCAGAAGTTCGAGGACGACTACCTTGAGGACGTGTTCCTGTGCCTGCAGGAGGAGGGGGTCAAGGCGGTCACCTATATGCCCACCCGCAACACCCCCGAACAGCTGGAGCGTCTGCGCGGGATGTGCGACGAATACGGCATGTTCCAAATTTCCGGCGAGGATATCAATTCTCCCCGCCAGGGATTTATCATCCGCGCCATGGAAAATCCGCTGTTTGCAAACCTCATCGACGCCACTTGGAAGCTCATCGAGCATGAGCAAAACTGGCTGAAGAAGTGTCCCTGCTGACTGCAAATTAAAGAGGAAGGATACGATTTCGTATCCTTCCTCTTTTTGCTTATATGCGGGCCAGTCGGCAAAGGGGTGTTTCACCTGGGGTCAGGATGGCATAACTCCCGCTGTCCCGGATGCTGCCGGGATTTACCACCCACAGGCCGTCCGCTTCCTGTTGACAGTAGGGAACGTGGGTGTGGCCGAACAGCAGTATGTCTGCCTGGCACTGTTGGGCGGCGTGGATGGCGGCATGATAGTCGCTTTTCACGTTCCAAATGTGGCCGTGGGACATGAGTACCTTTACGTTTGCATAGGTGGCCAAACGCTGAAGCGGGGCGGTAGGGAAGCCGTCGCGGTTGCCGGGGACTCCGGCCACAGGCAGATCAGGGTACTCCTGCGCCAACAGCTGGGCGTCACGCTCCAAGTCGCCAAGGTGGATGACATAGTCGGGGTGCTCCAGTTCGACAGCCTGGCGCATGCCGCTCAAGGCGCGGTGGGAATCGGAAAAAACCAATACTTTCATCAGGTAACCTCCGGGTCAAACAGACATATACTGGATTGAGGCAAAGATTGGGGGGGATCGAAATGAAGAACACACCGCAGGATATGGGGCAGATGGCAAAACTTCTGG